>CAJFOT010000124.1 GCA_904397815.1 Candidatus Paralachnospira sangeri
ATCCTTTTCCGTTTACTTGGTTTTGGTTCTGAATAAAATCTTTTAAAGAATTTTTCAGGGTTGGTTATACTGTTTAATTATCAAGGTGCCTTTCGTTCTGTCTCAGCAACAGCTTATTTACTATATCACAGTCGCTTTCGTTTGTCAAGAACTTTTTTTCATTTTTTAAATTTCTTTTTTGTTGCATCCCTCAATGAGAAAGCTTATTTATTATACTTTATCTTCTTGGAAATGTCAACCACTTTTTTTACCTTTTTTGACAAAAAAACAAATGGCCATTATATGGAAGAGCGGAGAAAGAGGGATTTGAACCCTCGCGCCGCGGTTAGCGACCTACACCCTTAGCAGGGGCGCCTCTTCGGCCTCTTGAGTATTTCTCCGAACGAAAGAAGCATATCATCTGCCAACAGCAAAATGGTTACTCGCTTCAGTTTTCCATATATGCGCCATTTGACGCATTTAGAATTATACTAGATTGGGTTGTCAATGTCAATGACTTTTTTCATTTTTTATTAAAAACAGGTAAAATATATGTTTTGTTCGGGGGGATTTGCGCAGCCCGGACGGCATCAAGAGCCGCCTGCTGCCGAACAAAAACATATGTCCCGCTCACCGTCTCCACTCTTTCAGTGATTCTTCGTACAGATCTCTCCCCTCCGGATCGATCACCACAATAACCGGAAAGTTTTCTACCTCCAGCTTTCGGATTGCCTCTGTCCCCAGATCTTCATAAGCGATTACCCGGGATGATTTGATTCTCTGGGAAAGGATGGCGCCGGCGCCGCCTACCGCGGCAAAATATACCGCGCCGTTTTTCTTCATGGAGTCCTTTACCTCCTGGCTCCGCTTTCCTTTGCCGATCATACCGGTCATTCCCTGATCCAGGAGCAGAGGCGTGTATTTATCCATCCGGCTGGCTGTGGTAGGACCGGCAGAGCCGATAGGCCTGCCCGCTCTGGCAGGAGAGGGTCCCATATAATAGATGATCTGATCTCTGATATCAAAAGGCAGACCTTCTCCCTTTAAAAATGCCTCATACATTCTTTTGTGAGCCGCGTCTCTGGCTGTATAAATTGTACCTGTAATGTAAACATAATCTCCGGCATGAAGATTATTTAATTTTTCTTTTGTCAAGGGTGTATTAATATGCTGATCCATCCCACATCCTCTTTTCTACATAATAGATAATCCTATTTTTAGGTTTTCTATATTTGATTCCATAAATCTCACTGTTCTATATTTAATGACAGAATACAAACAGAGAAATCCGGATTCATTGAATTTGCCTGTTATTTTTTTCTTCTGGCTATATCTTTCTCGTCACATGCCGGTTCACATGACAGCAGATATTCACCGCCACCGGCAGCCCCGCGATATGTGTCGCATATGTTTCAATATTAACTCCCAGTGCTGTAACCCGTCCTCCCAGACCGCCGGGGCCGATGCCCAGACTGTTGATTTTCTCCAGAAGCTCCTCTTCCAGCTCTTTTACATAAGGAATCTCAGAACGGACATTCAGATTCCTTGTCAGCGCTTTTTTCGCCATCAGCGCGCATTTCTCAAAGGTGCCGCCGATTCCCACGCCTACTACCATCGGCGGACAGGCATTGGGACCCGCATCCCTCACTGCTGTTAAAACCGCTTCCTTCACGCCTTCGATGCCATCTGCCGGCTTCAGCATAAAGATCCGGCTCATATTTTCACTTCCGAACCCTTTGGGCGCCAGGGTAATTTCCGCCTGGTCTCCCTCCACGATCTCATAATGAATCACCGCAGGGGTATTGTCATTGGTATTCTCCCTGATCAGCGGGTCACCCACAACAGATTTTCTTAAATAACCTTCTGTATATCCTCTGCGCACCCCTTCCTGGATAGCCTCTTCCAGAGATCCTCCCGTAAAGTGGACGTCTCGGCCGATTTTCATGAAAATAACGGCCATTCCCGTATCCTGGCAGATAGGAATCATGTCCTGGGCGGCAATGGACAGATTCTCTTCCAACTGTTCCAGCACCTTTTTCCCCACAGGAGATTCTTCCTGTTTCACTGCCTTTTCAAATGCCTCCCGCATATCCTCTGACAGAAAATGATTGGCCTCAATGCACATATCCCGAATTGCCTGTGTTACCTGGCTTACCTCTATTGTTCTCATCATCTGTTTTCTCCTGTAATTTTGAAGGAAGGCATGTCCCGCTGACACGGAATCTGATACCTTCCTTCTGCTTCTTCTGATTTCAGATGGGACGGTCCCATCTGATCAGCACATTTACTTCTCGTCGTTTTCGAACTGATTCTCAAGTTCCTTCATCATGGCATCAGAATCCTTTTTCTGATCCTCCCGCACCTTGGCAATGCTGGCGACCGTCACACCTGTATCCATATCAATTAATTTGACGCCGGAGGTGATTCTTCCCAACAGGGAAATATCTGATACATTCATCCGAATAATCAGTCCCTCTGTATTGATCAGCATAATTTCCTGATCATCCTGAACCGCTTTCACTCCTACAATGGTGCCAGTCTTCTCATTGATTTTATAACATTTCACGCCCTTCCCGCCTCTGTTCTGAGGTGTGAACTCTTCGATCAGCGTCCGTTTGCCCATACCATATTCAGATACAAAGAGCAGAGATGTACCCTGGGTATTCAGCTGCATGCCCACCACTTCATCGCCATATTCCATCTTCATACCGATCACGCCCATTGAAGTTCTCCCGGTGGGCCTTACATCGGTTTCGTGGAAGCGGATACACTGACCCATGGCAGTGACGAGAAGAATGTCCTTCTCATCGTTGGTAGATTTCACCTCGATCAGCTCATCATCTTCCCTCAGCGTAATGGCCTGCAGGCCGGATTTGCGGATATTCTGGTAATCGGTGATATCTGTTTTCTTCACCATACCCTTTTTGGTCGCCATAAACAGATATCTGCCCTTCTTATAATCCCGGATAGGAATCACGGCTGTAATTCTCTCTCCCGGCATCAGCTGAAGGAGATTTACAATAGCTGTTCCCCTGGCAGTGCGGCCTGCTTCGGGAATCTCATAGGTTTTCAGCCGATATACTCTGCCCTGATTGGTAAAGAACATGATATAATGATGGGTTGTGGTCATCATCAGATCTTCAATAAAGTCCTCATCCAGAGTCTGCATTCCTTTGATACCCTTGCCGCCGCGATGCTGGCTCTTGAAATTATTGATGGACATCCTCTTGATATATCCCAGCCTGGTCATGGCAATCACTACAGACTCATCGGGGATCAGATCCTCATCCATCAGTTCTCCGTCATCATAGCCGATTTTCGTTCTTCTTTCATCACCGTATTTTTCCGAGATAATCATGATCTCTTCTTTAATCACGCCCAGCAGTTTTTTCTCATCTGCCAGGATGGATTTCAGGTAAGCGATCTTTTCTTCCAGCTCCTTGTATTCTGCTTCCAGCTTTTCCCGTTCCAGACCTGTCAGTGTGCGGATTCTCATATCCACAATAGCCTGAGCCTGAACATCGCTTAACTGGAACCGTTCCATCAGCCGCTCTTTTGCTTCCTGAGTGGTTCGGGAACTTCTGACAATACTGATAACCTCATCGATATTGTCCAGGGCAATCAGCAGTCCTTCCAATATATGGGCCCGTTCCTCTGCCTTATTTAATTCATATTTGGTGCGTCTGGTCACAACCTCTTTCTGATGCTCCAGATAGTAGTGGAGCATCTGAGACAGATTCAGCACCTTCGGCTCATTGTTCACCAGAGCCAGCATGATCACACCAAATGTATCCTGCAGCTGTGTATGCTTCAGCAGCTGATTCAGCATAATATTGGCATTGACATCCCGGCGCAGTTCGATGACGATCCGCATACCGAACCGGTCGGATTCATCCCGCAGGTCAGTGATGCCGTCTACCTTCTTCTCCTTCACCAAATCGGCAATTTTTTCAATCAGACGGGCTTTGTTCACCATATAGGGAAGCTCTGTCACAATGATCCGGCTTTTTCCGTTGGGCATGGTTTCAATGTTGGACACTGCCCTTACTTTGATCTTTCCTCGCCCGGTGCGGTAAGCTTCCTCGATGCCGTAACGGCCCAGAATCTCCGCCCCTGTAGGGAAATCCGGCCCTTTTACGATCTGCAGCAACTCATCAATGGAGGTTTCCCTGTCCTCCAGAATATAATTATCGATGATTTTCACCACTGCCTCAATGGTTTCCTTCAGGTTATGGGGCGGAATGTTGGTAGCCATACCTACGGCAATGCCGGAGGTGCCGTTTACCAGCAGGTTGGGGTATCTGGAAGGCAGAACCACCGGCTCCTTCTCTGTCTCATCAAAGTTAGGTGTAAAATCAACGGTATCTTTATTGATATCCGCCAGCATCTCCATGGAAATCCTGCTCAGTCTGGCCTCTGTGTAGCGCATGGCCGCAGCCCCGTCTCCGTCCACAGAACCGAAATTGCCGTGACCATCCACCAGAGGATAGCGGGTATTAAAGTCCTGCGCCAGCTTCACCAAGGCATCGTAAATCGAACTGTCTCCGTGAGGGTGATATTTACCCATTGTATCACCGACGATACGGGCACATTTTCTGTGGGGCTTATCCGGCCCATTATTTAATTCGATCATGGAGTACAGAATTCTCCTCTGCACCGGCTTCAGGCCGTCCCGCACATCCGGAAGAGCCCGGGCCGCGATCACGCTCATGGCGTAATCAATATAGGATGTCTCCATGGTCTTTTTCAGATCCACGTCATGAATCTTATCAAAAATATTCTGATCCATTTTCTTTCCTCCACCAGCTTAAATATCCAGGTTTTTCACGAATTTGGCGTTGGCTTCGATAAATTCCCGTCTCGGTTCTACCTTATCGCCCATCAGTGTAGTGAATGTCAGGTCCACATCCGCCGAATTTTCCTCTTCCATCGTTACACGCAGCAAAATCCGTTTTTCCGGGTCCATGGTAGTCTCCCACAGCTGAGAGGCATCCATCTCTCCTAGGCCTTTATAGCGCTGGATCTTATTGTTGCTGTCCCGTCCGATCTCGGTCAGAATATTGTTCAGCTCTTCGTCGCTGTAAGCGTACCATACCTTCTTGTTTTTCTCAATCTTATAAAGCGGCGGCTGAGCCAGATACACGTACCCCTGCTTAATCAGCTCCGGCATAAACCGGTACAGGAAGGTCAGCAGCAGCGTACTGATATGGGCCCCATCCACATCGGCATCAGTCATAATGATAATCTTATGGTACCGCAGCTTTGTAATATCGAAATCTTCATGAATACCTGTCCCAAAGGCAGTAATCATGGCTTTGATTTCCGCGTTGGCGTAAATCTTATCCAGTCTGGCCTTCTCCACATTGAGAATTTTTCCTCTCAGGGGAAGAATGGCCTGGGTAGCACGGGAACGGGCAGATTTGGCGGAGCCGCCGGCGGAATCTCCCTCTACAATATAGATCTCGCAGTTTTCAGGGTTTTTGTCTGAGCAGTCAGCCAGCTTGCCCGGCAGGGCCATTCCCTCCAAAGCGGTTTTTCTCCTGGTCAGATCTCTGGCTTTTCTGGCTGCCGCCCGGGCTCTCTGGGCCAGAATCGCCTTATCGCAGATCAGCCGGGCCACCTGAGGGTTCTGCTCCAGATAATAAGTAAGCTGCTCACTGACGATGCTGTCCACCGCGCTTCTGGCATCGCTGTTGCCCAGCTTCTGCTTCGTCTGTCCCTCGAACTGAGGATCTTCAATTTTCACGCTGATGATGGCGGTCAGGCCCTCCCGGATATCTTCCCCGGCCAGGCTTGCCTCATTCTCCTTCAGCAGCTTATTCTTTTTGGCATAATCATTAAAGGTTTTTGTCAGAGCGCTCTTAAATCCGGCCAGATGAGTGCCCCCCTCCGGCGTGGTGATATTGTTGACGAAGCTGTACACACTTTCATTGTAGGAATCATTGTGCTGCATCGCCACTTCCACCAGGATTTTATCCCGCTCTCCCTCACAGTAGATAATGTCCTCATACAGAGGCGTCTTGCTCTTATTCAGATACTGTACAAATTCTTTGATGCCGCCCTCATAATGGAACACCCGCTCCTGTTTATCTTCCCGCTCATCCCGCAGAATAATCTTCAGCCCCTTCGTGAGAAAAGCCATCTCACGCAGGCGCTGTTTCAACACATCATAGTCATAAACGGTTTCCTCAAAAATCGTCCCGTCAGCCTTAAAGGTTACAGTGGAGCCATGCTCTGATTCCGGACAGGTTCCGATTTTTTCCAGCTTCCTGACTACCTTTCCTCTCTCAAACCGTTCACTGTAAACATTTCCGTCAACCCGGATCTGCACCTCCAGCCAGTCTGAAAGGGCGTTCACCACCGATGCGCCTACACCGTGAAGACCGCCGGATACCTTATAGGCCCCTCCGCCGAACTTTCCTCCGGCATGCAGCTTCGTAAAAATTACCTCTACGGCAGGCACACCCACTTTCGGGTGAATATCCACCGGCATTCCACGTCCGTTATCAATGACAGTTACGGAATTGTCCTCATGAATGATTACTTCAATCTCTGTACAGAAGCCTGCCAGCGCCTCATCCACTGAATTGTCTACGATCTCGTATACCAGGTGATGAAGTCCCCGGCTGGAAGTGCTGCCGATATACATGCCTGGTCTTTTCCGCACTGCTTCCAGCCCTTCCAATATCTGTATTTGTTCTGCACTGTAATCTGCGCTCATAAATACCTCCGTTTCACTAATTCTCACTCACTACAGTTCCATTTACAACTTTAAACACTTTATCCATATGAAACCTGTCGCTGACAAAATCATCCAGTCCCGTACAGGTGATCAGGGTCTGGATATGGGTGATACTGTCCAGCAGCTGGCTCTGTCTTTTACTGTCCAATTCTGATAATACATCATCCAGCAAAAGCACGGGCGCATCCCTCGCCACCTCTTCCACCAGCCTGATTTCAGACAGTTTCAGTGACAGAGCCGCGGTACGCTGCTGCCCCTGAGAGCCGTATTTTCTTACATCGGTTCCGTTAATGAAAAAACAGATATCATCCCGGTGGGGCCCTGTCAGAGTCGATTTCTGCCTGATATCCTTTTCCCTTCCGGCTTCTACGGCGGTCTCCAGTTCTTCCTCTGACACGTTGGGCTCATAACGGATCTGAATCTGTTCCTTTCCCGCTGTCAGATCATAATGAACCTGTTCGATTATCTGGTTCAGTTTTTCTGTGAATTTGCGCCGCTCGCTGATCACCCGCCGCCCGTAATGGACCATCTGCATGTCCCAGACCTGCAGCGTATCGATGGTCTCTGGCTTGTAGGCCAGATCCTTCAGAAGCCTGTTGCGCTGTGCCAGTACTTTATTGTAATTAGACAGGTCGCTGGTATAGACACGGTTCAGCTGGCACAGCTCCATATCGATGAAATGCCTCCGCTCCGCCGGTCCGTTTTTGATAATGCCCAGATCTTCAGGGGAGAAAAAAATGACATGGGCCATTCCCAGCAGCTCACTGGCTCTGCGAATCGGAGTACCATTAATAGCGATTCCTTTCGGCCTGCTTTTCTTCAGATGCATGTCAACACGGTAATCCAGTCCCTTCCGGTTTAATATCATTTTCAGATGAGACTCATCTTTTTCAAACTGAATCATCTCCCTGTCTTTGCTGCCCCGGTGGGACTTTGTCGTACTGCACATATACAGCGCTTCAAGAATATTTGTTTTTCCCTGGGCATTGTCGCCGTAAAAAATATTTGTACCACTGTGAAGAGTCAGGCTCAGCCTGTCATAATTTCTAAATCCGCTGACATCTAACGATTTAATGATCATGGCCCTTGATCTGGATAGTTCTTCCCTGACAGGTGATCACATCCCCGTCATGGAGTTTTTTTCCTCTCTGCAGTTCAGGCTGCCCGTTGACACAGACCTGTCCTTCCTGAATCATAATTTTTGCTTCTACGCCGGACTGAGCGATGCCGCATACCTTCAGGGCCTGGCCCAGCTTAATATACTCATCCCGCAGTTTGATTTCTTCCATTTCCCGCATCCTCCGACTTTCTCAGTTCCTGACCGGATTAAAATTCACAGGCAGAATCAGATAAATATAGCGCTCCTCCTCATCCCGGATAAAACAGGGCGCTTTTGCGTTAATCATATAGAGATCTACTTCCTCATCATCAATCACACGAAGCGCATCGATGAGAAATCTTGGATTAAAACCGATCATAATATCCTTGCCCTGTTTCCGAATCAGGATTTCCTCCTTCATGGAACCAATAGCAGAGTTCAGACTGATTTCCAGCCGATGGTCGTCAAAATCCAGAATGATCGGTTTTTTGTCGCTCTCCCGGATCAGCAGAGTTGAACGCTCGATACTGTCCAGAAGTTCCTTCTTATTAATTGTGATCTTCGTTTCGTAATCGCTGGACAGCATCTGATTAATACGGAAATATTCTCCTTCAATCAGACGAGATACAACAATAGTATTGTCAAACTCAAAGGAGATATGGTTTTTTGTAAAGAAGATATAGACATCCTTCTCCGCGTCTCCGGACAGGATTTTGCTGATCTCATTCAGTGTCTTGCCCGGAACAATTACCTTTTGATCCGGATAGACATCCTTTAACTCTACATTGCGGATGGCGATCCGGTGACCATCCAGAGACACTACCTTCAGCTGGTTTTCATGTACTTCAAAGAGTTCACCTGTCATAATTTTATTATTATCATTGGCAGCAATAGAAAAAATCGTCTGCCGGATCACTTCCTTAAGTGTAAATTGAGACAGGCAGATATAGCTGCTTTTTTCGATATCAGGAAGATAAGTAAATTCATCTCCCGGCTGTCCGGGAATACGGAATTTAGAGTTTTCGCAGGTGATTGTCATCAGACCGCTGCTGTCTGTTTCCAATATTACATCGCTGTCAGGGAGTTTTCTGATAATTTCAGAAAAGAGCTTTGCGTCAATAGCAATTTTTCCCTTTTCTAAAATATTCCCTTCAATAGTAGTTTCAATACCGAGTTCCATATCATTGGCAGTCAGCTTTACATCCTGCTGTTCGGCATCAATCAGAATGCATTCCAGAATCGGCATAGTTGTTTTGGAAGGAACTGCCTTTAACACGATATTAATGCCGTTTAACAAAGCTGGTTTGGAAAATATGATTTTCATAGATTGTGTATAACTCCTTTCGGCCATAAATGAAGGAATGATATATATCTTTTCAGCAGTAATAGTAATAGGGGGTGTGGATATGTGCATAAGCACGGTTTGTCCAGTAAATATCAGGTTTTTCAGAAAGAACAAGTATGTGGATATCTTCACGGAAACCTTTGGATAACTTGAAGGTTATCCACGTCTGAGATTCTGGTGAAGTTTATGCACAGCCAATCCACAGGGTATTCACATCAGATTGTGGATAAGACGCACGGCATTTCAGGCCTTTTTACTAAGGCTGGCTGGTGCTGATTTTCTTCTTTAATATATCAATTGTATTCTGAAGGGTTTCATTTGTCTCCAAGTCCTTCTTGATTTTATCATAGCCGTGCATGACAGTTGTATGGTCTTTATTGCCCAGATATTTTCCGATCTGCTGAAGCGGTATATCGATCATTTCTCGGCAAAGAAACATAATAATCTGTCTGGGATAGGCGATGTCTCTGCTTCTCTTGGAGGAAGCCAGATCAGCGGTGGTGACATTAAAATGATCGGCAACGATTTTAATAATCCGTTCCGGCGTTATCTCAATCACCTGATTGGGGGATATGTAATCGCGCAAAACATCAACAGCCATTTCCAGATTGATTTCCTTGCGGTCCAGACGAGAAAAGGCCACCAGTTTCGTCAGGGCGCCCTCCAGTTCCCTGATGTTGGACTTTATATTTTCTGCGATATATTTAATGACTTCATCGTCAATATTGAATCCTTCCAGTTCTTCCTTTTTTCGGAGAATGGCAATTCGTGTTTCATAATCAGGCATCTGAATGTCAGCGGTCAGTCCCCATTCAAAACGAGAACGAAGTCTCTCTTCCAAAGTCTCAATATCTTTTGGCGGCCGGTCAGATGAAATAATAATCTGCTTTTTTGCGTCTTTCAGGGCATTAAACGTATGGAAGAATTCTTCCTGAGTGCTTTCTTTGCCTGCGATGAACTGGATATCGTCAATCAGCAAAATATCATTATTTCTGTATTTATCTCGAAATTCGGTATTTTTGTTGTTTCGGATGGCGTCAATCAACTCATTGGTGAATACTTCTGAGGTGACATACATAACCTTTTTCGAGGGGTCATTTTTCAGGATAAAGTTCGCGATAGAATGCATTAAGTGGGTTTTTCCCAGCCCTACATCTCCGTAGATAAAGAGCGGATTATAAATTTCCCCCGGTGATTCTGCTACTGCCAGAGCCGCTGCATGAGCCATACGGTTATTTGCGCCTACCACAAAGGTATCAAAAGTATATTTGGAATTAATATTAGTATCCCGCTGGGGTGAAGCAGGGGTGGGAGACTCTTTTTTTGCCGGCCGTGTATTTTCAGGCAATATGAAAGTAACAGACCCGTGAATTCCTGTGATTTCTTCAATGGCCAGCTGAAGGAAAATGGTGTATTTTTTCTGAATATATTCCAGGCCGTATTTTTCTCCCGGATATAAGATATATATACGATCGCCTTCGACAGAATAAGGAGTCAGAGGCATCAGCCAGGTTTCATAGGAAACATTTGTGATTTCATGTTCTTCTTTCAGATATTGCAAGACTTTTTCCCAGTTTTCTTTCAGTATTTCCAACATCGTTATCACCCCACAGGCTTTCATTTATCATGTGCGTATGCCAGAATGCATACATAATCTATTTTACTACAAAAGAATTATTTATTCAATTGTAATTTTGGAACAGCGAAAAGGGATAAAATGGCTAATTTTAGAAAAAGTATATATAAATTAGGAAGTAAGTAATTTCCACACAGTATGGATACAAAAAATGTGGATTATGTGGATAATGGGTGGAGAAAAGTGGGTTATGCACATTGCTGACAAGCTGTGGAAAAGGGTTATGCACATTAATATCAGCGTAAAATCAGTATTTTCTATGAAAATTATGGAAAAATCCCAAAGTTATCAACAAGTTATCAACAAATTGTGGATAACTTTTCCTTGGTGCATGAAATAGATTGGTTTTGTGGAAAAGCATCGGAGGACTGTGGAAATCTTTCGGAACAGCAGCTGTGTGCAGGTGAAGTAAGAGAAATGAGACGAAAAGTAGTAAAAACAGCTTGACGCGGATATTTATTTTTACTATAATTATAATGCTGTTTTCTATGATAGAGCAATTATGATAATGAAAATAGAAGGAGGTGTTGTGAAATGAAGATGACATTTCAGCCGAAGAAGAGATCCAGAGCTAAAGTTCATGGATTCAGATCCAGAATGAGTACTGCTGGCGGAAGAAAAGTGTTACAGGCCAGAAGAGCAAAGGGAAGAAAGAAATTATCAGCTTAGGCCGCAGTTTTGTGGCCTTTTGTTTTCTGTACGGCAGATTTTCATATTGAGTTAAAAGTATGGATAGAGTAAATGGTTTAAAGAAAAACGCGGATTTTGTAAAGGTATATCATGATGGCAGATCTTATGCCAATAAATATCTGGTTATATATACGTTGAAGAACCATCTGAACTGCTCACGAATTGGAATTTCTGTCAGCAAAAAAGTAGGGAACAGTGTAGTCAGGCATAGAATCAGACGTCTGATCAAAGAAAGTTATCGTTTAAACCAATATCGATTGGAACAGGGCTACGATATAGTGGTAATAGCCAGAAAAGACGCAAAAGGGAAAAGCTACAGCGAGATTGAAAGCGCTGTGATGCATCTGGCAAGGATGCATCATATTGTGCGTGCAGACGCGTGAAATGGATGTAATGAGATATGAAACAGGTATTGATATTTTTGATTAAGATTTACCGGAAATTCCTCTCACCTCTGAAAAAGTATCCAACATGTATATATGTTCCTACCTGTTCGGAATATGCGATACAGGCATTGGAGAAGTATGGATTTTTCAAGGGCAGCTTTCTGGCAGTAAAAAGAGTATTGAGATGTAATCCTTTTGCGAAGGGCGGTTATGATCCGGTCCCGTAATTCAACAGTATCTAGGAGGATATTCCATTGATTTCGATTGTTTTGACACAATATGAAGGTTCCATATTAGGCCCGATCGCCAGAGTTCTGGGTGTGATTATGGACGCAATCTTCAATCTTTGCAGCACCATCGGCATTGAAAATATAGGATTGTGCATTATTTTATTTACCATTGCGGTAAATGTGATTTTGCTGCCTTTGACTATTAAGCAACAGAAATTTTCCAAAATGACCGCAGTCATGAATCCTGAGCTTCAGGCGATTGCCAAGAAGTATAAGGGTAAGAAAGACCAGGATTCCATGATGAAGCAGAATGTGGAACAGCAGGCCATATATGAAAAATACGGCGTTTCTCCTACAGCCGGGTGTCTGCCCCTGTTGATTCAAATGCCGATTCTTTTTGCGCTGTACCGGGTTATTTATAATATTCCCGGTTATGTGACGGGAGTCAAAAATGCTTTCATGAGCATTGTAAATTTGATAACAACTCAGAGCGGATTTGTGGACAAGCTGCTGAATTTTGCGGAAGCTTATGGACTGGAAAATTATGACTATTCCGGGGCGACGACAGAATCTCTGAATCGGATTGTAGACTTATTGTATAAATTTAACCGGACAGATTGGACGGAATTCCTGAATACATTTCCTGACATTGCGGAGCAGGTTCAGCCGCTGATCGACCGGGTGATTCATATGAATTCCTTTCTGGGCGGCATTAATCTGGCTGAAGCTCCCGGGTTTATACCGAATATTGCCTGGATTATTCCGATTCTGGCTGGTTTGAGTCAGTGGTACAGTGCCAAGCTGATGACAGGAACACAGGCGTCAGTCAGTGAGGATAATCCTATGGCTGCTTCTATGAAAACTATGAATATTGTAATGCCTATCATGTCTGTGGTGATCTGTATTTCTTTGCCCGCCGGCGTGGGTCTGTACTGGGTGGCCAGCAGTGTGGTAGGTATGGTTCTTCGTCTGTGTGTGAATAAGTACATGGATAAGCTGGATATGAATGAAGTCATGAAGAAGAACCTGGAGAAGCAGAATAAGAAACGGGCAAAAAAAGGACTTCCTCCCATAAAAGAAAATGCTAACATTAATACCCGTAAAAATATGAATAAAACAATCGGTGAGATTGAAGAAGAAGAAAAGAAAAAACACGAGCCTCCGAAGCCGTCTTCCAAACAGGACAGCACCAAGTACTATGAGGAAAGAGGGATCAAGCCAGGCAGTATTGCTGCCAAGGCCAGAATGGTAAAGGAATATAACGAAAAGAGCCAGAAAAAGTAATTATCAATTGTGGAGGTTATATAGGATGGAGTATAAAGAATTTTCCGCAAAAACAGTCGAGGAGGCAGTTACGAAAGCCTTGCTTGAATTTGAAACAACCAGCGAGCATATTGAGTATGAGGTAATTGAGAAGGGAAGCACCGGTCTGCTGGGCTTTATTGGTTCCAGACCCGCTGTGATCAGAGCGAGAGTAAAAGAAAATGTGGAAGAAATGATGGAAGAGGAGATCTTCCCTGAGAAGAAGGAAGAAAAACTGGAAAAACAGGCTGAAAATACTGAAAGTGTACAATCTGTTACTGCAGCCGACAGTGCTTGCTCTGTGGAAGAAACAGCTCAGAAATTTCTTTCTGATATATTCCAGGCAATGGGAATGGAAGTGGTCATTACCTGCCAGTTTGAAGAAACAGAGAATGCGCTGGACATCAATCTGACAGGCAGCGATATGGGTATTCTGATCGGAAAAAGGGGACAGACTCTGGATTCACTTCAATATCTGGTCAGCCTGGCAGTTAATAAAAAGAGAGAAAATTATGTTCGGGTAAAGCTGGACACAGAAAATTACAGGGAGAGAAGAAAGGAAACGCTGGAAACCCTGGCTAAAAATATCGCCAGCAAGGTAAAAAGGACCAAGCGCCCTGTCTCTTTGGAGCCGATGAATCCTTATGAGAGACGGGTGATTCACGCGGCCCTTCAGAATGATAAATATGTTCTGACCAGAAGCGAGGGAGAAGAACCTTACCGTCATGTTGTAATATTCTTAAAGAGAGAGCGATATCATAAATCCTGATTATGATGGAGATAAAACCGTACTGTTTCCTGACGGATCAGTACGGTTTTTCTGTAATGTGGCCAAATCTGCCGGCCAGGAAAAGGAGATGACAGGAAATGTATCATGATACAATTGCCGCAATCGGAACAGCCATGACCCAGTCGGGCATAGGAATCATCAGAATCAGTGGGGATGAAGCTGTCGCGGTGGGAGACCGGATTTTCCGATCAAAGAAAAAAGGAAAACAACTGTCTCAGGTAAAATCCCATACCATTCATTATGGCCATATTGTAGACGGAGATCAGGTTGTAGATGAAGTTTTGGTTTCCGTGATGAAAGGGCCGCACAGTTACACAGCAGAGGATGTGGTAGAGATTAATTGCCATGGAGGTGTTCTGGTAATGAAGCGGATTCTGGAACTGGTGCTGCGAAACGGAGCCAGGCCGGCAGAGGCAGGAGAGTTCACCAAGCGGGCGTTTTTGAATGGAAGGATGGATCTCTCACAGGCAGAGGCCGTGATTGATCTGATTAATTCAAAAAATGATTTTGCCATGAAAAGCGCAGTCAGACAGCTGTCAGGAAAGCTGTCCAAAAAAATCCGTCAGCTGAGGGAGAAGATCCTTTATGAGACTGCTTTTATTGAGTCGGCGCTGGATGACCCGGAGCATTACAGTACAGAAGGATACAGTCAAAAGCTGTCAGAAGTTATGGATGAGCTGCTTCTGGAGATAAAAATGATGATCTCCAGCGCGGATAACGGAAGAATGCTGTCAGAGGGAATCCGTACTGTAATCCTGGGAAAGCCGAACGCCGGCAAATCTTCTCTGCTCAATCTGCTGGTGGGAGAGGACAGGGCTATCGTTACAGAAATCGCCGGAACAACCAGAGATACGCTGGAAGAGCAGATTCTGCTGGATGGTATTGGACTTCATATCGTAGATACGGCCGGTATCAGAGATACGGAGGATATGGTGGAAAAGATCGGTGTCGGAAAGGCTGTACAGCAGGCAGAGGAAGCAGATCTGATCCTCTATGTGGTGGATTCATCTGTGGAGCTGGATGAGAATGACAGGCAGATTATCGATATGATTCAGGATAAGCGGGCGATTGTTCTGCTGAATAAATCGGACCTGGAAAGTGTTATCGACAATGACATGCTGTGCAGGCTGACAAATAAGAGGGTAATTATTTTTTCAGCCAAAGAAAGTTATGGGCTGACAGAATTGAAACATGCCATTCAGGATATGTTTGACCACAGTGAGCTGAATTTTAATGATGAATGGTGTCTGACCAGCGTTCGTCATAAGCAGGCACTGTGCAATGCCTGTGAGAGCCTGGAGATGGTGAAGCAAAGTATAGAGGACGGAATGCCGGAAGATTTTTATTCCATTGATTTGATGAACGCTTATGAGCAGCTGGGGATGATTATCGGGGAAGCGGTGGAGGATGATCTGGTAGACGAAATCTTCAGTCAGTTCTGTATGGGAAAATAGACAGTAAAGGATTGTATGATGGAAAAAAAGAGAGTTTTGGAAGAATCATATGATGTGGCAGTGGTAGGAGCCGGTCATGCCGGCTGCGAAGCGGCACTGGCAGCTGCCAGAATGGGACTGGAGACCATTATGTTTACAGTCAGTGTAGACAGTATTGCTCTGATGCCCTGCAACCCAAATATCGGAGGAAGCTCCAAGGGCCATTTGGTCCGGGAGATTGACGCTTTGGGCGGAGAAATGGGAAAAAATATCGATAAAACCTTTATTCAGTCCAAGATGCTGAATCAGTCTAAGGGACCGGCGGTGCATTCGCTGCGGGCTCAGGCAGATAAACAGGATTATACCAGACAGATGCGGTTTGTGCTGGAAAATACCGATCATCTGACCATCCGGCAGGCGGAGGTTTCAGAGCTGGTCGTAGAAGAGGGCATTCTAAAAGGAGTCAAAACCTACTCTGGTGCCGTTTATCACTGTAAAGCAGCTGTTCTCTGCACTGGGACCTATCTGCGGGCCAGATGTATTTTCGGAGATGTCAGCAACAATACCGGGCCAAATGGACTGCAGGCGGCCAACCACCTGACGGATTCTCTGAAGGCACTGGGGATTGAGATGCTTCGGTTTAAAACAGGAACCCCTGCGCGGGTGGACAGACGGAGCATAGATTTTTCTAAAATGGAAGAGCAGCTGGGAGATCCGAGAGTGGTGCCATTTTCCTTTTCTACAGATCCGGAATCGGTCCAGAAAAAGCAGGTATCCTGCTGGCTGACTTACACCAATGAAGAGACTCATAA
The DNA here is from genome assembly GCA_904397815.1 of Candidatus Paralachnospira sangeri. Lineage (GTDB taxonomy): Bacteria > Bacillota > Clostridia > Lachnospirales > Lachnospiraceae > Paralachnospira_A > Paralachnospira_A sangeri. The sequence goes on from CAJFOT010000124.1 coordinate 16,445, forward strand.
AATTATCCGGGACAATCTGGATCGGTCGCCCTTGTTTTCCGGTGTTATAGAAGGAACCGGTCCAAGATATTGCCCTTCTATCGAAGATAAGGTGGTGAAGTTTGCCGACAAGGATCGGCATCAGATTTTTGTGGAGCCTGAGGGACTGTATACAAATGAGATGTATCTGGCAGGAATGTCCAGTTCTCTGCCGGAGGATGTACAGTATGCCATGTATCAGACTGTGCCGGGACTGGAACATGTAAAAATCGTAAGGAATGCTTATGCCATTGAATATGACTGTATCAATCCCCGGCAGCTTAAAGCTTCTCTGGAATTTAAGAAGATTAGGGGACTGTTCAGCGGCGGTCAGTTTAACGGAAGTTCAGGGTATGAAGAGGCGGCAGCGCAGGGCCTGATCGCCGGCATAAATGCCGCCCGGTATATTCAGGGAAAAGAACCGGTGGTGCTGGACCGTTCTCAGGCTTACATTGGAGTGCTGATTGATGATCTGGTAACCAAGGAAAACAGGGAGCCTTATCGAATGATGACATCCCGGGCCGAGTACAGGCTTCTGCTGCGTCAGGATAATGCAGATATCAGGCTGACAGCAATTGGCTATGAAGCTGGTCTGGTCAGTGATGAAAGAATGAGTTATGTAAACTGGAAAATAGAAGCTATTGATCAGGAAGTGGAGAGGCTGAAGAAAACCAAAATAGGCGGCAATGAAGGAATACAGGCATTTCTTCGGGAACATCACAGTGCAGAGCTGAAAAGCGGAACTTCTCTGGCAGAATTGATTAAGCGTCCGGAATTAGATTATGAGACTGTGAAAGTATTGGATGAAAGCAGACCGCAGCTTCCGCCGGATGTCTGTGAGCAGGTGAATATTAATCTGAAATATGAAGGGTATATCAAAAGACAGCAGCAGCAGGTAGCTCAGTTTAAAAAGATGGAAGAGCGGAAGCTGGACCAGGAGTTTGACTATACAAAAATCAGCGGACTGCGTAAGGAAGCAGTGCAGAAATTGAATCTTTATAAACCGGCATCGATCGGACAGGCCAGCAGAATTTCAGGAGTTTCCCCGGCGGATATATCCGTTCTTCTGGTTTATATGGAGCAGTCCCGGCATCATCATGGGGATAAAAAGTAAAGCAAAGGGTGAGAGTGTGGAAAAGGAATATATTATACAGGCATTCCGGCAGGCTGATCTGCCTTGCACAGACAGACAGGCGGAGCAGCTGATGATTTTTTATCATATGCTGACAGAAAAAAATCAGGTGATGAATCTGACGGCAATAACAGATTTCCGGCAAGTGGTGTACCGGCATTTTCTGGACAGCGTTTATGGCGGAAAATATATCAGTACAGATAAAGGCGGTTCTTTAATTGATATCGGAACAGGGGCCGGCTTCCCCGGCATTCCGCTGAAAATATGTTATCCTGCATTACAGGTTACGCTGATGGATTCTTTGAATAAGAGGATTGGTTTTCTGAAAGAAGTGATTCAGGAACTGGGTTTGACTGATATTGATGCTGTTCACAGCAGAGCAGAAGATTTGGGAAGAAATTCTTCTTATCGGGAACAGTATGACTGGGCAGTATCCAGAGCGGTGGCTAATTTGTCTGTGCTTTCTGAATATTCTCTGCCTTTTGTAAAACCGGGAGGATATTTTCTTTCTTATAAAAGCGGAGAAGTAAAAGAAGAGTCGCAGAAAGCAGATAAAGCAGCAATGATTCTGGGCGGCAGAATTGAGGAGATTAAAGAGTATTCCTATACAGTGCCGGGCGGAGATGAGATAGAGACAGAAATATATCATAGAACGATTGTCATGATAAAGAAAATCAAAAGTACCGGAAAAAAATATCCGAGGAAAGCAGGAATGCCGGCGAAAGAGCCTCTGTAAAAATTATATGGAAATTTGTGTGTTGTGAATCTTTATCAGTTCAGATGTGAAGGGCTGCAGCAGTTCATATTTTGCAGCAGCCCTTTTGTTTGCCGGTTTGCTGATTGCGTGAAAAGTGCGGTGGAGAATATTTAGCAGATATAGGTCTTTAAAATTTCAGCTGTTTTTGCCGGCTCCTCTATATGAGGAAAATGCATGGCGTTCGGAATTAAATCGGATTCGATGGCGGGATTTAGTTCCTTATATTCAGCGATTGTCTGTTCAATTTTTGGTTCAGCAGTTCCGCCCAGTATGATAATATTATGATTGATTTTTTTCAATGCTGCGGAGACAGGAATATGGGTATAATTCCCCTCCATGCTGCTGAACAGAAATTTTGCAGAATAATTTCCTAAATGCGCTGCCTCATGCATCGCCTGAATGTCAATGGATTTAATCTTAGATGTATTATAGAATTTATTGGTGCGTAAATCCATGGATATATATAATTGAGAGTGAATTACATTATACAGCATGGTTCCAATCACAGGAAGTTCAATCAGATTTTTCAGAAGTTTGTTGCAGGCAGCCGGCAATTTGCAGCTGTCGCTGATCTCTTCCGGATTGATCATGATAATGTGATTAAACAGCTCAGAATGATAGACACAGGACATCAGAACCAGAGCAGAAGCATTTCCGCTGGATACAACATCACATCTCTGACCGATGATGTTCTTTACAAAATCAGTGATGAGCTGGACATATAAGAAATTTGTATAAGTAAAATTTGGCTTTTCAGAACGACCGCAGCCCAGCAGATCAATGGTATATACCGTATGATTTTTTGCCAGTTCTTTTTTCAGCCTTTTCCATTCAAAATCACTGCCGGTAGAATTTAATTCATGAATTAATAAAATAGGATTTCCCTTTCCCTCTTTCGTATAGAAAACACGGCCAAATCTCCATTTAAAATACAAATCATCATCATTTGAAAGCATATTTCGGGATGTGGCCGACATAAAAGTCAGTTTATTGGCTATCGATATGGAAGCCAGGGTAAGTCCGCTTAAAAGTATAATTTTATGAATCTTATTCTTCTTCATAAATTGCCTCCATTCCTAAAAAACTTTGCCGCCATACAGGACATGCGGCTATGTAAATACAATAACATAAGTAAGAAAAAACGGCAACTATAATGTTTCATGTGAAACATTTCTCTTTGAATGCGGTATTTTGCCGCCTTTGGACGTTGAAAAGAACGGAAGCGCAGGTCATGTATTTCATCAGGAAGGAAGCAAAGCTGCAGCATCTTCTTTTCTGTACGGATGTGTAACAGCACCCGAAATAATGTAAAATGAGAATGAAATTACAACGTGAGAATGTTTCATGTGAAACATTTTCATATGAAATATTTTATACATATATAGCATTCCATTTGAATCAATGTTATAATATACAATAAAAGTCTGAAAATCGACTTTGGATGGGACAGCAGTTTGTATTGACAGATTTGTCTGCCTGGAAATGATAGAGATAAAACTGACTTATTTTCCTGATCTGCGTACTGATATGAGGATCTTACAACGAATGATTTTTCATACTTATTTTGTGAAAAAACATAATCATATCAGTCTATGCTGATCAATAGTGGGAGAGAAGCGGCTGAGAAGATACTTGGGAGGTTAGCATGGGACGAATTATTGCGGTTGCAAATCAAAAGGGCGGTGTGGGAAAGACAACAACGGCGATCAATCTGTCTGCCAGTCTTGCGTCCATGGAAAAAAAGGTTTTAACAATTGACATGGATCCCCAGGGCAATACAACCAGCGGACTTGGTGTGGATAAGAATAATCTGGATTATACGGTATATCACATGCTGATCGGCGAGGCAGATATTACACAGTGTATTTTAAAGGAAGTATTTGAAAATTTGGATCTCCTTCCCTCCAATGTCCAACTGTCAGGTGCTGAAATTGAACTGATTGGCATTGAAAAAAAAGAGTATATGCTGAAACGGCAGGTGGATCAGGTAAAGGAACAGTATGAATATATTATTATTGATTGTCCCCCTGCTCTCAGTATGTTGACGATAAATGCGATGACAACAGCGGATACGGTACTGGTGCCAATCCAGTGTGAATATTATGCGCTGGAGGGGCTGAGTCAGCTGATTTACACCATTGATCTGGTAAAAAAACGACTGAATCCCAGACTGGAACTGGAAGGCGTTGTTTTTACTATGTATGATGCTCGTACAAATCTATCCCTCCAGGTAGTGGAAAATGTAAAAAATAATCTTCATCAAAATATTTATAAGACGATTATTCCGCGGAATGTAAGACTGGCGGAGGCACCCAGCCATGGACTGCCGATTCAGTTATATGATGCCAGATCTGCCGGAGCTGAGGCGTACCAGCTGTTGGCTCAGGAAGTGATTGAGAGGGGTTCAGAAGAATGGTAAAAGGTAAAAAAGGACTGGGAAAAGGAATCGAATCACTGATACAAAATCAGATTTCGGATATGATAGAGGAAAGTGTAAAGGAAGAAAAACCGGATACATATTTGAAAGTATCAATGATTGACCCAAACAGAAATCAGCCCAGAAAGGTTTTTGATGAAAATGCGATGGAGGAACTCTCCGATTCTATTAAAAAGTATGGAGTGATTCAGCCGCTTATTGTAAGGAAACAAGGCAGCCGTTATGAGATTATAGCTGGTGAGAGAAGATGGCGGGCAGCAAAAATGGCGGGTCTGAGGGAAGTCCCAGTTATTATTAAGAATTATACAGACCAGGAAATTGTGGAGATTTCTTTGATTGAAAATATTCAGCGGGAAAATTTGAATCCAATTGAAGAGGCGCTGGCTTATCAGACGCTGATTAAGGAATTCCATCTGCGTCAGGAAGATGTGGCTGTCAGAGTGTCGAAAAGCAGAACATTCATCACCAATACAATGCGTCTGCTGAAGCTGGATGAACGGGTGCAGAATATGCTGTCTGAGACGATGATTACCAGCGGACATGCCCGGGCATTGCTGGCTATTGAAAATCATGACCTTCAGTATGAAACTGCTATGAAGGTTTATGATGAGGGAATGAGTGTGCGGGATGTGGAAAAGCTGGTAAAAAGACTGAGTACACCGCAGAACAGACAGAAAGAGGAGCTGGAACATGACAATCATGAACAGTACAGAGTTATATATGAAAATGCAGAAAATAGATTGAAATCTATTATGGGAACGAAGGTAAATATCAAGAATAAAAAGGATAATCAGGGGAAAATAGAAATAGAATATTATTCTCTGGAAGAGCTGGAAAGAATTATGGAGTTATTTGACCGTATTCAGCAGAAATGAATGATTTATCCTGCTCCAGGATATTTGTGAGTATGTCTTGGAATGCATAAACAACTTAGAAAGATTATTACAGAAACACAGGAGGAAATTATGGAAAATAGCATGTTGAACCGTCTGATCTTTGACCCGGCTTATCTTTTGATCGGTTTGGGTGTTCTGACCCTGATTTTACTGATTGTTGTTATTGTATGCCTTGTAAGAATGAAAAAACTGTATCGAAAATATGATGCTTTTATGAGGGGAAAAGATGCGGAGTCACTGGAAGAGCGAATTTTGGATCAGATTGAGGAAATTAAAAATCTGAAACTGGAGGATCGGGCGAATAAGGACAGTATGAAAAGTATTAACAAAAAGCTGCAGAAAACCTATCAGAAACTGGGCCTGGTAAAATACGATGCTTTTAAAGGGATGGGAGGGCAGTCCAGTTTTGCCCTGACACTTCTGGATCAGATGGATAACGGTATTGTTATGAATGCAATTCACAGCAGAGAGGGCTGTTATCTCTATATTAAGGAAATTACCGGCGGTGAATCTGAAATTGTTCTGGGAAAAGAAGAGGCAGAATCTCTGAAAAAGGCATTGGGAAGATAATAAAGAAAGAGAAGGCGAATAATAAATTCCGCCTTCTCTTTATTATTTTGACGCCTTTATGGTTCTGACCTGCGCTGGAAGAAACGGTTTTGTAAGAATTAATTAAGGAAATTGATTAGAATATATGATAAAATAATCGTATAGTACAAAATGAATGGAAACATCCGATAACAGGGGGAAGCATGCAGAATACAATTTTAATCGTAGATGATGAAAAGGAAATTGCTGATCTGGTTGAAATTTATCTGGTCAGTGACGGTTTCAGAGTATTAAAAGCCTTCGATGCAAAAGAAGGTTTTCAATATATAGAAAATGACACAGTAGACCTGGCGATTCTGGATATTATGCTGCCGGAAATCGATGGATTGGAAATGTGTAAGGAGATCAGGAAAACAAAGAATATTCCCATTATTTTTCTCAGTGCCCGATCTACCGATCTGGATAAAATTATGGGATTGGGAATGGGCGCAGATGATTATGTTACCAAGCCGTTCAGCCCGCTGGAATTAAGTGCCAGAGTAAAATCACAGCTGCGGCGCTACCATGAACTGAATCCCGGCAGTCAGAGAATACAGGCGAATAAAGGGTGTATTCAAATCCATGGTATATCTATTGACAGGGAAAATCATATGGTGACTGTCAATGATGAAGAAGTCCGACTGACGCCTATTGAATTTGATATTCTTTATCTTTTGGCTTCAAATCCCGGAAAAGTATTCAGTACAGATGAAATCTTTGAACGGGTGTGGAATGAAAAGGTTTACGAAGCAAATAATACCGTTATGGTACATATCAGGAGACTGCGGAGCAAGCTGAAGGAGGATCACCGAAAGGACAAGATCATTACGACGGTCTGGGGGGTAGGATATAAAATTGAAAAATAAGTTTCGGTCCAGATTCAAAAAACAGATTCTAAAAAGTATTTTTGTCAGCGGTGTTATTACAGCGGTGGCAGAATTCTTTCTGGTTATGAATCTGTCCATGATCGGCAAATTAATGGAATATCGCAGTCGTTTCAGCGGAATCCATTACAGAGAAAGTTATATTTATCTGATTACCTGTGTCGTTCTGATTGTGATTGGGATGGTGATTTTTGCAGTTAGTTTTCTGATTCTGGAAAATAAGGAGATCAATCTGATTACTGAAATCTATGACGGGATTAAAAAATTGGCGGCAGGAGACCTGAATACCCATGTAGAAGTGGTGGGAGATGATGAGTTCTCAGAGATTGCCATGGAGATCAATCATCTGGGCGAAGAAATTAAAAATCTGATTGAAAGAGAAAGAAAATCTGAAAAAACCAAGCATGAACTGATTACCAATATTGCGCATGATCTGAGGACACCGCTGACATCCATTATCGGCTATGTAGAATTGCTGCATACCAGTGATACACTGACAGAAGAGCAGAGGAGCCAATATACCGCTATCGTGCTGACAAAGGCCAAGCGGCTGGAGCATCTGATCGAGGATCTGTTTGGTCTGACAAAGCTGAATTATGGGAAAATTACGATGAATGTAGAGCGAATTGACATTGTAAATCTGCTGGCTCAGCTGCTGGAAGAGGCATATCCCAGTTTTGCAGACTATCATCTGGAGTATGAACTGAAAACCAATGAGAGAAAAATTGAGATTAACGGAGACGGCAATCTGCTGGCCCGGCTGTTTGATAATATTATTTCTAATGCTATTAAGTATGGAAAAGATGGGAAAAGAATTATCGTGGAGGTAGAGGGAGAAGAAAAAAGTGTGACAGTCAAAGTAATTAATTATGGAAAGATTATCCCAAAAGAAGAACTCCCCTATATTTTCGAGAAATTTTACCGTGTAGAACAGTCCAGGTCAGAAGAAACAGGAGGAACAGGGCTGGGGCTGGCCATTGCCAGAGATATTGTCCAGCTTCATGGGGGCGTTATCCGGGCGGAAAGTTCGCTGAAGGGTACTGTATTTATTATCCGGCTGACCAGGGACTTTGACCCGAATAAAGAAATCTTTGAAAGGGTGCGTGTATGAGAAAAAAACTCAGATATTTGTTAAGCTGTGCTGTGGCGATTCTGATGTTTTCATGTCCGGTGTGGGCGCTGAGGGAAGAATCTCCTGTCCATGTGACAGTCGATTTCGGTATTTATAATGCTGTAAAATCAGGCAGATATGCTCCCGTCAACATAACAGTAGAGAATAATGGAGATATTTCAGAAGGAACAATCCGGCTCTATGTACCAGTATCGGACAGGGAATCTTATATTTATGAGCAGGCTCTTTCATTTCAAAATGGATATATCCAGGAAATCAATTTCTATATACCGATTTTTTACAGCACAGAGGAGATTCGGATAGAAATTCTGGATCAGAAAGAGCAGGCGGTATATTCTGATATAGAGCCGCTGAATATTCAGAATGATTACGGCGAACTTTTTACGGGAATTCTGGACAGGCTGGAAAACGCAGAATCCCGGCTGAATCACTTGATTATCGAAAATGATTTTGATCTCAGTATCAGAGAAATTCACATTTCAACAGACAATTTTCCGGAAAATGTTCTGGACCTGGATCTTATGGATATCATGATAGTGAATCCTTCTGCGGAAAAAATCCTGACAGATAACAAAAAGAAAATATTAGATCAGTGGGTGGAGCAGGGAGGCATTTGTATTCTGAATGAAAGCAGTCAGGAGGAATGGAAAGGATATGGAAACGGCTGCTATTATTCCTATCCCGGAGATCTGTTCAGTCAGGATGAAGAAGATGTGCGGAATATATTTCTGGAAATAATAGGAAACGACAGGCTTGATGTTATCAGTAATGATATACTGATGGGAAGCAGTTTCGATTATTGGGAGATCAGTACACTGCTGAATACAGCAGATTCGGATCAAAAATTTTCTCTTTATCCTTATGGCGTTCTTCTGATTTTATATCTGATCACTATATGCCCGCTGGCATTCCTGTATCTTCGGAAAAAGAAAAAATCAATTTATTACGGCTATCATGTTGTTTTCTGTGCCGTTTTATTTACTGTTATTATTTATATTGCGGGAGGAAAAACCAGATTATATGATTCAATGGTGCAATACTGCAGAATGATTGAACTGCGTTCAGACTGGATCAATGAAAATAATTTTATCAGTGTAAGATCGCCGGACAATAAAGAAAATGAAATTCTTTTGGATTCCGCTTATACTATTCTTCCCGTTCAGAGTGTGCTGGACATCTATAATCAGCAAGAGTATCAATATAGTCCCAATGACTATATTCTGAAGATAGAAAACAGGGAGGGAGGTAATTCTGTAAAAATAAAAAATAAAAAAGCTTTTGATACTTCATTATTTCTGATGAATCGGACAGAAGAAAACAGTGAAAACAGAAGTCTGGAGGCGCAGCTGAATATTTTTGACAATCGGGTTACAGGGCAGATTACAAATCATACAGGATATGAACTGACAGATGTCTTTATTGCCGGTTACAGACAGTTTTATTATATCGGAGACTTAAAAGACGGAGAGACAGCCGTGTTAGACGGAGAGGAACTGGAAAATTATTCACCGGAATACTTTTCTACGGTCAGCGGTGTTCTGGAAGACTGTCATGAGGGCAGTGCAGAATATTTTATTTCCTCTTCATTCAGTGAACCGTCGGAACAGTTTGTCACGGCTGGTTTTGTCCAGATAGATCCAGACTTTTTGCAGAATGAAGTTTACGAACTCAGCGGCACAACAATTATCAGCCAGGACTGTGAGATTAATTTCACAGAAGAAAATCAAACTTTCTATCCGGTACTGGAGAAACGGCCGACAGTTATCTCCGGCAATTATCGTTATACCAGTTCGATGATGGAATCAGAAAGCTGTGTAGTAAATTATTGTCTGGGTGAAGATATTCTGATTGATTACATTACCTTTTATACCAACAATTGTACTTCAGGGGAAAATACGACTTACAGACACATTTTTGACGGTTCCGCCTGGTTTATGAACTGGGAAAGCGGACAATATGAAGAGGCGGGAGAACTGGAAGGCATTTTTACAGCAGAGCAGCTGAAACCCTATCTGAATGAGAATAATCAGATTCAGATTAAATATCAGGATGAAGCGTACGGCAATAATATATATAGCATTGGTCTTCCATTTATTACTGTTACAGGGAGGGAAGAAAATGCTGGATATTAGAGGATTGACAAAACGTTATAAAAATTTCTTTGCGCTGGACCATTTTGATCTTCATGTAGACCGGGGAGAGCTGTTTGGATTTGTGGGGCCAAATGGGGCCGGAAAAACCACAACAATGAAAATACTGGCAGGGCTCCTGAAACCCGATGCGGGAACAGTAGTCATGGAAGGGCATAATGTGCTGAAGGATCGGGCTTATGTGCGGGAAAGCGTGGGATATATGCCAGATTATGCCGGAATATATGACAATATGAAGGTGTTTGAGTATATGGAATTTTATGCTTCCACATACAGAATTCAGGGCCTCCAGGCCAGAGAGCGTTATCAAGAACTGTTGGAGATGGTGGGACTTTCAGAAAAAAGCAGCAGTTATGTGGAAGAACTTTCGAGAGGAATGAAGCAGAGGCTGAGTCTGGCCAGGGCGCTGATTCATGATCCGAAGCTGCTGATTCTGGATGAACCGGCTTCCGGTCTTGATCCACAGAGCCGGTATCACCTGAAAGAAGTGCTGAAATATCTGAGCCGGGAAGGAAAAACGATCATCATCAGTTCCCATATCCTCTCGGAATTATCAGAGATGTGTACCGATATTGGGATTATTGACAAAGGAAAAATGATTCTCCGCGGCAGTCTGATTGATATTATGGATCAGGTAAATCAGAATAATCCTTTGGAAATTACGATTTATGAGGGTATGGAGGAGGCGGCCAGGATTCTGCGGGAGCACCCGAAAGTACAGACAATTACATTTAATTATCATAAGATTGTAGTAAGCTTTTCAGGAAGTCATGAGGAAGAAGCCAGACTGCTGAAAAAGCTGGTGATGAATGACGTGTTGGTCTATGAGTTTATCCGCAGGACGGGAAGTCTGGAAAATCTGTTTATGCAGATTACCGAAGGAAAAGAAGAAATGACGATACAAAGCTTTCGTGAAAAGGAAGAAGGTTATTCACAGTGTTGAGAGAAAATCCTGTTTATAAAATGGAAAAAATGACATCATCCAGGAGTATGAAAATGACAGGCATTATATTTGGCATGAATATCGTGCTGACAGCGGCGGCACTGATGATGCTCTACGGAATGACGCGGGAAATGCAGTACACAGGTGAGATTCCCTATCAGTCTCTGATTCAGCTTTATGAAATGATTGCCTATTTCGAGTTCGCACTTGTTATGTTTATCGTACCTGCTCTTACAGCAGGCGCCGTTTCCGGGGAACGGGAACGGCAGACACTGGATCTTCTGCTGAGTACAAAGATGAATTGCAGTGAAATTATCATTGGTAAATTGGAAGCTTCTTTCCGCACTATCCTGACTGTGATTCTGTCAGGAGCGCCGGTGCTTTCACTGGTTTTCATTTATGGCGGGATCAGCGGGATCGATTTTATTACGCTGTTTCTTTATTACGTTATGACAGGACTGTTTACAGGCAGTATGGGGCTGATGCTGTCTGCCCTGTTTCAGAAAACCTCGGCGGCTACAGCAGTAACCTATGTGATTCTGCTGATTTTGAATGCCGGAACAGCAGCGGCTGTATATTTGTCCTATCAGGTATCCTATGTCCAATATATGAACAGCACAGACTACGCAGTGTATCCTTCAGCCGGACGATGGATCTATCTGCTTTTGCTGAATCCGGCTGTGTCCTTTTATCATTTTATAACCGGACAGGCCGGCAGCGGAAGGGAATTTGAAAAGATGGCAGCGGGCCTGGGGACGAGGATCCATCCTTTTATGGAAAATTATTGGACAGAAATAAGTGTGGCTATTCAGATTTTGTGTATAGTATTGTTTATCTGTGTTGCCGCCAGGAAGATAAATCCTCTCAGAGGATGTATTTTCAAAAGTTTGACTTCCGAAAAACAGGATGTTACAATGTCGTAAAACCATGGGCGCAGCGGTGACCGCAGAAGAGAAAATGAAGCTGTAAGATTTCAATTTATTTTGCTGCCGCGTCAGGGAAGAGAAAATGCTGAAGGAGAATAAAAGAAAGAATGGCAGGATCAATTTTCGGAAATATATTAAAGATTTCGACTTGGGGAGAATCTCACGGAAAAGCAATCGGGGTAATAATTGATGGATGTCCCGCGGGAATCGAGCTGACTGAAGGTCATATTCAGCAGTGGCTGGACAGAAGAAAGCCGGGACAGAGCAAATTTACCACGAAACGAAAAGAGGAAGATCAGGCAGAGATTCTTTCTGGTGTTTTCGAGGGAAAGACAACAGGAACTCCGATCTCTGTGATTGTACATAATACCGATCAGAGATCGAGGGATTATAGTGAGATCGCTTCCTATTACAGGCCGGGACACGCCGACTATACTTTTGATGCCAAGTATGGTTTTCGGGATTACAGAGGGGGAGGACGGTCTTCCGGACGGGAAACTATTGGCAGAGTAGCCGGCGGCGCAGTGGCAGCGCAGATTTTAAAACGGGTCGGAATTGATCTGTATGCTTATACGAAAGAAATTGCAGCCATCACCGCAGACCCGCGGCGGTTTTCCCGAAAAGCAATTATGGAGAATCCCCTGTATATGCCGGATATGGAAGCGGCGTCAGAAGCCCAGAAGGTGCTGGAGCAGCGCATGGGAGAACTGGATTCCGCCGGCGGCATCATTGAGTGCGTCATCCGCAATGTTCCCGCGGGGCTGGGTGACCCGGTATTTGAAAAGCTGGATGCCAGGCTGGCTGCAGCGGTATTTTCCATCGGCGCAGTGAAGGGGTTTGAGATCGGAGACGGATTTCAGGCGGCCAGGTCCAGAGGCTCAGAGAATAATGACAGTTTCTGCTCCGGAGCGGATAGAAAAATTCAAAAACGGAGCAATCACGCCGGAGGAATTCTGGGCGGGATCAGTGATGGCTCTGATATCATATTCCGGGCGGCAGTTAAGCCTACCGCCAGCATCTCATCTCCCCAACAGACCGTGAACCGGGCGGGAGAGGAAATCGAGGTGGTGATCAAAGGCCGTCACGACCCGGTCATCGTACCCAGGGCAGTGGTAGTAGTAGAAGCCATGGCTGCCCTGGTGATTGCAGACGCCCTCCTGATGAACATGGGAGCGCGGATGGATTGGGTTGAGAAGATATACAGATAGGCAGGTCGCTCATCTGCCCGGACGAATATCCGGACAGAAAAGCAAAATGAAAAACATCCGGTGTGATTGGTGCAGTTATTTATCGAACGATGTATTAGGCAGTTATTGGGGTAAGTACCTGTCAGAGCTGTTTTGAGCTGAAACCGGGATCCGGCTTCTGGAAAGCACCTGCAGACTAATAGGATACGGTGATATGATCCTCTAACCCCTCTGAAAGATGGATCTCTCCATCGGAGGTGATGAAAATGCCGTAGCAGTCCGGCATGGATTCTATCAGCTTCATTCCGTCTTCCAGCCCCAGGCAGAAGCAGGAGGTGGAAAGGCCGTCTCCGTCGACAGACTGAGGCGAGATGATGGTGACGGAGGTCAGTCCGTTTTCGCAGGGATAGCCTGTGGAGGAGTCCAGAAGATGGTGGTATTGTTTTCCATCCACTGTGATATACCGCTCATAAGTGCCGGAGGAGACAACGGACAGGTCGTCGATTTCCAGATAGAGGGCAGCCTCACCCTGATCGCTGAATGGTTTCTGCACTGCGATGTTGAAGGGTTCGCCGGAAGGCTTGTTTCCTATGCAGAGAATATTGCCGCCCAGGTTGATGATCGCGCTGTTTACTCCCTCAGAGAGAAGGTAATCTTTCAGCCGGTCGGCAATATAGCCTTTGGCAATGGCTCCCAGGTCAATGGCCATCCCCTCTTCCTGAAAAGTGACCTGTCGGCCGGATACACTGACCTTGGTATAGTCGACCTTTTCGACTGCCTCTGCCAGAGCCTTCGGATCAGGGAGAGCGGGATTTGTATTGCCGGAGGAAAAATCCCAGAGGGAGGTTACCGGGCCGATGGTGATGTCAAAGGCGCCGCCGGATTGCTCTCCATATGCCAGCCCGGCCTGGATCAGATCGGCTGTCTCCTGGGATACTTCTGTGATTTCTCCGTGGTTCAGCCGGTATATCTCGGAGGATTCCAGTGTGCGGCTGAATAAATTTTCATATTGCTCACACAATTCAAAACAGTGGTCAATCAGGGATTCATCCTCTGAATCGTAGATCTGGATGGTGACCACTGTATTTAAATGGTAGGATGTCTTTGAGATGAAAGAGTCGTCTGTCTGCCTCTGACACGCGGATAGAGACAGGACCGGCAGCAGGATCAGAATCAGATATTTGATCAGTTTCATTGGGTCAGTCCTTTCGATTTTTTCCATTTTTATGTACATATCCGGATATGCCCCGCAGGATGCCGCAGGATGCCCGCAGATATTGTTTGCTGTAGGCGATATATTGATCATCCTGTGTGATAAACAGCCGGCTGATTTGCAGCAAAGGCTCATGTTCCTCACAGCGCAGCAGGGAGAGAACCTCTCCCCGGGCAGTGGCTGCCTGTACCTCCACTTCTGTATAATAATTAAAAGAGTATGATTTTTCGATGGCAGGGTCAGGGAAAACCGCGTAATTGATTTCCTCCTCAATGGAAGGGCTGCCTTTTTCATATGGCATGTATTTATATTCCACCCCTGCGGTCTCTCCCGCCAGGCTGTTGACACGGGTGATCAGAATTACCAGATTTTCGGGCGTCAGCCGCAGCAGCCTGCAGAGCTCCTGGTCGGGCTGGATAATTTTAATTTCTTTAAAATTCATATTGCTGTGCTGCAGCTCTTCGGAAGGAGAAAGAGTGAAGGTCTCCTTGGGATGGCTGACAAAATATCCGCAGCGGGGGCGGGAGTAGATCATACCCTCATTAATCTGCGGATTTCTTCATAAAATTTTGGGCAATTCCTCCTCTCACATAAAATGACCAGGTTATCAGGCGCGTCTCTGCCGGTTTTGCGACAGCAAAACTGTTCCTACCCATCAGAACCACTGTCTTTAAAGCAGCAGACTAAGCTATACATCCACTGGTAACTATATATTCGCGGGTAACGTAGCGCTCTAAACGCTTAGTCTATTCAGCCATGGGCTTTTGCAAGCCCATTCCCTTTAGAGGATGGGTAGTTGACATAAAGAACTATTTTGATTTCGTAATCCATCTTCCGGCTGCCGGGATAAACCACTTCAATCACCAGATCTGGCGCGCCGCAGCATCCCTGGTCTGTGATTTTAGCAGGGGCGCATATTACGCTGACATACGACTCAACATAGGTTGTATCATCAGCATTCAGATTAACGGCAAAAGGGGCGGGAATCACTTCCCATAAGCCTTTCTGATTTATATGATTGCCGGTTTGGTTTTCAGTATACCATAAAAACAGCTTTTCGTCAGCCATAGCCATGTCCAATGTTCAATACCCAATATTAAACAAATCTTAATAATTGTCCTTTCCGAAATTAAAAATTCACTGTTATACTGACCATAACAGAAAATGCAAGAAAGATACTGTGGCCGTATCTGCGGACGCCGTGTTATAATGGGGAGCGAGGTGATGAGATATGTATAAAATATTAGTATGCGACGATGACAGAGAGATTGTTGAGGCGATTGAGATATATCTGATTCAGGAAGGCTATGAGGTGCTGAAGGCTTATGACGGCATGGAGGCGCTGGATATATTAAGGAAGGAAGAGGTTCATCTTTTGGTGATT
The DNA here is from genome assembly GCA_904397815.1 of Candidatus Paralachnospira sangeri. Taxonomy (GTDB): domain Bacteria; phylum Bacillota; class Clostridia; order Lachnospirales; family Lachnospiraceae; genus Paralachnospira_A; species Paralachnospira_A sangeri. Next base: position 32,092 of record CAJFOT010000124.1, read on the forward strand.
GATGTGATGATGCCGAAACTGGATGGTATCCGGGCGACGCTGAAGATCCGGGAGACCAACCGGATTCCGATTATTATTCTTTCTGCCAAGTCCGAGGACGCAGATAAGATTCTGGGGCTGAATATCGGCGCGGATGATTATCTGACCAAGCCCTTTAACCCGCTGGAACTGGTAGCCAGGGTGAAGTCTCAGCTGCGGCGCTATACCCAGCTGGGGACGATGCCGGAGAAGAGCTCGAATGTGTTCCGCTCCGGCGGCCTGTGTATTGATGATGACAAAAAGGTTGTGACGGTGGATGATGAGCTGATCCGGCTGACGCCGATCGAGTATAATATTCTGCTTTTTCTGCTGAAAAACGCGGGAAAGGTATATTCCATCGAGCAGATTTATGAAAATATCTGGAATGAGGAGGCGGTGGGCGCTGATAATACAGTAGCGGTCCATATCCGTCACATCCGTGAGAAAATCGAGATTAACCCCAAAGAACCGAAATATCTGAAGGTGGTCTGGGGCATCGGCTATAAGGTGGAGCAGCTGCCTGTATAGCCTGCAGGGAGGTTTATGTATGAAAAATAAAAATTTCAGCCAGAAAAAAATGGCGATAACCATTATCCATGTAGTAGCGGTGATCTGTCTGGTGCTGTCTCTGTGCGGCATTACATATGCGGTGGATTCTGCCGGCGGCAGTGTGTTTACTCTTTTCCAGGAAGCGGATGTGCCTGAGACGGAGGAAAGCCTCCCGGAAGGAAACGGGGAGACCGGGGACACAGGCGGAGAGTCGGAGAGCGGCACAGAGCCGGTATCTGAGGAGGCGGCGGAAAGTGAGGGAGAGACGGCGTCCACAGAAGCTGAGGAACACATCTCTGCTTCAGATGAGAACTTCCGGGAGGAGTTTTACGGACAGATTCAGGAGGCCATCGAATATACCTGGTATGTCCATGCCTTTGAAAACAGCGATGGCGAGATCGACCTGAACAAGACGGTGGTCAATGGCGTAAATGCCAATGATGAATCGGTCTCTTATTCCATACAGGATCTGATTCATTTTACAGAGAGGTACGGCACTTATGACACCGGTCAGAAGGACGCCGCGGGAGATTCCTTTGCGGAGTCTTACTGGAATGATCTGATCGGGGTGAACTGGTGCGCTTTTGACCTGACCTTTGATCTGGAATATAACCCCGGCGCGCCGGTTGCCTATGAGAACCGGCTGGTGGGCATCACCAATGTATTTAACCAGCAGATAGCCCGGTACAGTCAGCTGAAGGAGAAGTATGAAGGAAAGAATACCGGGCTTTTCTTCCGGATTTCCTATCATATAGGAGATAACCCTTACCCGGTGGTTGTGGATAATCTGGCAGATGACATTGATTTTACCCGGATGGATGTTTATTTCATCCTGCAGATGCCGGATTCTGAGGTGGAAACCAATCTGTCCGGCTATGATACCGGCATGAGCTACTATGACCTGCCGGAGATTACCGGCACAGCCCAGCAGTATAAGATCAGCAGCCAGCCGGTCTATACCATTGAGGCGGGATGGGCAGAGTCGGAAGGAACACTGGAGGCTGCCGCTGCCGCGGCGCAGACGCAGTCAGAATCGGAGTCGGCAGCGCAGGCAGAGTCAGAGGCAGCAGACCGGGAGTCCTCAGAGGCAGCGGCCAGAGAATCGTCAGAAGCGGCAGCCCGGGCGGAATCGGAGTCGGCGGTTCAGGCGGCGCTGGAATCCTCAGCCGCGGAATCAGAATCCGCCTCCATCGCGGCCCTGGAGGCGCTGGCGGCAGCCAGGGAGGAACGGGAGCCTGACCCTGCCCAGCTGGCTTTTTACAGAGGCGTTTTTACCGGATGTCTGGTGGTTTTCCTGGTATCCGCTGTGGCATCGGCAGTTACCCTGGTCTGGCTTGCGTTCCGCACCGGCAGGGCTGTCAATGCGAGGGGCGAGGAGGTCACGGTGCTCAGCGGTATGGATCTGTGGTACACAGAGGCGGCGCTGGCAGCGGTGGCAGTTCTCCTTCTGTTCTGGAACTGGCTGCCGGTGATTCACACAGAGGATGGGCTGTTCCCTGTCTCCAGGGCTATCAGCTGGCTGGGCAATTACTTTATCCTGCTGACAGGGGGCCTGAGTCTGATCCGGCGGGTAAGGGCAGGAAAGCTGTGGGAGCCTGCGCTGCTTCCGGTTGCCGGGAAGAAAGCCGGCCAGATGCTGCAGGAGTTTTCGGAAAACCAGAAGCCGGTGACCAGGACGGCAGTCGCTTTCCTGTGCTGGACGGCGGCCAATGTTCTGCTGGCGGCCCTGCTCTGGTATGGCGGAAGTCATTTCCGGGAGACGGAAGAAAACAGGTATCTCTATCTGATTATGATCGGGGCGGTGCTGCTGATTGTACTGTATGCTCTGGTACTGGGGGGACTTCTGATCAAAGCAGTGCAGCGTCAGAAGATTCTCAATGGAGTGGATTCCATCAGCGCAGGACGGCTGGAGAGCAAGATTGACCTGACGAAGATGACCGGCGAGGAGAAACGGCTGGCAGACAGCATCAACCATATCGGAGATGGTCTGCTGTCGGCTGTGGGCACAGCTACGAAGAGTGAGCGGATGAAGACGGAGCTGATTACCAATGTGTCTCATGATATTAAGACGCCGCTGACTTCTATTATCAATTACGTAGACCTGCTGAAACGGGAGGATATCCAGAACCAGAAGGCTGCCGGATATATCCGCATCCTGGATCAGAAATCTCAGCGGCTGAAAAATCTGATTGAGGATCTGGTGGAGGCTTCCAAGGTAAGCTCCGGCAATGTGGTTCTGGAGCTGGAGAAAATTGATTTCTGCCAGCTGGTGAAGCAGATCGACGGAGAATTCCAGGCCCGGTTTGATGAGGCCCGGCTTCACATGGTGACGACGATCCCGGATAAGCATATCTACATTGAGGCGGATGGGCGCCGGGTATGGCGGATTCTGGAGAATCTGTATCAGAACGCCCTGAAATACGCGATGCGGGATTCCCGGGTATATATCGCTGTCGTACAGATTCAGGATCAGGTCTCCTTCGTGATGAAGAACATCTCCGCCTCTCCCCTGAATTTTGATGCCCAGGAGCTGACGGAGCGGTTTATCCGGGGAGATGTGGCCAGGGCGACAGAAGGCAGCGGGCTGGGTCTGTCCATTGCGAAGAGCCTGACAGAGCTTCACAACGGAGAATTCCAGGTTTACCTGGACGGCGACCTGTTTAAGGTCAGTGTGACCTTCCGGGTGGAGGAGTGATCCCCGCAAACTGACCTTGTTGGGATATTCCGGAAATTATTTTTTATGATATTGTGTGAAAAGGCTACTTGACGAAAGTGAACTTATCACCCATAATTGATAAGGAATAAATCCAAAAAGGAGGTCTTGGGTGAATGGTTACACTTTTAGACGGCGGCGCCTATCTGGCGGATGGTGAAGTGATTGCGGATACGCCGGAGGCGCCCGCCCGGATTGCGGCAAAAACAGGCAGCCCTGCTCCTTCTAAGGAAGAAGCGGCCAGGGCAACGATGGCATATGAAATATTACAGGCTCATAATACGTCGGATGATCCGAAAAAGCTGAAGATTAAATTCGATTGTCTGACTTCCCATGATATTACTTATGTGGGGATTATCCAGACTGCCAGAGCCAGCGGTCTGACAAAATTTCCTGTTCCCTATGTGCTGACCAACTGTCATAACAGTCTGTGCGCGGTAGGGGGAACTATCAATGAGGATGACCATATGTTTGGTCTTACCTGTGCGCAGAAGTACGGCGGCGTTTATGTGCCCCCTCATCAGGCGGTAATCCACCAGTATGCCAGGGAGATGCTGGCGGGCTGCGGGAAGATGATTCTGGGATCGGACAGCCATACCCGGTACGGCGCTTTGGGCACCATGGCCATCGGGGAGGGCGGCGGCGAACTGGCAAAGCAGCTGCTGGGCCGTACCTATGATGTGAATATGCCCGGCGTGGTCGGCGTTTATCTGACAGGAAAGCCGGAGCCGGGAGTAGGTCCCCAGGATGTGGCGCTGGCGATTATCGGCGCGGTATTTGCCAACGGCTATGTGAACAATAAGGTGATGGAATTTGTCGGGCCGGGTGTGGAAAATCTCAGCGTAGATTTCCGAATCGGCATCGATGTGATGACCACAGAGACGACCTGCCTTTCTTCCATCTGGACGACCGATGAAAAGGTGGAGGATTATCTGGAGATTCACGGCAGGAAGGATGCTTACCGGAAGCTGAACCCGGGCCGGACCGCCTATTATGACGGCATGGTTCTGGTAGAGCTGGACCGGGTGAAGCCGATGATTGCCATGCCCTTCCATCCCAGCAATACCTATACCATCGAGGAACTGAAAGAAAATCTGGACGATATCCTGGCCGATGTGGAGCAGAAGGCGAAAGTGAGCCTGGGCGACAAGGTTTCCTTTACCCTGAGGGACAAGGTCGTGAACGGCACGATGTATGTGGACCAGGGCATTATCGCGGGGTGCGCCGGCGGCGGATTTGAAAATATCTGTGCTGCGGCTGATATTCTCGAGGGAAAGAGTACCGGCAGCGGGAAGTTTACCCTGAGCGTCTATCCGGCCAGCATGCCCATTTATATGGAGCTGATTAAAAACGGCGCTGCGGCGAAGCTGATGGAGACGGGCTCTGTCCTGAAAACAGCTTTCTGCGGTCCCTGCTTCGGCGCGGGAGATACGCCGGCCAACAATGGCTTCAGCATCCGCCATTCCACGCGGAACTTCCCCAACCGGGAGGGCTCCAAGCTGCAAAGCGGTCAGATTTCTTCTGTGGCGCTGATGGACGCCCGTTCCATTGCGGCTACAGCGGCTAACCAGGGTATGCTGACAGCGGCTACCGATCTGGATGCCCATTACAGTGATCCGAAATATTATTTTGATAAGACTATATATGAAAACAGAGTATTTGACAGCAAGGGCGCGGCGGACCCTTCCGTGGAAATTCAGTTCGGCCCCAACATTAAGGACTGGCCGTCCATGGCGCCGCTGACAGAAGATCTGCTGCTGCGGGTGGTTTCTGTGATCCATGATCCGGTGACCACAACCGATGAGCTGATTCCTTCCGGGGAAACTTCCTCCTACCGCTCCAACCCGCTGGGTCTGGCGGAATTTACTCTTTCCAGAAAGGATCCCCAGTATGTGGGAAGGGCGAAGGAAATGCGAGAGGTGGAAGAGATCAGGAGAACCGGCGCTTGCCCGATGCATAAAAACCCGGCGGTGGAAAAAGCCTTTGAGACCATTAAGGCGTCTTATCCTGATCTGAAAGCCAGAGAGACTGGAGTCGGCAGCACCATCTATGCGGTGAAGCCGGGAGACGGCTCAGCCAGGGAGCAGGCAGCTTCCTGTCAGAAGGTGCTGGGCGGCTGGGCCAATATCGCCAGAGAATACGCCACCAAGCGCTACCGTTCCAACCTGATTAACTGGGGTATGATCCCCTTCCTGCTGGACGGCGAAATTCCCTTTGAGCTGGAAGACTTCATCTTCATCCCGGCAATCCGGACGGCGATTCGGGAGAAGAAGAGCAGCGTCAAGGCATATATTGTGAAGAACGGCCTGAAGGAATTTGAACTGGGAATCGGAGATATGACCGACGATGAGCGGAAGATTATCCTGGCGGGCTGCCTGATCAATTATTACAGCGAGAACCCGGCGGAGTAAACGGGGCAGAGCGGCCGAAGGCTTGCGGCGTGAAGGACAGAGTTAAGACAGAAGTACAATAACCGGATAGGCTGTGAACAGGCCTGTCCGGTTCCTTATGGGGAAGGGATATATTAGACTGATATATCAATTGAAAATTCCTGAACCGACGCCGCCTGCCAGGCGGAAAAATTTTACAGTTATTTAAGAAAGCGCAGGTATGAATTCATGTTAATGAATACATTGATCGATCTGATTATTAAGATCGTGATTATGATTGCGGTGGGAATCATTTTGAAGAAGAAAAATATCATCGATGACAGAGTTCAGAGCGGTCTGTCGGATATTCTTCTCAATGTAGCAGTGCCATGCAGTCTGCTGGCGGCGGGCAATGCGCCCTTCTCTCAGGAAATCGTGGAAAGCCTGAAAGACGCGGCGATTATGGAGCTTTTCTATTATATCGGCGCCCTGGTGATCACGACGCTGATCAGCAGGCTTCTGCCCATCGAGCAGAAGGCGAAAAAGGTGTTTGTCACAATGTCCACCTTTGCGAATGTGGCTTTTATCGGCCTTCCGGTGGTTCAGGAGATGTTTGGTTCAGAGGCGCTGCTGTGCGCTGTGGTCTTTAACCTGTTTTATGATTTGTTTTTCTTTACATACGGCGTATATCTGCTGAGCAATGACGGAAAATTCCAGCTGAAATCCATCTGTACGAATTTAATCGCCATTGCCAGTGTAGTGTCGATCCTGGTATTTCTCTCTCCCTTCCGTTTCCCGGCGGTGCTGGAAGATACCTTTGACACACTGGGCAGCCTGAGTACTCCGATTTCCATGATGATTATCGGCTGCAACCTGGCAGTGACGAAGCCTGTGGAAATTCTGAAGGACAAATATTCTTATATGGTGTCGGCGCTGCGGCTGCTGATTTTCCCGCTGGTTGTTCTGGTTGCGGCGCGGTTCTTCCATCTGGATGAGATGGCTGTATCTGTAGGCGTGGTGATGACTGCCCTGCCTGCGGGCTCCATGAATGTAATCCTGGCGGAAAAATATGACTGTGCGCCTCAGTTTGCAACCAGAAGTGTGGTGCAGGGCATGGTGCTCATGCTGATTACACTGCCGCTGGTGATTATCCTGATTTGACAGCAGCCAGTCAGAAAGAATGCAGCAGCGGAACATGGCGGAAACCATAAAAAAGAACGGGCAGATTCTACATTTCGTGGAATCTGCCCGTTCTTTTACTTTCAATTGTTGAAAATCTCATGCCTAACCGAAAAATATTTGACAAAATGTGAAAAATAAATAAAAATATCCTGTTTATCTGTTGTTTTCAAAAATTTTTCAAAATATTATAATAGTAATGAAAGTTGTGTTGGGAGAGTAATTGTAGTAGGAGGTAATAACATGGGAGCAAGATTAACAGAACGGGAAAATTTTCTGAGGCTGGCGAAAGGAGAGTGTCCGGAATGGGTGCCGATGTATTCCTGGGGCGTGCCGGGGATTCAGACGCCCTATGCCCCGCCCAATGCCTTTATCGCCCCTGGCTTTCTGAATGCCAGAAGGACGATGGAGGGCGGTTATGATATCTGGGGTGTGCCTTATGTGTCCAACCGGGAGACCGGGTACGGAGCACTGCCGGAGCCGAACCATTTTATTCTGGACGATATCAGGAAATGGCGGGATGTGGTGAAGGCGCCGGATCTGTCCGGGATCGACTGGGAAGCAATGGCGAAGAAGGATTTGGAAAACCTGGCGAAGATGGGGATTGACCGGAACGAGACAGCGCTGATGATGTCCCTTCACGTAGGCTATTTCCAGGAGCTGATGGCGCTGATGGGATTTACAGAGGGATTGTGCGCCATGTATGAGGAGCCGGAGGAAGTGTATGCCCTGCTGGAATATATGTGTGATTTTTACTGTGAGGTAGGGGAGAAAATCATCGATTACTATCAGCCGGATATTTTCAATGTGACCGATGATACCGCTACCTGGAAGAGCTCATTTATTTCCCTGGATATGTACCGGCGGCTGATTAAGCCGTTCCATGCGCGGCAGGCGGAGATCGGCACCCGCAGAGGAATCCCTATTGAGATGCATGACTGCGGGAAATGCGATGATTTCATCGACGACTGGCGGGATTTCGGCGTTGTCCTGTGGAATCCGGCCCAGAGCTGCAATGACCTGAAGGCTGTCAAGGAGAAGTACGGGAATTCTCTGGCAATCCTGGGCGGATGGGACGCTGTGGGACAGCTGGGGCTGCCGGATGTGGATGAGGAATTTTTTAAGGAATCTATCAGAGAGGTGATCGACCAGCTGGCGCCGGGCGGCGGTTTTGCGTGGTGCAGCAATATCTTCGGAGATCCGGAAGATGCTTCTGTGGTCAGAAGGAATCAGTGGATCTATGATGTAGTGAATACATACGGCAGAGAATTTTATCAGAAATAGAGAGCTGGGGGTGCTTTGACAGAACGTGAAAAAATACAAGCTATTTTATTAAAATAGAGGAAACACACGAACAAATATCGAAAAAATTAACGTTGTGTTCAAAAATAGTTTTAAAATTCAACTTATATGCTATTTACAAAAAAATATAAAAATATTATAATAAATTATACAATATATACAGAAAATAATCCTGCGGCAGGGGGTGGCTGCGTGTCTGCGCGGCAGAAAAAGCCGCAGGGCAGTGAGGAGGGTAATAATGACTAAGGTTCCATTTGATGAGAAAGAATTGAAGATTGTGAGAGAAGAGCCGGCATTCGGCGGCGGAACGACACCGATTTATGATTTCCCGGTATCCATGAAAGAAGCCAGCATTGCGGCTTACCGTGATAAGAAACCGGTATGGCTGATGACAGGAATCGAGCAGAATCTGTTTACACCGTCTATTATTCCGGATAACTGTGCCAGAGGCTTTGTTATCGAGGGCGCGCCTTATCCGAGAGAGAAATTCGGCGGCAAGGATATGTTCGGCGTAGAATGGAAATATGTGGATGTAGCAGGCGGCTCCATGGTTGTTCCCGGCAATCCTCTGCTGGAAGATGTGAATGACTGGAAAGAAAAAATTGTATTTCCTGACATTGACAGCTGGGACTGGGAAGGCAGCGCAAAGCTGAATAAGGAATATCTCAGCAACGGAAAGGCGAACCTGATGTGGTTCCTGAACGGCTGCTGGTTCGAGCGTTTGATTTCCTTTATGGATTTCGAGGAAGCTGCGGTGGCGATGATCGATGAGGAGCAGGAAGACGCGCTGAAGGAGCTGTTCCATGAACTGACTTCTCTGTATCTGCGTCTGGTAGATAAGTCTCTTGAATATTATGATATCGATGGTTTCTGCATCCATGACGACTGGGGTTCTCAGATGGCGCCTTTCTTCTCAGAGGAAGCGGCACGCAACCTGATCCTGCCGGAGATGAAGCGGTTTACAGATTATATTCACAGCAAGGGCAAATATGTTGAACTGCATAGCTGTGGACATATAGAGGATCGTGTGAAAATTTTTGTGGAAGCGGGATTCGACATGTGGACGCCGATGCCGATGAACGATACCATCAAACTGTATGAAGAGTATGGTGATAAGATTATCATTGGCGTGGTTTATGATAAGCCTTTTGATCCTGCTACCGCTACTGAAGAAGAACAGAGAGCGGCAGCAAGAGACTATGTAGAGCGGTTCACAAAGCCGGGAAGGCTCTGTACATGGTCCACTTACAATAACCCGGGGCTGATGACGCGGGCATTCCGCGAGGAACTGTACAAAGCTTCCAGAATCAGCTACAGCAAGTGATCTGGTTCTTCCAGAATTCTGCATGAGAGCAGGAGATGGAGGTAGGTATCAGGATTTTCCAGATTGATGCCGGTCAGTTCTGATATGGTTTTGATCCGGTAGATCAGGGTTGTTCTGTGTATAAAAAGCTGGTCAGATGTTTTTGTGGCATTACACTGGTTATTCAAATAGCATTTCAGGGTCTGATATAAATCAGACCCTTTTTTTCGGTCGATTTCCATCAGCGTGAGCAAAGCGCGGCAGCAAACATCCTTTGGCGGATAAGGGGTACTGAGGAGATGCTGCAGCTGATATTTGCTGAACAGATAGCACCATTGGGTAGGATTATATTTTTTTCCCAGACAGAGGGCCTCCCGGGCCTGGCGTTTATAAAGAGAAATTTTTTTCAGGTCCGTGAAGATCATGCTGAATCCGGATTTGATTACATTTTCCCGCAGAAAATAGACGATTTCCTGATGAAAATCATCTTTGCTGTAAAGGCTTAGGCGAAGATTCCGCAGGCAATAGAGAACAGAATCTTCCAGCATCGTGTAACAGTCATAGCAAAGGGCTGTGATCTGCTCAGATATGTATTCCATCGATGTCTCCGGGGGAAGATCACGGCTCAGCTCAAAAATCACCACATCATAAGGATCATGAAGTCTCCAGCCATATTGATCCAGCGGTTCCAGATTTTCCGGATCTTTGCCTCTGGACAGCGTTTCGAGACACTGGCGGAAAAGCTGACTTTTTTTGGAAACCCTGCGGCGGGATAAGCCGCAGGACAGGGCCAGCATTTCTTCCAGACTGGCGCTCAGGCGGGCAAACAGTTCCGTCACTGCCGTGTGAAGCTGTTCATCTGTGATTTCTCCAGCCAGACGGGCGAAGAAATGACCATTAATTTTCAGATTTTTACAGAGGAGCAGCTGACCGGTACTGTCATCACGGTAGATGAAAGGCTTATCCTGGCCCTGGCTGTCGGGAAATTTTTTTGCCATAACCAGCTCTTGAATATAAGGTTCCTGTCTGGCTGGAAGGAGCCGGATATCCGGGGTCTGTGCAATGGTATTAAAAAACTGGTCGATCAAAATCAGAGGGAAATGGAATACCGACTGGCATTGTCGGAAGAGGTCGGTCAGACGGTCAGGCTCACCCAGTTTCAGCAGATTATCCCAGTCATAGTAATCATAGAAGATCTGGTTGAGGATATTGATCATCCCAGGAAGATTCTGCTGGTCTTTCAGAATCAGTGCATTTGAAAAATCTTTCAGGTCAGCGGCAGTTTCTCCCTGCCAGATGAAAAAGGTGTAGCTGGCGGCGACCAGAGGGGAGATCCGTCCGATATCGGAAGGTGAAACGATATAGAGATAATCTTTGCCGGGCAGCTGCCCGTCCCAAAAATGGTATGCCTGAAAGGTGTTTTTATTTTTATTGTGGATGACGGTGTTGGCACAGCCATAATAATGTAATTGATACTGTAAATATTCCAGGGTCATTTCCATATTTTAAAATCCTTCGATTCTTCTCTGCCTGCGCAGTTCACTTCTGCGTTTACCGCCTTCCCATTCGGCTTTTTCTGATTCTGTTACCAGTTCCAGCCGGGGAACCCGGACCGGTTTGCCGTTTTCGTCCAGCGCCACAAGCACCAGATAAGCCCGGTTGATTGTGCGGCGAATTCCATCCAGAGATTCTACGTAGGTGTCTACCCGCACTTCCATAGAAGAGGAACCTACATAGGTGATTTTTCCGATCAGCACCAGGATATCTCCATCTCCGGCGCCTTCTTTGAACTGAAGGTTGTCAACGGCAGCTGTTACCACCATATGCTGGGAGTGGCGTTTTGCGACGATGCCGGCCAGGACATCGATCCAGCTCATCAGCTGTCCGCCGAAAAGACGGTGCTGGCCGTTCAGGTCTTTGGGCATTAAAACAAATGTCTGTTCTGTAATGGAGTCTGCTACTTTTTTTACTGTGTCCAATATGCGAACCTCCCGATCATAATTTGTAATTTCGTGATGAATATAATATAATACTTATCGGACAGAAAAACAAGACAGAGAGAAAGGGGAATGGATATGGATATCATCGACGCGCATCTGCATTTTTGTACGGAAGAGGCACATTTCTGTCAGATCGCCCGGGAGGCAGGGCATGAAAACAGCGCGGCTCACCTTCGGGAAGTTTTTGCCCGAAGCCATGTGGTACGGGGTATTGTGATGGGAAACAGAGGGCTTTCTTTGAAGGAACATCAATATCCGGATTTTCTGTCTTATTGTATCGGCGTGGATTTCTCCAGTCTGTTGCCTGAAATGCTGCAGCATTCCCTGGATCAGCTGGAGTCTCATTTGAAGCGGCGGGAATGTGTGGGAATCAAGCTGTATCCCGGATACAGCAGTTATTATGTGGGTGATCCGGTTTATTATCCGGTGTATGAACTGGCCAGAGTCTGGCACAAACCGGTAGCGATCCATACAGGGGCCGTGGCCGGCAGCAGGGGCAGACTGCGGTACAGTCATCCTTTGACTGTGGATGAGGCTGCGTCAGCCTTTCCGGATGTCACATTTGTCATGTGCCATATCGGTAATCCATGGGTTCAGGATGCGGCGGCGGTGATGGAGAAAGATCCGAATGTGTGCGCTGATCTTTCCGGCCTGCTGGAGGGGCGGGTGGATTTGGACAGTTATTTCCGGCAGCAGGAGGGGTACGTCTCATATTTGCGTACCTGGATGGAATATGCTGAGGACTATGGCAGAATCATGTACGGAACAGACTGGCCTCTGGTGAATATTCCGGAATATATCGAATTTATCCGGCGGCTGGTTCCCGAGGAACATCATGAAAAAATTTTTTATGAAAATGCGGTCAGGATCTATCAGCTGGAAATGTGAGAAAATAAAAATACCGGATAAAAAACAGCCCTGCCTGTTATCAGGCCGGGCTGTTGTCTGCAGTGCGCGAGATAATAAATTTCAATATAAAGGATAGCGGTCGGTCAGTCCTTTTACCAGCTCCAGTGCTTTGGACTGGTTGCTCTGGGGATCCTCCACCACCAGGCGGATGGCCTCTGCGATCACATCCATATCGGTTTCTTTCATGCCTCTGGTGGTAACCGCCGCAGTACCCAGACGGATTCCGCTGGTAACGGAAGGTTTTTCCGGGTCATTGGGAATGGCGTTTTTATTGCAGGTAATGTTGGCCAGATCCAGCAGCTTCTCTGTTTCCTTCCCGGTTACATGCTTGCTGCGCAGGTCAACCAGCATCAGGTGATTGTCTGTGCCGCCGGATACCAGGTCGAAGCCTCTGGACAGAAGGCCCTGGGCCAGCGCCTGGGCATTTTTCACGATCTGCTCCTGATAGGTTTTGAATTCGGGAGCCAGCGCTTCCTTGAGGGAAACAGCCTTCGCCGCGATCACATGCATCAGCGGGCCGCCCTGGATGCCGGGAAATACAGCTTTATTAAAGTTGAACTTTTCGTTGATCTCGCTGCTGGAGAGAATCATGCCTCCTCTGGGTCCCCGCAGGGTTTTGTGGGTGGTAGTAGTGGTAACATGGGCGTAGGGGATGGGACTCATGTGCTGCCCCGCCGCCACAAGGCCGGCGATATGCGCCATGTCCACCATCAGGTAAGCGCCTGCCTCATCAGCGATCTCCCGGAATCTTTTAAAGTCAATCTTTCGGGGATAAGCGCTGGCGCCTGCCACGATCAGCTTCGGTTTTGCTTCCAGGGCGATGGCTCTGACCTGGTCATAGTCGATGAAGCCCTGGTCGTTGACGCCGTAAGGGACGATATGAAAATATTTTCCGGACATGTTCACCGGGCTTCCGTGGGTGAGATGACCGCCATGGGCCAGATTCATGCCCATCACCGTATCACCGGGGGTCAGCATGGCGAAAAAGACAGCCATATTTGCCTGAGCGCCGGAATGGGGCTGAACATTGGCATATTCGCAGCCGAACAGTTCTTTGGCCCGTTCGATGGCCAGGTTTTCAGCAATATCAACACACTGGCAGCCGCCATAATATCGCTTGCCCGGATAGCCCTCCGCATATTTGTTGGTCAAAGGGCTTCCCATTGCTGCCATCACAGCCCTGCTGACAAAGTTTTCAGACGCAATCAGTTCTATATGGCTGTTCTGACGCGCAATCTCCAGATTAATTGCCTGGGCCAGTTCCGGGTCAACAGACACCACATCATTCAGTGAATACATGTTATTTCCTCCAAAAATTCGTTGTTTATTTATCTGATGCTCATTTCTTTGCAATATTAAGTTATAATAACTTAAAAATGACGATTTGTAAACCCTTTTTATACAAATGTGTTTATCTGGCGGACAGTGGGTGGAGTAGTCCGGACGGCATCAGCAGCCGCGGCAGAACGCCGGATCCGGACAGCCCTGCCCTTAACGCCTTTGTTCCCGGCCTGAATAAATTCTAAGCAGCCAGGCAGGCCCTTTCCCAGGACCGATTTTATGTTCGGAAAAAGTCTGATACTTTTTCCTCACGAAAATCTCTCATGCAGGCGTTGAGCGCCTGCATTCGCCTGGAAAAGGGTCTGCCTGGCTGCTAAGAATTTATAATCAGGCCTCCACATGGACGTTAAGGGCAGGGCTGTCCGGATCCGGCGTTCTGCCGCGGCTGCTGATGCCTGTATACTGGCTGTGTGAAGAATAAATATTGTGCTGCTGTCCGTTGGGGAAGGGAAGTATTGGGCTATGGCTTGCCCGGCTGTAATGATGGTGTTTGCATCTATAAATTTCAGCGGGAGGCTCGGTAAAAATGACGGAGAGTGCCGGAAAAAATTATCCAAAAGCCTTTCCGGCCAGGCATTTCCTGTATATAATAGAGGCAGAATGATTCTATAGATGGGAAATATCATTTTGATACCAGGAGGAGGATGAGATGGATATGACACCGAAGGAACTGAGAAATGAGAAGCTGGGAGCGAAGGTGGTAAAGGCGCTGGAGAGCCGTCATTTCGGCGCCTGCTACTGCAGTACGAAGGAGGAGGGGCTGAAGAAGGCGCTGGAGCTGATTCCGGAGGGCAGCACAGTGGCCTGGGGCGGCAGTATGACAGCCCAGCAGATTGGTCTGATGGATGCTGTTCATAATGGAAAGTACCAGCTGATTGACAGGGACGCTGCGGCGCCAGAGGAAAAGGCAGCTGTTATGCGCAGGGCGCTGCTGGCGGAATACTTTATATCCGGGGCCAACGGCATCAGTGAGGATGGGGAGATCGTCAACGTAGACGGTAACGGCAACCGGGTGGCAGGAATTGCCTACGGGCCGGAGCATGTCATCATTGTGGCGGGGATTAATAAGGTGGTGAAAAATCTGGAGAGCGCTACAGAGCGGGCCCGCACAATAGCGGCGCCAATTAATAAGCAGCGGTTCGGCGGGACAACACCCTGTCTGAAAACAGGCAGCTGCGGCAACTGCCGGGCAGAGGACTGCATCTGCTGTCAGATTCTCACCACAAGAGTCTGTCGTCCGGCAGGAAGGATTTATGTGATTCTGATCGGGGAAGAACTGGGCTTCTGATAAGAGACGCAAAAGGCCCGGCGTTCTTTTGCCTCAGACATAACTGAAACGAGATATGTTTGAGACACAGGAATGCCGGGCTTTTTGTGTGCTGTATCCGATAACAAACATTCTCTGTCAGCTTTTTTCTCCGTTTTTTCCGCTGATGCCTCTGGTGGCTCTGCGGTAAATCAGAAAGGAGAAAACGGCGGTAATCAGCTCTGTCAGCCAGAAGGCGTGCCATACACCGGAGGGGCCTGCCGTCCGGCTGAGGATAAAGGCAGCCGGGATGATGATAATGCCATAGCGGAGCAGAGAGATCATCAGGGAAGGCATCCCCATGCCCAGCCCCTCCAGGGCGCCGGAAGAAGTCACAGAGACAGAGGATACAATAAAGCCGGCACAGATTACCCGCAGAGCCAGGGTACCTGCCTGGATGGTTTCCGGATTGGTGGTGAACAGGCCGATCAGCTGACCGGGGAAGAGCAGACACAGCAGGGTGCCCGCCGCCATAATCACCAGAATCATGGCCAGTGTGATAGCGTAAATCTGTCTGACCCGCTTATGCTCACCGGCGCCGTAGTTGTAGCCGATCAGCGGACGCATCCCCTGCACCACGCCGTTGGCCGGGAGATAGAGGAAGGTCTGCAGCTTGTAGTAAACGCCCAGAACCACCACATAGATCTGGGAATAGGCGGCAAGGATGGCGTTGAGAGAGGAAATCAGCACCGAAGCCAGGGCCATGTTCAGCGTGGCGGGAATGCCGATGGCATAGAGTTTGGCGATGATGCTTTTCTGCCAGGAGAGCGACTTCCGGCTGACCCGGACAGGGAGAGGACGGGCCAGATGCACCGCAATATAGATTACGAGGGTGACTGTCTGCCCGATACCGGTAGCCAGAGCGGCTCCTTCGATGCCCATGGCGGGGAAAGGCCCCAGACCGAAAATCATAACCGGGTCTAAGACAATGTTGGTCAGGCAGCCGGCCAGCATGCTGATCATGGAGACAGACATTCTTCCTACAGACTGAAAGATTTTTTCGTAGGTGATCCCCATGGCGATAATAATGGAAAAAGCGAATACAATGCGAGAGTACCGCAGCCCCAGGCTGATGACTGCTTCATTATCGGTAAACATCCGGAGAAAAACAGGCATAACAGCGATGCATCCCACCGTGAGGATGAGGCCGTGAATGATATTCCAAAACATGCCCTGGCTGGCGGCTGTATCTGCTTTGTGCTGGTCCTGAGCGCCGAGATAATAGGCGATGACAGAATTAATACCGATGCCGAAGCCGATGGTGACGGCATTAACCAGGTTTTGTATGGGATATACCAGGGACAAAGCGGTCATGGCGTCTTCGCTGATCTGGGCTACAAAATAGCTGTCTACAATATTATACAGAGAATTCACGGTCATGGAGATGACCATGGGCAGAGACATGGACAGCAGCAGCCTGAAGATCGGTTTTTCCTTCATAAATGTCTGATCCATAATATGATGATCTCCTTTACTTGCGCTTGTGGTTCGGCATGTGTCTTGCGGCAGTATGCCGAAAAAAAACCACACAACTATCAAATGATAATTGTGTGGCGAAAAATAGAACTTCTCTAACAAATATCCACAGCGAAAAATTTGTATTCTGATACTAGCATGATGATGGCTGTATGTCAAGTGTTTATCACACTTTTGCCAGTTGTATGAATAGAAAATATGTGATATATTTGAGCTGATTAAAGGTGATTTAGACTTCAGTTCTCCAGTGTGGAGATATGAAAGGACAGACAGGAGGAGAAAATGAAAAAAATAATGTATGGCATATGTCTGGCGGCATGTACCAGTCTGCTTTTGTGGGGATGCGGCGGAGGCGGCAGTGAAACCGCGGCGGAGACAGCGGGAGAAACACAGGAAGTGATGACAGAGGAGACGGCGAATACTGCGCCAGAAGAGACTGCAGAAACGCTGCCGGCACAGGAAGACACGGAAGCGGAGACAGAATCAGTCCAGGATGCGGAAATGGAAGAGTCGTCTGAGACAGCGGCGACAGAGGCTCAGATGGAGGAAGACCAGGAGACGGCGGCAGAAGAAACGGCTTCTGATACCGGAACTGTTACAGCCGGAGGCTATTCTGTGACAGGATATAAGGCGGAAAATGTGAATGCTGATATTGAGTATCCGCAGATCGAGGGACTGGCAGATGCGGAGATTCAAAATCAGTGGAATCAGATGATGAAAGAACGGATGCTGGCCGGGGCTGACGAGTATACGGCAGACGATTCCTACCAGCTGGGCTATGAAGTGACCAGGCAGGATGAAAAGATGCTGTCTATTCTGGTGCAGGGCTATTCTATGCTGGCCGGCGCCGCCCATCCTTCCAACTTTTGTATGACCTTTAATTTCGATCTGGAGAATATGGAACTGACGGGACTGTCCCAGATGGCGGATGTGGAGGAAATCAGCCGCAGGCTGATGGATTGGGAGGGATGCACCCCGATTGATCTGACAGAAACAGATGTGCGGGATTATCTGGCCATGGCGTTTACAGACCAGTCAGCACTGGCCGAGGCACTGACGGCTTACGATTTTGCGTCAAATGATTATCCGGCAGGCTATTCCTTTTACCGGGGAGATCAGCTGACATTGTGCATGGAAGCTCCCCATGCTCTGGGAGACTATGTGTTTATTGAAATTGATGTTTAAAAAAAGAAAGACGCGCGGACACAGCGCGGAAGATATACAGGCAGAAGGAGGCTGTGATATAGATGATACAGGATATTGAGCCCCGTCAGTATCACAATGAATTTGCGGTGAAAAAGCCGGGGATGAAGGATTTTTTCCTTTATTTTGAGGGAAATCAGGTGCTGATGAAGAAAGAGAAAGATGCCTTTGCCGTCATGACATTTGAGGATATACAGGATCAGACACTGCGAGAGCAGGTGATGGAAGAGGCGGAATATTTGTTCTGCATCGATGCGTTTTCCTATTTTTCTGCCAGGGATGCGCTGGGACTGATGAAGCTGGCAGAAGAGGATGATTCGCTGAGTATCTGTGATATTTCTCTGTTCCGGGAACTGGAGCCTCAGTTCATGGGCTTCGCCGGCATTACTGCCAGCCAGATCTACCGGTTTCGGAAATCCAGAAAATACTGCGGGAAATGCGGCCATCTGATGGAGTACGGCACCGTGGAGCGGTCTATGTGCTGTCCTGCCTGCGGAAATGTGGAATATCCCAAGATCAGCCCTGCTGTGACAGTGGCAGTGATTAACGGAGGCCGATTGTTGATGGCAAAGAGCGCCGCCGGTTCCTTTCGCCGGTTTGCCCTGATCGCAGGATATGTGGAAATTGGCGAAACCTTTGAGCAGACGGTGCACAGAGAAGTGATGGAGGAGGTAGGGCTGAAGGTGAAGAACCTGCAGTATTATAAAAGTCAGCCCTGGGCTTTTTCTGATACAGAAATGATCGGATATTTCGCGGAACTGGACGGCGATGACAGAATTACTCTCCAGGAAAGTGAGCTGGCAGAGGCTCGGTGGTTTACCAGGGAAGAGATTGGAGAGTATCCTGCGACCAGCCTTACATATGAGATGGTGAATCTCTTCAAAGCCGGAAAGAATCCGGTTTTTCATGCAGATGTCTCTGATGAAGGCAGGGATGGTAGCGGGAAAAAGGACATATAAGCCGGCAGCGGCTTGTAAGCGAGAATGAAATGAGGGGGTTGCGGTATGGCACAAAAGAGATCTCTCACAGAGGGGAATGTGTATAAGACTCTGCTGGGTTTTTCCATTCCCTTTATGCTGGCTCAGCTGCTTCAGGCGCTTTATGGCGCTGTGGATCTGATGGTGGTGGGCCAGTTTGCCGAGACGGCGGATGTATCGGCGGTTTCAATGGGCAGCCAGATTATGTATATGGCATCTCTGGCGATTCTGGGATTTGCGGCGGCAGTGACAGTGGTGATGGGGCAGTATTTCGGCGCAAAGCAAACGGAAAAGCTGTCAAAGACTCTGGGGGCTTCGGTTGCTTTTTTTATTGTGATGGGTCTGCTGTTAATGATCTGTATGGTTTTGCTGCGGGTACCTGTAGTTCGTGTAATGAATACACCTGCGGAGGCAGTGCCGCCGGCACTGGATTACATACTGGTGTGCAGTTTTGGCCTGCCCTTTGTAGGCGGCTATAATGTGGTATGCAGCATTCTGCGCGGTATGGGGGATTCGCGGACGCCGCTGCTGTTTGTTTCTATTGCCTGTGTGATTAATATTGTGTTGGATATTGTACTGGTCAAGGATTTCGGTCTGGGCGCCTGGGGGGCGGCCTTTGCTACTTCCTTCGCTCAGGGGATGAGCTTTCTGTTTGCTTTGATTTATCTGTGGCGAAAGGGGCTGGGTTTTCCATTCTGCCTGCGGGATGTCGGCTTTCACTGGGAACAGCTGAAAAATATTCTGAAGATCGGCGCGCCGATGGTGCTGCAGAACTCTCTGACAGAGGTCTCTTTTCTGCTGATTACCATGATTATCAATGGCATGGGCGTAGTTGTGTCAGCGGCAGTGGGAGTGGTGGGCAAGCTGGTCAGCTTTCTCTTTATTCCTACGATCGGCATGTCAATGGCAGTATCAGCCATGTGTGCCCAGAATTTTGGCGCAGGCCGGTATGATCGTGCCCGTCAGGCCATGAAGGGCGGCATTTTGTTCTCCGGTATTCTGGGCATTGCAGCGACACTGTGCAGCCTGCTGTTTGGCCGGCAGATGCTGCGTCTGTTTACCAGCGATCTCAGTGTGCTGGAACATGCTGTTTTATATCTGCAGTCCTACTCCTTTGACTGCATTCTGGTAGCCATTGTCTTTAACATGAACGGCTATTTCAACGGGTTCGGCCGTTCCTTCTTTACGATGGCCCATAATCTGGCGGCTACATTCTGCGGCAGAATCCCGCTGACCTTTCTGTTCAGCCGCCTTCCCGGGGTGACCCTGCGGGAAATGGGCATCGCGGTGCCGGTGTCCACATTGATTTCAGTGATTCTCTGTCTCTGGTACCTGAGGCGGGTTAACCGGCAGTTTGCGTCCGGCAGCCAGACACAGATAAACGATAAAAAGCAGGAGGAAAAAGAGCGATTATGAGAATTGGAATCGGAATTGACACCGGCGGAACCTGTACAGACGCGGTGATCTATGACTTTGAGAAAAAAGAGGTGCTGGCATCTGCCAAATCCCTGACAACAAAACAGGATCTGGCTGTCGGCATTGAGAACTCTCTGAATAAACTGCCCGACCATCTGGTGCGGCAGGCGGAAATTGTGGCGCTGTCCACTACACTGGCTACCAATGCCTGTGTGGAGGGGAAAGGCGGAAAGGCCAAGCTGGTGCTCTTCGGCGGTGATGAAGCGTTTGTTATGCGGGCCGGAATGGATTTTGGCACCTACAGCAGAGATGATCTGATCTGTTATGAGACAGAGACTACTTATGCCGGTGTGGTAAAGCGGGAACCTGACTGGAACGAATTTGTCCGGGTGCTCCATGAGCGGTGCAGTGACTGTGACGCTATGGCAGTGGCTGAGGTCTATGCTAAGCAGACAGGTTCCGTGTTGGAGCGAAAAGCGTCAGAAATCATAGAAAGAGAGTTGGACGTGCCGGTGGTGTGCGGCTATGAGCTGTTTCATGATATGAATTTTCTGAAACGGGGGGCAAGCGCGCTGCTGAATGCTCAGCTGGTACCGCTGATCAGCCGTTTCCTGAAAGCGGTGGGAAAAGCGCTGGAAGATAAAGGACTGGATATTCCTATTGTGATTGTCCGCAGTGACGGCACGCTGATGTCCAGGGAGTTTACTCAGTATCATCCGATTGAAACGCTGCTGTGCGGCCCTGTGGCTTCTGTGATGGGGGCCAGAGAACTGACAGATTCTCCGGAGGCTGTGGTGGTGGATATGGGCGGAACGACTACAGATATCGCTTTTCTGAGGCGGAGCGTGCCGATGTCAGCGACAGACGGCGTCCGGGTCGGACAGTGGGAAACTTTTGTGAAGGGCGTTTATGTGGATACATTCGGGCTGGGCGGTGACAGTGCTGTGCGGTTCGCTAATGATGAGATGTTCCTGGACGAGGAGCGGGTGATTCCTCTGTGCACTCTGGCATCGGAATATCCTGTTGTCACGGAGGAGCTGAGAAAACTGGCAGAATCCAAGCGGATACATACCAGATGGATCCATGAATATTATGTGCTGCAGAGAGATATTGCAGGCCGGTCAGATTACAGTGAGGATGAGCAGAAGATATGTCAGGCACTGAAGGAGAGACCCTTGTCAGTAGAACAGGTATCCCGTCTGCTGGGTACTCAGCCTTATCATCTGAATACAAAACGGCTGGAACAGGAGGGAGTGGTGCTGCGGAGCGGTCTGACTCCGACAGATATCATGCATATCCGGGGTGATTATGTCAATTATTGTACGGAAGCCTCTGTATATGGGGCGGAATTTGTGGCCCGGTGTCTTTTCGTAGAGCGGGAGCAGCTGGAAGAAATGGTATATGACGAAGTAAAGCATAAGCTGTACACCAATCTGGCCCGGATTCTGATCGAGCGCCAGTATCCCGGAATCGGAAAAGCGCATATCAGTGAGCAGATCAAGGAAGTGATAGAGAGCCGCTGGACTGCTTTTAAAACGGGTGGAAAGACTGTAGGCCGGGGTCGGAACTTTATCGATATTGATTTTCATGTGCCGGGCGTATTTGTTGGCGTCGGCGGCCCCACCCGGATCTTTCTGCCGGAGGTGGCCCAGATCTTCAACGGCAAAGCCGTGATCCCGGAACATGCGGCAGTAGCCAATGCAGTAGGGGCTGTTGTGGGAAAAATTGCCTTTACCGTAAGCGTCTCCGTAACGCCCCACTATAAAGCGGGAGGCAAGGATTATTATACCCTGTATTATACCGGAGAGAGCAGGCGCTATCCTGTATACGAATTCCAGGAAGCACTGACTCTCGCCAGGAAAAAGGTACAGGAGCTGGCAGAAACAGAAGCTGTAAAACGAGGCATCGAAGGAACCCCGAAGATTCAGATCGAAGAGACGGAAAAATTCTTTGTTGGGACGCAGATGCAGGAGGATGTGGTGCTGACGGCCTATGTGGAGGCGGAGTAATATGTTTTCGTTCCGCATACAGGCGGGAGGTACGAACCGCCGGACGGGGAGACAACGCTCTGGGACACAGCGCCGTATGGGCGGGACATTTTGGCGCTGTGTCCCAGAGCGTTGTCTCCCCGTCCGGCAGTTCCCGGAGCTGTTATACGGTTGACTTTTCCGTCCGGGTGGGTGACAGCCCCCGAACGAAAACACACTTTATACTTCCTGAATGAGCATGGCCCGCAGGACGTTGGGGGCATCGTAGGTTCGTTTGCCTGCGCCCAGGCCGATTTTAAGAATCCTGTAGGCATCGGGCAGCTGGTTCCGGGTGCGGATGGCGGCGGCGATGGCGGCGCCGGTGGGGGTGATGAGTTCTCCCTGCACGTGTCCGGGGGAAAGGGTCAGCCCGTGAGCTGCGGCGATTTGGGCGGTGGCAGGTACGGGTACGGGGATCATGCCATGCTGGCAGCGGATCATCCCGCTTCCCTCAGTCAGGGGCGAGAGGATCACATCATGGATGTTTAAATTGTCCAGGCACACCGCTGCCGCGGTGATATCAACGATGGAGTCTACAGCGCCCACCTCGTGAAAATGCACCTGCTCCAGTTCGGCGCCGTGGACTGTGGCCTCGGCGGTAGCAACGATCAGGAAAATCCGTTTTGCCAGTGTTTTGACAGACTCAGACAGGCCGGATTCATCGATGATCTGATTAATGTCATAGAGGTTCCGGTGGGTGTGGACCTCTTTCTCATCTAAAATCACATTGAAATCGCAGGCAGCCAGGCTGTTTTTCATGACGCGGCTGATTTCAATCCGGTAGCCTGGCACATGAAGCTGCTCCAGGGATGAGCGGAGCACCCGTTCATCCGCGCCCAGATCCAGCAGAGCGGCGACTGTCATATCGCCGCTGATGCCGGAGTGGCATTCTAAGTACAGTATTGTTTCATCATTCATTTGTGTTCACCTGTTTATTATTGTTCTACTATATTTTTAAAGTACCAGTGTATATTGTTCTGAATGGTATTGTCATCCAGACTCTCTCCCTCTGTGCCGATGATTTCACCGGTATTGGTCTCAATCTCCCCTGTGAATACATCCCATTCCCCGGAGCGGAGCTGCCGGGCAGCTGATTCCACCGCTTCTGCGGTACCTTCTGCGCAGAAATCAGCCAGATCAGTCAGCCCTACCAGGCCGTCTGACAGACCGCCGTAATAATTTTCACAGTCCCATGTGCCCTCAATGACAGAACGGACAGCTTCAGTATAATAAACGCCCCAGTTCCATACCGATGAAGTCAGCACTGCGCCGGGGGCGTCTGACGACATATCAGAGTTGAAACCGATGCCCCATACGCCGGCTTCTTCAGCAGCCAGCTGAGGATTGGGAGAATCACAGTGCTGGCCGATGACATCACAGCCGATGTCGATCAGTGCCTGGGCTGCCTGGCGTTCTCCTTCCGGGTCATACCAGCTGTTTGTGACACGGATATATACTTTTGCCTCCGGATTCACAGAATATACGCCCATAGCAAAAGCGTTGCAGCCTGCAGTGACTTCGGTATTGTCACTGCCCCATGCGGCCACATACCCGATTTTTCCGGATTCAGTTTTCATGCCTGCCACAATGCCGCTGAGATAACGGGCCTGGTACATCCGTCCATAATAGTTGTTAAAATTGACGCCGTTGCTTTTATATCCGCAGATATGAGAGAAGATAACATCGGGATATTCCTCCGCCAGCGCTTCACAGGTATCCATATAGCCCCAGCTGGTAGCGAATATCATCTGACATCCCTCTTCAATGCATTCCAGCATGGCACTCTCAATGGCGGAAGCGTCTGAGCTGTCTACATTGGTTTTTCGGACAATCTGGTCATCTGACAGGCTCAGGGTATCCCGCATAGCCACAATGCCCTGTTCATGGGTATAGGTATAACCGGATCCTTCTGAAGGGTCGCCGATATAGATCACGCCGATCTTCAGTTCATCAGCCGGGATCTGAGGCATAACAGCCGAACTGCTGCCAGAGTCGGAATCTGCGAGAGAGGCTGACTGGGAGCCGGAACCTGCACTGCTGTCTGTATCTGGGGTTTGTGTGCTGCCGCATCCTGACAGAGTCAGAATCATCATAACAATCAATATACTGCTGAAAATATGTTTCATGGTTTACTCTCCTTACTTTGTGTGGGTTAAGATATCCGTACAAAGCGCAGATTTCACCTTTTTAAATGGCTGTGCCCGCACTCTGTACAAGCACAGCTGATACAATTCCATTGGCTGCCATAAAAGTGCCTCCTTTCGGTACGCAACCTTCTGATATGGAATTAGTATAAGCAAAAAAGAAAGAAAATTCAACTTCTGAATCATGAAAAATAATGAACAGATGAGTGAAGCCCGGGGAATGGATCGGGAATATTATATCTGAAAAATGCAGATACTATAGCAAACAGCAAAAGAATGTGCCGTTTGCTATAATGAGAAAGCCGCAGAAAGGAGAGTTTGCGTTATGAAGGAATTTCAATATGTGATCACTGATCCTTTGGGAATTCACGCCAGACCGGCCGGAGAGCTGATTAAGGAGCTGTCCCGATTCCGCTCGACAATTACGCTGGCCAGAGGAGAAAAGACTGTGGATGCCAGAAGGATTTTCGCTCTGATGGGGCTGGCGGTAAAACAGGGAGATAGGATTGTGATTCGGGCGGAGGGGGGAGATGAAGAGGAGGCCATCGAGGCTGCAAAGAAAATTCTGACATCCAAATTTTAACTGGATGTAATCATGTGTTAAGAAAATCTTCTGGTTTTGATCTTTGTGATTTTTCGTTTTATAGTGTATCATATCGAAAAACGGGGCAGGAGGAATTTCGTATGAGAGTATTAATCACAACAGACTGGTACAAGCCGGTGGTAAACGGCGTGGTAACTTCGGTGGTGAATCTGCGCGAAGAGCTGATCCGGCAGGGGAACGAGGTGAAAATTCTGACTCTTTCCCCGGATCAGCGCTCTTATGTGGATGATGAGGTTTATTATATTCAGTCTGCGGACGCAGGAAAAATTTATCCTCATGCCCGGTTTTCCATCTGTCTGTGGCATCCCTTTTTCCGCCTGCTGGCAGATTGGAAGCCGGATGTGATCCATTCACAGTGCGAGTTTTCTACTTTCCTGTATGCACATACCATTGCCCGGATGACACAGGCGCCTATTGTACATACTTACCATACGATATATGAAGATTATACCCACTATTTTTCACCTAGTGAAGCGGTGGGCAAAACACTGGTGAGAAAATTCAGCCGATGTGTTCTGAATCATACAGATCTGGTCATTGCTCCTACGAAGAAAGTGGAACGGCTTTTGGCGGAATATGAGGTGGAAGCACCGGTGGAGACGATTCCGACCGGCATCAGTCTGGAACGGTTTGACAGGACTATGGATCATGAGGAGCGGAAACAGTTCAGGAATTCTCTGGGCATAGGGCCTGAAGAACGGGTTTTGGTAATTCTGGGACGTCTGGCCCAGGAGAAAAATGTGGAGGAAATACTGGGATTCCTCTGCCGGAGGAAAAACCTTCGCTGTCTGATTGTGGGCGGGGGACCGTACCGGGAGGTTCTGGAAGCGCGTGTGAGAGAGCTGGAGCTGGACGGACGGGTGATTTTTACAGGCATGGTGCCGCCGGAGGAGACAGGGCGTTACTATCGGGCCGGGGATATTTTTGTCAGTGCTTCCAACAGTGAGACACAGGGACTGACATATGTGGAAGCGCTGGCATGCGGACTGCCCGCCATATGCAGAAAAGACGACTGTTTGGAAGGTGTGATTGAGAATGGATATAATGGATGGCAGTATGAGACAGAAGAAGAATTCTGGCAGGCAGCAGACAGGCTGCTCAACAGCGAGGCTGAGTATGCCAGAGTGTCGGCCAATGCTTCCCGGTCTGCTCAGATGTTTTCGAAGGAAATTTTTGCCCAGCGAGCAGAACAGGCATATCGCCGGGCAATATTCTGCCATAGGTTCTTTATAAAAGATGAACTGTTTCCGGCCAGGCTGCTCCATTCTATATGGAAGTAACGGCAGGCTGCAGGTATGTACCGGGAATTGAAAGATTTTCTTGTGCGCAAAAAAGATGATTGCGCGGCAGAGATCTGCTTGACAGTGTATTATAAGAAGATGGCATGGCTGCCTTATTCGGCGAAATAATCCAATGCCATCTGCAGCAGCAGGTCATGGCAGTTTTTATCCGGGTCATCCAGTACCTGTTCCAGACAGTAATGCAGGATTTCTCCGATCTTTTTTCCTTTCGGGATACCTGCTTTCAGAAGATCATCCCCTGTCAGCGCCAGCGTTTTCAGGCTGATACAGTCTCTGCGAAAAAGAATTTCCTGGTAAATTTCTCTGATCTGGCGCAGATAATCAAGACGCTGGTTGGTTCCATCCGGTGTTTTTCCCATGTTGTCTCCTTCCATCAGCAGAAGCAGCGAAGGAAACAGTTCTTCGCCTACATGGTTCAGCGCCCGCCGGACACTGCGTTCATTCAGATCGATAGAATCGCTGTGATGAAAGATCAGTTGTTCAGTCCGGCGGATGGTATCATTGTCCAGTTTCAGACGTTTCAGAATCTGGCAGGCCATTTCTGCACCCTTGCCCGCATGGCCGTAGAAATGATCCTGTCCGCTGCTGTCGGTAGTCCGGCACTGGGGCTTTCCAACATCATGAAGCAGGGCGGCCAGCCGCAGAACCGGCTGAGCCGGTACATGGGTGAGAACTGCCAGAGTGTGTTCGCCTACCGTATAGCAGTGATAGGGCGTATTCTGCGGCGTCTCCATCATCCTGTCGAATTCCGGCAGGATATAGGCAGTCAGCCCTGCTTCGTACAAAAGGCGTAGATGGTCAGGATGGGGTGATACAAGGATTTTCACCAGCTCCATCTGAATCCGCTCTGCGCTGATTTTCTGAATGGAGGGGGCCAGCCGACGGATGGCGTCAAAGGTTTCCGACTCGATGGAGAAGCCCAGCTGGGCGGAAAACCGCACTGCCCGCATCATCCGCAGGGCATCCTCCCGGAAGCGGTGAAGGGGGTTCCCCACACAGCGGATGATGCCTTTCTCCAGGTCCTCCTGGCCGCGGAACAGATCTACGATACCCTTCTCTTCATTATAGGCCATTGCGTTGATGGTGAAGTCTCTCCGCTTCAGGTCTTCCCTCAGATCCGGCGTGAAGGTAACGCTGTCGGGATGGCGGCCGTCATGATAGTCGCCGTCCACCCGATAGGTAGTCACCTCATATCCTTTTTTTCCAAGCATAACCGTGACAGTGCCATGCCGGATGCCGGTGTCAATGGTACGGTGAAACAGCGCCTTTACTGTTTCCGGCCGGGCAGAGGTGGTGATATCCCAGTCCTCCGGCCGGCGGCCGATCAGAGTATCCCGGACACAGCCGCCTACCGCATAGGCTTCATATCCATTTGTATTTAATGTTTCAATGATTTCTCTGACATTCCGGGGAATTTCCATGCTGCTGTGCCTCCTGCTGACGGAATCAATCAATATGCCTTGCCCCAGTATACCAGGGCTTTTGCCGGACGGCCGCAGACAGGGCATACATTGGTGATGGTCTCCTGTTCGAAAGGCATACATCTGGAAGTAGCGGTGGTTTCTTCTTTAATCTTCAATTCGCAGGCCTGATCGCCGCACCACATCATTTTTACAAAGCCCGGTTTATTGGCGATGGTGTCCTTAAACTCGTCATAGGTTCTGGCCTCGTAAATATGAGAATTCAGATGTGCCTTTGCCCGCTCCAGCATATCCTGCTGCATGGTCTCCAGCGTTTCCCCGATCCGGGCACTCAGCTCATCCAGGGAAACAGCGATTTTCTCTCTGGTGTCTCTGCGGACGATAATCGCCTGTCCGGCCTCGATGTCCTTCGGGCCGATCTCAACCCGCAGCGGGATTCCCCGGATCTCCTGCTCGCTGAACTTCCAGCCCGGGCTCTTGTCAGAGTCATCCACTTTCACCTGGAAGCCGGCCTGAACCAGCTGATCACGCAGGGCATACGCCTTTTCCAGAACCCCTTCTTTGTGCTGGGCGATGGGCATCACCATCACCTGAACCGGTGCGATTCTGGGCGGAAGAACCAGGCCGCTGTCATCGCCGTGAACCATAATGATGGCGCCGATAATACGGGTGGACATACCCCAGGATGTCTGATGGACATACTGCAGCTTGTTCTCCTTGTCAGAATACTGAATGTTAAATGCCCGGGCAAAGCCGTCGCCGAAATTGTGGCTGGTGCCGGACTGGAGCGCTTTTCCGTCATGCATCAGCGCTTCGATGGTGTAGGTGGACTGGGCGCCGGCAAATTTTTCCTTGTCGGTTTTCTTTCCCTTGATCACCGGGATCGCCAGATACTTTTCACAGAATTCGGCGTAAATATTCAGCATCATGATGGTGCGCTCCTCCGCTTCCTCCTCGGTGGCATGGGCGGTGTGTCCCTCCTGCCACAGAAATTCAGCAGAGCGGAGGAAGGGCCGCGTGGTCTTTTCCCAGCGCACGACAGAGCACCACTGGTTATATAATTTCGGCAGGTCTCTGTGAGACTGGATAATTTTTGAATAAAAATCACAGAACAATGTTTCGGAGGTGGGTCTTACACAGAGACGCTCTTCCAGCGTTTCCATCCCGCCCTGGGTAACCCAGGCCACCTCCGGCGCAAAGCCTTCCACATGATCCTTTTCCTTCTGCAGCAGGCTCTCCGGAATAAACATGGGCATATAAACATTTTCTACGCCCGTTTCCTTAAACATGGCGTCTAATTTCTTCTGGATGTTTTCCCAGATGGCGTAGCCGTTGGGCCGGATAATCATACATCCCTTTACGTTGGAATACTCCACCAGCTCTGCTTTTTTCACCACGTCAGTGTACCACTGGGCGAAATTTTCACTCATCGGCGTGATCGCTTCTACTAACTTCTTTTCCTTTGCCATTTTAACCTCCAAAAAACTTATAAAAATAAAAAACCTCCGAATCCCATGAAAAAGGGACCGAAGGCATCTCGGCGGTACCACCCTGATTAATCTGCGGCACTGCTCTGCGCCGCGGATTCACTCACTTCCCGTTATCGCCGGGGATACGCTGTACTTTCATACAGGACTCCAAGGAAGGTTCCGCGTCATTTTCTGCGGTATCTTACAGCCTGAGGATACCTTCTCTGTCAGAAAAGCGGGCGCGTACTGGCCCTTTTCAGCGTCATGTCAAATTTATTTTATCTGACAGAATGAGATTTGTCAATGTTATATATTTTTATTCAGGGGGGCTGTCATACATCCGGACGGAAAAGCAGGGCTTTGGGCACAGCGCTATATGGGCGGGACACTCTGCCGCTTGATTCCCGGCCCGAACAGGTGCTAAGCAGATGACGCCGTGATTTTTCAGGATCGGACTTATCTTCGGGAAAAGCCTGATGCTTTTCTCTCAGGAAGTCCTCGTAAATCGATTCTGTAAATCGATTTACGCCTGAAAAACCACGGCGTCATCTGCAAGTACCTGTAAATCGGGCCTTCATATGCGGCAGCGTGTCCCGCCCATATAGCGCTGTGCCCAAAGCCCTGCTTTTCCGTCC
>CAJFOT010000125.1 GCA_904397815.1 Candidatus Paralachnospira sangeri
GCTGTTTTGAACTAAAATTATCGCTTGCTGAACTGCGGAGCGCGACGGGCTGCCTTGAGACCGTATTTCTTTCTCTCTTTCATACGAGGGTCTCTGGTCAGGTAGCCGGCTTTCTTTAAGATCGGACGGTACTCAGCGTCTGCCTGCAGCAGCGCTCTGGATACGCCGTGTCTGATTGCGCCTGCCTGGCCGGTGAATCCACCGCCGTGTACGTTTACCAGCACGTCGAACTTATCCAGGGTTTCTGTCGCAACCAGGGGCTGGCGAACAACAACCTTTAAGGTCTCAAGTCCGAAATAATCGTCGATGTTTCTTTTATTAATGGTAATATTACCTGTACCGGGTACTAAATATACTCTGGCAATACTCTTTTTTCTTCTTCCTGTTCCGTAAAATTTTGCGTTAGCCACTGTTATTTCCTCCTTTCAGGCCCTTCTCAAAACTTCAATGCTTCCGGCTTCTGTGCAGCGTGTCCGTGTTCGGGACCTGCGTATACATGAAGCTTCTTAATCATTGCTCTTCCTAAAGGTCCTTTGGGAAGCATGCCTTTTACAGCCAGTTCCAGAACTCTCTCCGGCTTCTTTGCCATCATTTCCTTTAATGTGGTTTCTTTCATACCGCCCACATAATCGGAATGACGATAGTAGATCTTCTGATCCATCTTCTTGCCGGTAATTTTTACTTTATCAGCGTTTACAATAATGACATAATCACCTGTATCGATGTGAGGTGTGAAAATCGGTTTGTTCTTTCCTCTTAAAACTTTAGCTACTTCAGAAGCTAAACGGCCTAATGTATATCCGGTAGCATCAACTACATACCATTTTCTTTCAATCGTCGATGGACTAGCCATAAAACTCTTCATTGGTTGCATCCTCCTTGTACCAATCTAACAATCATCAACAGCCGCATCACGAACAGCTGCGGCTATGGCTCTTTCCGAAATGGTTGAAAACACTCTACCGGGGCTATGGCTCAGCATTTTGCAACCTTTACAGCCTTTTCATTATATTACACGAATCGGGGTGTGTCAATGGGTTTTCCGGGATTTTTTCCGCATGATTGTCATTATTATTGTCATCTGTGATTGTCAACCCTTATCCTGAAAATCCTGCCCCTTCCATGACGCAAGTCTGTCCATTCCAAATTGTTATAGCTCTTGCCCGGACCGGGAGCCTTTTGTTAATATAATCCTGTGGTGAAAAATAATGAATATGACAAAATTAAAATACTATATCAGTGTTGTAGAACATCAGAGCTTTACCCAGGCAGCAAAGGAATCCTACGTCTCCCAGGCGGCCATTACCCAGCAGATTGCCGCCATGGAAAAGGACCTGGGCGTACGTCTGCTCCACCGGGGGCCCAACGGGGTGGCGTGCACGCCGGCGGGAAAGATTTTTTATGAAAAAGCCCTGCGGATTCTGGATGATTACCAGGAGCTTGAGGCCGCCATTGACCGGTATAAAAAGGAGACTATGAACTCTGTCCGTCTGGGCATACAGCATCTCAGTGAATACAGCTTCATGCGGGAACTGATTGAAGAAATGAAGATGCAGGAAGTCACTGACTTTTTTTATGTACAGGACACCAGCGACAATCTGTATGAAAAAGTCCTGGACGGCTCCCTGGATCTGGCCGTTGCAGACCAGAACCCGAAAATCTCAGACAAACGGATCGGCTGTCTGAAACTGCTGGATTATCAGATCGTACTGATTTTTTCGCCGGAGCATCCTCTGGCGGCCCATAAAAACATTTATCTGAAAGACCTGGACAGGCAGACCCTGATTCTGCCGGAGAGCTGCAAGGGCCTGGAGCCTGCGCTGCTGAGACTGTTCCGCCAGCGGCAGGTAGAGCCCCGGCAGATTCTCCGGGCAGATTCTTCTATTAATGCGGTGATCCTGGCCGATTCCGGAAACGGCATTGCGCTGATCCATCAGGAGGAAGCCTCTGCCACTGGCCAGTGCATGAACCAGAAGCTGATCGCAAAGCCTCTGTGCTGCCGTTTTCACAAACTGCTGCTCTGGAATCAAAACAGTGAAAATAAAGGAGCCCTCCGTTTTGTCAGAAAGATGCAGAACCGCCTCCAGCAGCCTTATCCGGTGACAGTGCAGAACTTTGACAGCAGCCGGAATCTGGTGGCTCAGACCTTCCGCAGGGAACCTCAGCGGGTCATCCCGGTCAACCAGAATATGGTGGAAATGCTTCTGTATTTTGGTCTGGGGGACCGGATCGCGGCCTGCAGCGGTATGGATAATGAAATCCTGCCTGAGCTCCAGGAGGATTTCGAAGATCTGAAAAAACTGGTCAGCCGGCCTTATCCGGAGCGGCTGGTTGTGGAATCACTGAAGCCGGATCTGCTGATGGGCTGGCAGAGTGCTTTTACAGATACTGCCCTGGGTACTGTCCAGTCCTGGGCGGAAAAAGGAATTCCTGTGTTCATCTGCCGCGGTGCCAATCACATGTTCCCCCGGCCGGGTCTGGACGGGATCTTCAGCGATATCCGGGATATCGGACAGATTTTCCATATCTGCGGCCAGACAGAAGCATATCTGCGCCAGGCGGAAGATGAGCTGAAGCATCTGCGCCAGAGGGTGCGCCACATCGCCTGCCCGCCCCGGGTGCTGATGGTGGAGCTGTCCTCCGGACAGATGCTGGGCTACGGAATGGAAGAAACCAGCGGCTATCTCATCCACCTGGCCGGAGGCACGAATGTGCTGCCTGACGCATCCCGCTGTCTGAGCGACCGGGAACTGGCATCTCTGGAACCGGATATCATTTATTTCGTCTACAGCGTTTCCTCTCCCTATGAGGAGAGCAATATGTTCATCAACTCAAAATTTTATGAAAATCCGCTGCTGGCGGATGTGCCGGCGGTGCGGAACAGGCAGGTCCGGCTCCTTCCCCTGGCAGACATCTACGGAGGAGGGATCCGCACCATTCCCGTTCTGTGGAAAATGTACCGTGATTTCAGCGGCAAGGACCATTAGCAAACAGGTTTGCAGGTAAAAAGGAATCCTTATTCTTTTATAAGAAAAAATGATTGGCAAAGAAAATGTCCCTTGTGCTATATTCAGAAACAGGTTAGAAAACATTAGCAGAAAGGACGTTACAACCATGAAGAAACTACTGGCATTCGCAATGTCACTGGTTATACTGACCAGTATCACAGGCTGCTCCGGCGGCCAGAATA
This sequence comes from Candidatus Paralachnospira sangeri, assembly GCA_904397815.1. Lineage (GTDB taxonomy): Bacteria > Bacillota > Clostridia > Lachnospirales > Lachnospiraceae > Paralachnospira_A > Paralachnospira_A sangeri. The sequence goes on from CAJFOT010000125.1 coordinate 3,191, forward strand.
CCGCTGAAACAACCGCGGCCCGGCAGACGGAGACCTCTTCTCCTGACACATCTGCCGCGGCAGCCGGCACAGCTGGGGAGACAGCTGCAGAAACAGCTGCAGAAGAGACTGCCGCAGCCGGCACAGCAGAGGATTCCGATCACTATCCGGTCACTGTAGAGGTATACAATAATGCCCGGGAGCTGGTGCCTTACACCTTCGAAAAAGCACCTGAAAAGACTCTGGTTTACGGCCGGAACAATGTGGAGATCATGCTGGCCCTGGGCCTGGAGGATCATATTTTAATGGTCGCCGACTGCAGCAGCGTGCTTCCTGAATATGAGGAAGCTTTCAGAAAGCTGGATCTCCTGAAAAACCATCAGGATGTGGGCTATTTCGTAAAAGAATACGCTCTGAGCCTGGAGCCCGATATGGTGATCGGCTGGTATTCCCTGTTTAACATGGAGGACCGTATGGGCGACGTTGGTTTCTGGCATGAGCGCAACATCGGCACCTACACCAGCATCAACAGCGTGCTCAGCGACAACCAGTCTCTGGACAATGAATACGCGGATATCCGCAATATCGCAAAGATCTATAACAAAGAGGCAGAAGCGGAAGCTATCATCTCCCAGATTCAGGCAGATGTAGAAAAGGGCAAAGCAGCTGCCGAAGGAAATGAGCCTCAGCGAATCCTGATCGCGGAAAAATATGAGGGAGAATATGACATCTATCATTCCAAAACCGCGGCAGGCGATATCGCCGCTCAGCTGGGCGCAGAGCCTCTGGGAGAAAAGGGCTGGACTGACGAGCAAATCGTAGAGGCAAATCCGGAAGCGATCTTCTCCGTCCATGTAAGCTCTGTCAGCGACGAAGAAGCCGTCGCCCTGTTCATGGATAATCCGGCTCTGGCCAGTGTGGATGCCATTAAAAATGGCCGGGTTTATCCGGTGGTATACTCTCTGGCTTATACACCCGGCGTCCGCACCGGCGAGACAGTGAAACTGTTCCTGCAGGCGCTTTACGGAATCGAAGACTGACAGAAAGGCGCGCCCGGCGCACACAGGCGGGGCGCGCCTGTTTTTACGGATAAAAGGTGAGACATGAAACGAAACATTGATCTGAAAGAAGGGGTTTTCCGGGGTATTCCCATCTATGTCTGCAGCCTGATCGGGCTGACAGTAATTCTGATCCTTTCCGTTTTATACGCGGTTACAGTAGGCTCCGCGGATCTCTCTATCCGGGAGGTCTACCAGATTATTTTATATGAATTTTTCCGGATCGGGGACGGCGAGCTGCTGAGCAGCGGCGCGGTTCATGATATTGTATGGCTGATCCGCCTCCCCCGTATCTTCCAGGCTGTAGCCGTCGGCATGGGCCTGTCTGTCGCCGGAACTGTCATGCAGGCTATCGTCAAAAATCCTCTGGCTGACCCCTATGTGCTGGGTATCTCCTCCGGCGCTTCTCTGGGCGCTACCCTGACGATTCTGCTGGGGGCAGGCATATTCGGTTCTGCCAGCGTGGGAATCGGCGCCTTTATCGGCGCTATGGCAGTGGCCTTTGCCGTCATCGCCATCTCCAATATCGGAGGAAGATCCACATCGGTAAAGCTGATCCTGGCCGGCGTGGCGCTGAGCTCTCTCTGCTCCGCTTTTTCCAATTTTATCGTCTATGTTGCCGATGATCCCAGCCGTTTTATGACGGTTAATTTCTGGCTGATGGGCAGTCTGGCCGGCGCGGAGTGGAGCAGCAACCTGCTGATCTTCTGCGTGGTCATTCCCTGTTCCCTCTTTTTTATCTCCCAGTCCCGCATCCTGAATCTGATGCTGCTGGGCGATGATACAGCCGTCACACTGGGCACCAATCTCCAGCCCTACCGGATGGCCTATCTGGTGATTGCCTCTCTGATGATCGGCTTCACGGTATATGCCTCAGGGGTCATCGGCTTTGTAGGGCTGATTATCCCCCATTTCATCCGGGGACTCTTCGGCGTCGACCACAAGAAACTGCTGCCTGTGGCAGCGCTGACCGGCAGTGTCTTCCTAGTATGGGCGGATGTGGTGGCACGCACCATTCTGCCGGGTACCGAAGTGCCCATCGGCATCTTAATCTCCGTGGTGGGCGCGCCATTTTTCATATTCCTGATGGTACGGAAAAACTACAGCTTTGGAGGTCGGGCATGAGTTTTATTGAAGCGACAGATGTTTCCTTCGCCTGGGGAAGCACCGAAATACTGCACCAGGTATCTATGAGCGCGGAAAAGGGCCGGTTCATCGGCATCATCGGACCCAACGGAAGCGGCAAAAGCACCTTCCTGAAATGTATCTACCGGGTATTCCATCCCGGCAGCGGCACCATATATCTGGACGGAAAAGAAACCAGCCATATGGGGTATAAAGAAACAGCCCGTTTTCTCGGCGTAGTCGCCCAGCACAACATATATGATTTTGATTTTTCCGTTAAAGATGTGGTATTAATGGGCAGAGCGCCCCACAAGAAAATGATGGAACGGGACAACAGCGAAGATTATCAGATTGTAAAAGACGTGCTGAAGCAGGTGGGCATGGAAACCTTTGAGAACCGTTCCTTCGCCGGCCTGTCAGGGGGCGAGCAGCAGCGGGTTATTCTGGCCAGAGCCCTGGCCCAGCAGACCCGGGCCCTGATTCTGGATGAGCCCACCAATCATCTGGATATCAAATATCAGCTGCAGCTGCTGAACACTGTCAGATCCCTGAAGCTGACCGTCATTTCCGCTTTCCATGATCTGAATCTGGCCGGACTCTACTGCGATGAGATTTATGTGCTGAAGGACGGCAGGGTATGGGCCTCCGGGTCGCCCTGGGATGTCCTGACCGTTCCGATGATCCGGGAGGTCTACGGCGTACAGGCCGATATCATCAAAGATCATACCGGCCGTCCTCACATTATTTATCACGCTGATTCCTCTGACACATAATACCAGGCTGATCCGGGCGGCTGAAAACCGTCCGGAAAAGCATTCCAGAATTCTTCCGGCAGCCCGGGCAGCGTCCAGCCTTCCGGCGGGCGCCGCACCGGCCAGACGCCGGCATTCCCTTCCTGAATCCGATTCTCACAGTCACAGACCCACACCCGCCGGGCTCCGTCCCGCATGGACTTTTTCACCAGCCGGACCAGATTCCGCTCCCAGTCCCGGTCCTCGCAGTAATCCACATACAGGTACGCTTCCCCGGCAGAGTCGATCTCCTTCTGCCAGATTCCGTAGCGCCACTCCTGCTCACGGACAATCAGACAGTCTGCCAGGTCTTTCTCATATTCGATTCCCACCAGGGTCAGCCCTCTGGCCGGAGCTGTCTGGGATGCTGCCTGACGGTCTCTGGCTGCCAGAATCTCCCCCACATGGGCGGGCGGAAATGTCCCCAGCCCCGCCTGAATCAGCGTTCCCGCGATAATACGCACCATATTATAAAGGAAGCCGTTTCCCCGGACCGTGATCACCACTTCCCGGCCTTCCCGCTCCACATCCAGCTGGTAGATTGTGCGGATCGTCTCCTCCGACTGGTTGCCCGCCGAGGCGAAGCTGCGGAAGTCATGCTCGCCGATCAGATAAGAAGCCGCCTCCCTCATCTGCTCCACATTCAGGGGGAGATAGACAAAAGCGGCATACAGCCGCTTCATGGGGTTTTCAAAACGATCATTCCAGATTCTGTACTGATAAGTCTTGATGCTGTTGGCCTTTCTGGGATGAAAATCAGCCGGAACTTCCTCTGACTGCTGTACACGAATATCCGCCGGCAGTCGTGCATTCAGCGCATAGGCCAGCTTCTCCGGCGGAATCCTGGTGTCCGTGTCAAACACTGCCACATTTCCCAGGGCGTGAACCCCTGAGTCAGTACGGCTGGCGCCGGTCACCTGCACCGCCTCGCCGGTCAGGGCGCAGATGGCCTCATTCAGCATCTGTTCAATGGTTATGCCGTTTTTCTGGATCTGCCAGCCGCAGTATCCGGTTCCGTCATAAGCCACAGTTAATTTAATTCGTCTGGACATCTTACAGCACCACCCTGAGCGCAGCGATCACACAGAGATAACAGGCCATCATAGCATACATAACCTTATCCCTGTGCTGGTAGCGCAGAGGTTTCATCTTTGTCCTGCCGTCTCCGCCGTGGTAACATCTGGCCTCCATGGCCATAGCCAGATCTGTCGCTCTGCGGAAGGCAGAGATAAACAGCGGTACCAGCAGCGGAATCAGGTTTTTTGCCCTCTGAATCAGGCTGCCCTCCTCGAAATCTGCCCCTCTGGCCGTCTGAGCCTTCATAATTTTATCCGTCTCTTCCACCAGAATCGGGATAAACCGCAGAGCGATGGACATCATCATGGAAATTTCATGAATAGGGAAATTCACCTTCCGCAAAAAACCCAGGCTTTTCTCCAATCCATCTGTGAGCTGGTTGGGCGTAGTGGTATAGGTCATCATCGAGGAGCCGATAATCAGCAGAATCAGGCGGATTGCCATAAATACCGCCAGCTCCACGCCCTCTCTGGTAATCCGGAAGATCCAGAACTGCACCAGAACTTCACCTGAAGTCAGGAAGAGGTTAAACACCACACTGAACAGCAGCAGAAAAATAATCGGTTTCAGCCCCCTTACAATAAAGGAAAAAGGGACGTTGGACATCCGGATATAAACTGCCATAAAAACGGCAGCCACCAGATACCCGATGAAACCTTCTACAAAAAACAGCGATATGACATAGATTAATGTAACAGCGAGTTTTACCCGCGGGTCCAGTTTATGGATGGGAGATTCCACCGGATAATACTGGCCCAAAGTAATGCTTCTCATTTTCAGCTTCCTCCTGCCTGTTCTCTACTTCCTGCCCAGCGCTCGCAGGATTGATTCCTTTGCTTCCTCTACAGTGGTGGCGTCCTCATCTACCGCAAATCCCTTTTCCTTCAGCTGATGCATCAGATAGGTTACCTGCGGCGCCGCCAGGCCAATGGCTTCCAGCTCCTTATAATGGCGGAATACCTCTTTCACAGTGCCGTCATATACTGCCTGCCCATGGTTCATGACAATGATGCGATCCACATACTTTGCCACATCCTCCATGCTGTGGGAGACCAGCACAACAGTGATTTTCCTTTCTTTCTGGAGGAAAGCGATCTGGTCCAGGATATCGTCCCTGCCCCTGGGGTCAAGGCCAGCCGTCGGCTCATCCAGAACCAGTACCTCCGGCTCCATGGCCAGCACACCTGCGATAGCCACCCGCCGTTTTTCTCCTCCCGACAGCTCGAAGGGAGACTTTTTATAATAGCTCCGGTCCAGCCCCACAAGTTTCAGAGACTCCTCTGCCCGCTTCTCAATCTCCTCCTGAGGCAGGCCCAAATTCTTCGGTCCGAAACAGACATCGGTAAAGACATCCACCTCAAACAGCTGATGCTCCGGATACTGAAACACCAGCCCCACCTTGGCACGCAGCGTTTTCATGCTGAAATTCTCATCATATATATTCTGATCATTATAATAAATCTCCCCGGAGGTGGCTTTCACCAGGCCATCCAGGTGCTGAATCAGCGTAGATTTTCCTGAGCCGGTGTGACCGATCAGCCCGATAAACTGCCCGTCAGGAATAAAAAGATTCACATTTTTCAGGGCATAGACCTCCATAGCCGTCCCCTGATTGTAACAGTAGGTTACATCCTTCAGCGTAATTGACATAATGTCTCCACCATCTCCTCGATCGTCAGAATATCTGCCGGCAGCGGCAGACCTTCCTTCCGCAACTCATAGGCCAGCTCCGTCATCTGGGGCACATCCAGCCGATACTGTTTCAACTGTTCCACCTGTGAGAATACCTCCTTGGGTCTTCCCTCCATCACGATTTTCCCATCATCCATCACGATAATCCGTCCCGCATGGATTGCCTCCTCCATATAGTGGGTGATCAGAATCACCGTGATATGTTCCTGTTTATTCAGTTCCATCACAGTGCGGATGACATCCTTCCGCCCATTGGGGTCCAGCATAGCCGTGGGCTCGTCCAGGACAATGCACTTCGGCTTCATCGCCATCACGCCGGCGATGGCCACCCGCTGTTTCTGACCGCCGGAGAGCCGGTTGGGCGAATAATTCCGGTAGGCGGTCATGCCCACCGCCTTCAGGCTCTCATCCACCCGCTTCCAGATCTCCTTCGTCTCTACACCAATATTCTCAGGCCCGAAGGCTACATCCTCTTCCACCACGCTGGCCACAATCTGGTTGTCCGGATTTTGAAACACCATGCCGGCTGTCTGGCGAATCTTCCAGACCGCGCTCTCTGTTCTCGTATCATCTCCGGCGATCCAGATGGTTCCCTCCGTTGGGAGCAAAAGGGCGTTCATATGCTTCGCCAGAGTGGATTTTCCGGAACCGTTATGCCCCAGAATCGCCACAAACTCTCCTTCCTGAATATCAATGTCCACACCGTCCACCGCCCGGTTGACTTCCTCTATTTCATTTTCTTCATTGTGCTGAATATATTCATATACCAGCTTCGCCGTTTTTATAATTCCCATGCGTCCCTCCGGCGGGGAATATCCGCCTGATCCCGGTAAATGCTTTTCGCATTCTTATATCATGCATCATCTTTCCGAAATCCGCTTATGCTCATCACGATTACTTCGAATTCTTATTTTACTGGATTCTTCCTTATATTGCAAGGTAAATCTTGCATGATTTTATAAGAAAGGGTACAAAACAGGCCTCCGCAGCCCCGGCGGGAAGCAGCAGTCAGACCGCCCTACCCCATAACAGCCATGTGGAGGCCTGACTATAAATTCTTAGCAGGCAGGAAGGCCCTTTTCCAGACGCAGGCAGGCGCTCAACGCCTGTCTGCGAGATTTTCGTTCAGAAAAAGTATCAGACTTTTTCTGAACATAAAA
>CAJFOT010000126.1 GCA_904397815.1 Candidatus Paralachnospira sangeri
CAGACTTTTTCTGAACATAAAATCGGTCCTGGAAAAGGGCCTTTCTGGCTGCTTAGAATTTATTCAGGCCGGGAACAAAGGCGTTAAGGGGCAGGGCTGTCCGGACACAGCGTTCTGCCGCGGCTGCTGATGCCGTCAGGGCTACATAAATCCCCCGAACAAAAACATATTCGATATGCAGCAAAGCAGCAAAAGGCCGGCCCTCTCCGGGCCGGCCCTTCCGGCTGAGTATTCCTCAGCAAATGTTAATGCCGTTTAACCTGATTTATATATCAATATCGACGATATACCGCCTGAAGCATTATGCCTTCATTGCTTTGATCATCTTCGTCAGTTCCGGAACAACTTTGTTCAGGTCGCCTACGATGCCGTAGTCTGCTACATTGAAGATGGGCGCTGTCTCGTCTTTGTTGATGGCGATGATGATATCAGATTCCTCCATACCTGCCAGATGCTGAATAGCGCCGGAGATACCGATGGCGAAGTATACGTGAGGTCTTACCGTCTTTCCGGTCTGGCCTACCTGAAGGCTCTTCTCAACCCAGCCTGCGTCTACGCATGCTCTGGAGGAGCTTACGGTTCCGCCGATGGCATCTGCCAGATCGTACAGAAGCTTGAAGTTCTCAGGGCTTCCCACGCCGCGGCCGCCGGATACCAGAATCTTTGCATCCTGGATATCTACTGTTTCATTTACCTTCTTGATAACTTCCAGAACTTCTACATACTTATTATTCTTCTCGAAGCCGGGATTGTATTCTTCCACATTCGCCTTTGCGCCTTCGATCTTTTCGATCTTCTGCATAACGCCGGGGCGGACAGTTGCCATCTGAGGACGGAAATCAGGGCAAACAATAGTTGCCATGATATTGCCGCCGAAGGCAGGTCTGGTCATTCTCAGGTTCTTGGTCTCAGGATCGATCTCCAGTTTCGTACAGTCAGCTGTCAGGCCGGTATGTACTCTCGCGGATACACGGGGCGCCAGGTCACGGCCGATCGCAGTCGCGCCGTACAGCACAATCTCCGGTTTATATTTCTGAATCACGCTGTATACAGCATGCGCATAAACCTCTGTGGTATAGATTTCCGCAGCGGGATCATCAATCACAATCACCTTATCCGCGCCGTAAGCAGCCAGCTCGTCTGCCAGATCCCTCACGCCGCTGCCGATCAGGATTGCGGTTACATCAGTTCCCAGGTCAGCAGCCAGTTCTTTTCCCTTGCCGATTAATTCGAAGGAAACACCGGTAATTTCATGGTCTACCTGCTGCGCGAAGACATATACACCTTTATATTCTTCAAAACTCATTCTATTTCACCTCTTCCACTCAGTTGTAATTACAGCACAAATTTTTCTTTCAGTTTGCCGACAATATATTCAGCCGCTTCAGCGCCGTCCAGCACGACTTTCTCACCGGCAGGCTTCACGCTCTTCGGGAAGGATTTCGCAACTCTTGTGGGAGAACCCTTCAGGCCGATATTGCTGTCATCTACATCGAGGTCAGGACGGTTCCATACTACCACTTCTTTTTCTCTGTAAGCATCGAAGATTCCGCCCGGTGTCATATAACGAGGCTCATTCAGTTCAGAAAGTGCTGTAATCAGGCAGGGCATTTTTGCCTTTACCATATGGTATCTGTCTTCGTACTGACGTTTTACGATCACGCTGTCGCCATCGATCTTGATTTCTTCCGCATAGCTGATATTGGGGATACCCAGATGCTCCGCGATCTGAGGGCCTACCTGAGCGGTATCACCGTCAATCGCCTGACGGCCGGTGATAATCAGATCATAGTCCAGTTTGGACAAAGCGGAAGCCAATGTAGAAGAAGTCGCCCATGTATCCGCGCCGCCGAATGCCCGGTCGGTGATCAGATATGCCTTGTCAGCGCCCATGGCAAATGCCTCACGCAGAACCGCATCTGCCTGAAGAGGGCCCATGGTTACAACCGAAACCTCTGCTCCTGTCTCGTCTTTAATTCTTAATGCTGCTTCCAGACCGGCTTTATCATCGGGATTGATGATACTGGGAACGCCGTCTCTGATCAGTGTGCCAGTCACTGGATCCAATCTAACTTCATTTGTGTCCGGAACCTGTTTGATACAAACTACTATTTTCACAGTATTCACTCCTTTTCCTAATCTTGTTCTGCTTACAGAAGGCTTCCTGAAATTACCATACGCTGTACTTCTGAAGTACCCTCGTAGATCTCGGTAATCTTCGCGTCACGCATCATACGCTCTACATCGTACTCTCTGGTGTAGCCGTAGCCGCCGTGGAGCTGTACGCACTTGGTGGTTACTTCCATCGCTACTTCCGCAGCGTACAGTTTCGCCATAGCCGCCTCAACGGTATATCTCTTCTGCGTATCCTTTGCGATCGCTGCCTTATAAACCAGCTGCTTTGCAGCCTCTACCTTTACAGCCATATCCGCGATCTGGAACTGAGTGTTCTGGAACTTGGAGATGGGGCGTCCGAACTGTTTTCTTTCTTTTACATAAGCAATGGTGCTCTCCAGCGCGCCTTCTGCCAGGCCCAGCGCCTGTGCGGCAATACCGATACGTCCGCCGTCCAGGGTCTGCATCGCGTAGCTGAAGCCCTTGCCTTCCTGTCCCAGCAGGTTTTCCTTCGGAATGCGGCAGTCTGTGAAAATTAATTCATATGTAGAAGATCCGCGGATACCCATCTTCTTTTCCTTGGTTCCGAAAGAGAATCCGGGTGTGCCTTTCTCTACGATAAAGGCGGAGATTCCCTTGTTGCCCTTTGACTTGTCAGTCATTGCGAATACAATATAAATATCAGCTTCTTTACCGTTGGTGATAAAGATTTTGCTGCCGTTTAACACATATTCATCGCCATCCAGCACAGCCTTTGTCTGCTGGCCGGAAGCATCGGTGCCGGCATTGGGCTCAGTCAGGGCGAAAGCACCCAGCTTCTCACCGCTGGCCAGCGGGCGGAGGAATTTCTCCTTCTGCTCCGGTGTACCGAATTTCTTAATCGGGTCAGAACCCAGAGAGGTGTGAGCGGATACGATAACGGAAGTGGTTCCGCATACCTTTGCCAGCTCTTCCACACACATTACATAGGTCAGGGTATCACAGCCCTGTCCGCCATATTCCTTGGGCATCGGGATACCCATGAAGCCCAGCTTCTGCATTTTCTTCACAGTTTCTCTGGGAAATTCTTCTGTCTCATCTACTTCCTGCGCCAGAGGCTTTACTTCCTTCTGGGCAAAATCTCTGAACAGCGTTCTCGCCATCTCATGCTCTTTACTTAATGTAAAATCCATGTTTATTCCTCCATCTTACTTAAAGCTCTGCTTCATTATTTGCTGTAATCATAGAAACCCTGGCCGGTCTTCTGGCCCAGTTTGCCGCCGCGTACCATTTTTCTTAACAGGGGATGAGGACGATATTTGGAATCTCCTGTCTCAGAGTACAGTACCTCCATGATCGCCAGGCATACATCCAGGCCGATCAGGTCGCCCAGAGCCAGCGGTCCCATAGGATGGTTCGCGCCCAGCTTCATAGCGGTGTCGATGCCTTCTACAGAAGCGATGCCGTCAGCGTAGATGCCTACTGCTTCATTGATCATCGGAACCAGAATTCTGTTTACGACAAAGCCGGCAGCCTCTTCCACCTGTACCGGAACCTTGCCGATGGACTCTGCGATCTTCTTGATTTCTTCCACAACCTCTGCAGGCGTATTCAGACCGGCGATTACCTCTACCAGTTTCATAACCGGAGCGGGATTGAAGAAATGCATACCCACTACTGTACGATCCAGGCCGGCGCCGATTTCTGTAATAGAAAGAGAGGATGTATTGGTAGCGAAAATACACTCCGGCTTGCAGATGCTCTGCAGCTCTTTGAATGTCTGTTTTTTGATCTCCATATTTTCGATAGCAGCTTCCACTACCAGGTCACAGTCTGTGCAGATGTCCTTTACGCCCGTGGTGATCTTTGCCAGAATAGCGTCAGCCGCTGCCTGATCCATCTTGCCTTTTGCGATCCTCTTCTCGAAGCCTTTCGCTATTTTCTTCTTGCCGTTAGCAGCCAGTTCTTCATTAATATCGCATAAAACAACCTCATAGCCTTCTGTCTGGGCAAATGCCTGTGCGATACCGGAACCCATTGTACCTGCTCCAATAATACCTACCTTCATGTTTCTTCCTCCTTCACATTTCAGCCATATTGTTCTATGGCACTCACTGTTTCCGTCATATGTTTCTATACAACGCTTTCTGACGGGGCAGCCGTCAAGCTGCCCCTGTACAGGTCTGTTATGTATCTCTTTTTATTTATTTAAGAACGCTTCTACTTTTCTCTTCTCCAGAAAAGCTGCCATGCCTTCTTTCTGGTCATAAGTCTCGAAGCAGTCGCCAAACAGCTTCTCTTCGATCACCAGAGCCTGATCCATATCTGTCTGCAGGCCGTCGTTGATGGCTTTCTTGCAGTTTCTTACCGCGATGGGCGCATTCTTTGCGATAGTAGCCGCCAGCTTCTTCGCTGCGGGCATCAGTTCCTCCTGAGGATATACAGCGTTTACCAGGCCGATCCGGTATGCCTCGTCTGCCTTGATATTTCTCGCGCTGTAGATCATCTGTTTTGCCATGCCCACGCCTACGATTCTGGCCAGTCTCTGGGTGCCGCCGAATCCGGGGGTGATGCCCAGGCCTACCTCAGGCTGTCCGAACACTGCGTTGTCAGAGCAGATCCTGATATCGCAGCTCATGGAAATCTCACATCCGCCGCCCAGCGCGAAGCCGTTTACCGCAGCGATCACCGGAATGGGGAACGTCTCGATTCTGCGGAACAGATCGTTGCCCTTCTTGCCAAAGGCCTCGCCCTCTGCCTTGGTCAGATTGCTCATCTCACCGATATCCGCGCCGGCTACGAAAGATTTCTCTCCCGCGCCGGTCAGAATCAATACCCTTACAGTATCCAGATCCACGCCGTTTAATGCTTCCTCCAGATCATCCAGCACCGCGCTGTTCAGCGCGTTCAGCGCCTTCGGACGGTTAATGGTAATAATCCCGATCTGATTTTCCACTTCATAGGTAACAAATTCCATATATGATCCTTCTCCTTCCGCTAAAATCAGCTGATTGCTGAATCAGTCTCTCTTTACGATTGTCGCGCAGCCCATACCGCCGCCGATGCACAGGGTAGCCAGACCCAGTTTCGCGTCTCTCTTCTCCATCTCATGAAGAAGGGTAACCAGGATACGGCAGCCGGAAGCGCCTACCGGATGGCCCAGGGCAATGGCGCCGCCGTTTACATTTAATTTATCCGGATTGAAGCCCAGTTCTCTGCCTACTGCCAGTGACTGTGCCGCGAAGGCCTCGTTGGCTTCAATCAGATCCATGTCGTCAACTGTCAGGCCTGTTTTTTCCATAACCTTCTTTGTCGCGGCAACAGGGCCTACACCCATGATCGCGGGATCTACGCCGCCCAGCGCACCTGCCACAAAGGTAGCCATCGGTTTTACGCCCAGTTCTTTTGCCTTTTCCTCGCTCATCACAACAACAGCGGCAGCGCCGTCGTTAATGCTGGAAGCATTTGCTGCGGTCACGATGCCGTCTTTCTTGAAGGCAGGTTTCAGTCTGGCGATGCTCTCCTTTGTTGTGCCGGGACGGGGACCTTCATCTGTATCAAAAATAATGGTTTCTTTTTTCTTCTTTACTTCTACGGGAACGATCTCGTCTTTGAATCTGCCCGCTTCAATAGCAGCTACTGCTTTCTGCTGGCTGTTTGCGGCAAACTCATCCAGTTCTTCTCTGGTCAGTCCCCACTTCTCCGCCACATTCTCAGCTGTGATGCCCATATGGTAATCATTGAACACATCCCACAGCGCGTCATTCACCATGGTGTCGATCAGCGGCGCGTTGCCCATTCTGTAGCCGTAGCGGGCATTTTTCAGTGCGTACGGAGCCATAGACATGTTTTCTGTTCCGCCTGCTACTACAATATCCGCGTCTCCGGCGATAATCATCTGGGCTGCCATATTCACACAGTTCAGGCCTGAGCCGCATACTACATTAACAGTTACCGCAGGCACTTCCACAGGGAGTCCTGCCTTGATGGAAGCCTGGCGCGCCACGTTCTGTCCCAGTCCTGCCTGGATCACACAGCCCATATACACATGGTCAACTGCTTCCGGAGCTACATTTGCCCGTTTCAGCGCTTCTCTGATTACAATCGCGCCCAGATCCGGGGCTGAGGTTGTGCTTAAAGAGCCTCCCATGCTGCCGATGGCTGTACGGCACGCGCCTGCAATAACTACTTTCTTTGACATATCCATTTTCCTCCTTAAAACATGTCTTCTTCCGCTTCAGTTTTGTAAAACTGTAATGCACGTTAACACATCCATTAAATTAAATGATACTACCCTCCATGATATTTGTCAAATATTTATCAAAAGTTTTTTATACAATTTTGTGTATTTCTAAATGTACAATTTTACTAAATAACTTGTTAAAAATATGGCAATTACTCGTTTTTATACACCTTGACCTTTATGTTCGTTCATGATAAACTTGTAATTGTTAAAATTTTATAAGTTTTTTGAAAGAAAACAAACAAGAGGAAGGTGTAAATATGACCAAAAGCTTTGATGAACTGATCTCAAAAGCATCCAGCTGCGGGATGAAAAAAGTGGCAGTGGCAGTGGCACAGGACGCACCCGTACTGGAAGCTGTCAAGGCCGCGAAAGAACAGGGCATCGCAGACTCAATTCTGGTGGGTGATGAGGCAAAAATCCGGGAGGTAGCTGACTCTCTGAACATGGATCTGTCAGGTTTTGAAATCATTCATGAGCCTGATGTTCCGGAAGCGGCTTTAACTGCCGTAAAACTGGTTCACGATAAAAAAGCTGACATTTTGTTAAAAGGACTTGTAGACTCCAAGGTTTATCTCAAAGCAATCCTGAACAAGGAATATGGATTACGGAAGAGCAAATTAATGTCCCATGTCTGTGTCATGGAGATCGAAGGCATCGACCGGCTGTTATTCTTCACAGACGTGGCTTTCAATACATATCCGACTCTGGATGATAAGGTACATATCATCCACAATGCCGCCGAAGTGGCAAAGGCCTGCGGCGTCGAGGTGCCGAAGGTAGCGCCGATCTGCGCCGTAGAAGTTGTCAATCCCAAGATGCAGCCCACTGTGGACGCCGCTGAACTGACGAAAATGTATGAAAACGGTGAATTCCCGGACTGCATGGTATACGGTCCCCTGTCCATGGATATGGCCATCGATCCGGAAGCGGCAAAACATAAAGGAGTGGACAATCCGGTGGCCGGCAACGCCGATATTCTTCTTTTCCCCAACATCGACGCAGGCAACATCACCTATAAGATTCTGGTCCGCACCGCAAAAGTAAAAACCGGCAATCTGCTGGTGGGCACCGCGGCTCCTGCCATTCTCACCTCCAGATCAGACGATTTCGAAATTAAGATCAATTCCATCGCACTGGCAGCCGTTATCGCGGATGCTGTCGTAAGATAATATGATATTAAAAGGAGACAAGGCATGAGCTATAAAATTTTAGTCATCAATCCGGGTTCCACTTCCACCAAGATTGGTGTGTATGAGGATGAAACTCTCTTATTTGAAAAAACACTGCGTCATTCTACAGATGAGATCGCTCAGTACGCTTCCATTGTGGATCAGAAAGATTTCCGCCGAAATCTGATCCTGGACATTTTAAAGGAAAACAATTTTGATATTAACACCCTGGATGTAGTAGTAGGCCGCGGCGGTCTGCTCAAACCCATCCCCGGCGGAACCTACGCTGTATCTGATGAACTGCTTCATGATCTGGTAATTGGAAAGCAGGGTGAGCATGCTTCCAACCTGGGCGGCATCCTGGCAAAAGAAATCGGAGATGCTATCCACGTGCCCTCCTACATCGTAGACCCCGTAGTAGTAGATGAGCTGGAGCCGGCGCACCGGCTGTCCGGCATCCCGGAACTTCCTCGGATCAGCATTTTCCATGCTCTGAATCAGAAGGCAGTGGCAAAGCGCTACGCAAAAGAACACAACGTGCCTTATGACAGCCTGCGTCTGATCGTGGTTCACATGGGCGGCGGCGTATCTGTCGGCGCTCACAAATACGGCAAGGTTGTGGATGTCAACAATACTCTGGATGGTGAAGGTCCCTTCTCCCCTGAACGGGCAGGGACAGTGCCGGCCGGCGGCCTGATCAAAATGTGCTTCTCCGGCAAATATACAGAAAAAGAAGTGTACAAAAAAGTGGTCGGCAACGGCGGCTTCAACGCCTATCTCCATACCAATGATATGCGGGACGTTACCAGGATGGTATTCGAAGACCACAACGAAGAGGCTACCTTGGCCTTTGACGCCTTTATCCACCAGGTATGCAAGGATATCGGCGCAATGTCCACCGTCCTGGAAGGGAAAGTGGATCAGATCATCCTGACCGGCGGCATCGCTTACGGCCAGGAGGTGGTAGACGCCATCACCGCCAGGACAGGATTCCTGGCAGGCATCACCGTTTATCCCGGCGAGGATGAACTGCTGGCACTGGCCCAGGGCGTACTGCGGGTATTAACCGGCGAAGAGCAGGTTATGACATATTAAAAAATTACCGAATACTTTCACAGAAAAAACAGATATTCACTGATGTTTCAGCGAAATATCTGTTTTTTCTTGTATAGCATTTTTCGCAGCCAGTATGCAGGCATCAAGAGCTCTGCATCCCCGTCCGGCAGTTCGTACCTCCCTCTGCTAAAAAAACATGCAATTCCTATCCGTTTTCCTTCAGCCCCTCCTGCGCCGGCCCGTCCAGCAGCTCGCCTTTATAGCTGAACCGTGATCCGTGACAGGGGCAGTCCCAGCTTTTTTCGTCCTGATTGAAGGTGAGCTGGCAGCCCATGTGGGGACATCGGGGCGACACCGGATAGATGCCTCCGGCCTCGTCCATATAGACGCCGGCTTTTCTTCCTTTCCACTCCACGATTTTTCCTTCTCCCGGTTTCAGCCCTGCCAGCGCTTCTTTGGGCGGCAGCCAGGCTTTCGCCAGGTTTTTCGCCGTTTTCCCGCTGTGGCTGAAGAACTGGCTGGAGGACGCTCCCGGCGTCAGGCGGGAGGGGGAGAATACGCCGGCCCATTCAGGGGTATTGCCGGTAATCATTCCGGAGAGGATCAACGCCGATACCATTGAAGAGGTCATCCCCCATTTTCCAAACCCGGCGGCTACATACCAGTGATCTGTCATCCGGGAAAACCGGCCGATATAGGGCAGGCCGTCCATGGTCATGCAGTCCTGGGCTGACCACCGGTCTGTCACCACAGCCCGGGGCCACCAGGTCCGGGCCCGCAGGCCCAGCTTCTCATACCGGGAGGCCAGTCCCCAGTGCTCTCCGGTCCGGTGCCCTTCTCCGCCCAGCAGCAAATGGTCGCCAGCCGTCCGAAAAGAATAGCTGTGATCCGGGTCAGCTCCCAGATACATATGCTCCGGCAGAAAGGCGTCCTTCAGCGCCAGCACATAGCTTCTCTGCTGATACATCCGCATAAAATAAAAGCCCGGGAAATTCACAAATGGATAGTGGCAGGCAAATATAATATAATCCGCCTTTACCGTTCCCCAGTTGGTCATTACCCGGTCATGCTCTGCGCTGACCACTTTTGTATGCTCATAGATCTCCAGCTCCCGGGAAAGATGCTCCAGAAATTTCAAGGGTGAAAATCTGGCCTGTCCCGAAAACCGGACCGCTCCCTTTACCGGAAAGGGAAGCTCTGTCTCCTCTGTATAATTCCCGTGGATTCCGCAGGCTGCAGCCGCCGCGGCCTCCCTCTCCATCTCCTCGCTGCTCCTGACAGAATAGAGATAGGCGGCACATCTGTGAAAGTCGCAGTCAATCTTTTCCCGGCGAATCAGACGGCCGTACTCTGTCACCGCATACTGATTTCCCTGGGCATACTGCCTGGCCCGCTCCCGTCCCAGCCGGCTCACCAGCCTGGCGTAAGCACATCCATGCTGAGACGTGATCTTTCCCGTCGTCTTTCCCGTCTGCCCGCTGCCGATCCGGTCTGCCTCCAGAATCACCGTTTTTACGCCTGCATTCTGAAGATAATAGCCGGTTAAAATGCCGCACAGACCGCCGCCAATCACCACGGCCTCCCGTTCGATATTCCCCGGCAGGTTTTTCCGCTCCGGCAGCGTCACTTCATGTTCCCATATGGATTCCAATTTTCCATCACCTCAAACAGGCTCCCGCCATTTAATACAGCTGTACCGCCAGCAGAATCACTGCCATACAGTACAGCAGGCTGATGGAAGTGGCAACCGTACACAGCACCGTCACTGCCACCACATTCCATCCCTTATTCATACGCTGGATCACTGCTGACACAATCAGCCCCAGCAGGCTGACTGCCAGAATGTAAATTGATATCTCAAATGTCATAAGCCCCCTCTTTCCCGGGCAGCGGCTTATTCCTCCTGATGATTCAGTAAAGCTTCGGCCTCTGCCCGCATCTGCCGTTTTCTTTTGTTCAATATCCCGCCGATTCTGCCGCTCTCCTTGGCAGAGAGGGATCTCCAGCCACCCTCCAGCACTTTCTGGGCGCAGCCGATTTCCTCCGCCACCTCGAATTTCAGTTTTTCCTCCGGTGTCATATTGTTCACGTCGATTGGTTTGTCTTTTTTCTTACCCATAGCTTCCTCCTTACAGCAAAAAATCCGTTACCGATATTCTTGCCAGAATTCGGGAAGCTATGCAGAAATCCGCGATTACCGGAGGATTTGCGGCAAGCGGCAATTATTTGTTCTTTGTTATAAGTCGGATGGAATAATAATCATGGCGATAATATATGCCACGATGCCGGTGCCGGTCAGGCCGATCAGCGCCCAGACCAGGCGGATAATGGTGGGATCAATGTGAAAAAATTCTCCCAGCCCGCCGCATACACCTGCAATCATTCTGTTGGTTGATGATCTGTAAAGTCTCTTGCCATTCATAAAATCCTTGCCTCACTTTCTGTCTCCGTCATATTTCCTGTTTACATATTTTTATTTCCTGTTTAACCGCCAATTTAATAACCGAAATAGATCTCTGTAGATCCCATCCCATTTTCCACATGGATGGTTCTGTCCTGTCCGTTGTCCTGGGTGACAGGCAGATCGGTAAAATCAAAGGTCTCTTCGCCCAGAGTAACCTCTCCCATTTCACTGCTGATCTCGTAATCATAATCCGACCGTTCTCCCGGCAGCGACAGCATTGTATTGCCGATCCCGGTGCTGATATTCGCCGTTCCCAGCTGGGCCGCCGACAGATCCATTGTTCCGATGCCGGTCTCAGCTTCCAGATGTTCCGTCCGCAAGTCATAGGCATTGCAGGTGCCTGCGCCGGTGGTAAGCCGGCAGTTCTCCTCGCCGGTAAGCCCATAGCCATAAAATTCTCCAGCTCCCACAGTCACCGAAATCTGCCCTGCAATCAGCCCATCAGCAATCTCTACCAATCCGGCACCTACGCTGATTTCAGCGGACTGAAACTGATATCCGCCAGGCAGAGAAAGGTACAGAGCCTCGTCAAAAGAATCCTGACCGGTATTAATACAAAGGGTATCTCCCTCCACGTAAATCTCTTCCAGATCGTAACCGGAATCCACATAGAAATAATCTGCGCTGCTGATATAGATTTCCCCATATCCGCCGTTGATATGAAGATGATTGATACTTTCTTCCTGAAAAGCCTGATAAATCGGATCATTCTCATCAACATCAGAAACGGCCTGGTCCGCGGCCTCCTCCACTGCAATCTCTGTCCTTTCATCCCTGTGCCCAAACCGGAATGTGCCAAAGGCCAGAGTAATCACCAGCCCTACGGACAGAAAAAACAGCCCCAGCCGCAGATACGTCTTTTCTTTTTTACTCATTGCGCTGTCCCTCCCGGTTTCTTCTGCTCAATTTTCCCAGCTGCCTGCTGGCCCCGTGAAGGAGGGCCGGCAGCCACTTCCCATAGAAACGGATACACAGTACATTTCCCAGGCAGCCGATTCCCAGGCTGATAAATCCCAGGCCGATCAGTGTCAGTCCCTGGGCCGGCATCCAGAACAGGAGGAAAAATCCCACCAGCACGCCGATCATGCCCAGGATAATCCCCACCACTGTGCATACCGCAATGCCAATCAGCAGCACAACCACCGTCATCACCACATTCAGGGACATCCCGAAGATCTGCCCCAGAGCACGCAGGATCATCGGCAGGATAAACAGGACGAAACAGGCTATGATGCCGATCTTAATCCATCTGCGCTGCTTATCCGCCTTTGTCTCCACCGGGATCACCTCCTTGGCCGGCTCCTCCCAGTCCGGATTTTCAAATCCTTTCTCTGTGAACTCTCCGTCCTCTTCCTCGAACTGCCCCATCACAGCGGCAGCGATTTTTCTGGGAGAGCCCAGCTCCTCCAGGACTTTCGCCTCATTCTCCAGCCCGGCGTCCTCGATATATTCCCTGTAGTACGTCAGCGCCTCATCCCGCTCCTGCTCAGACAGGCCAGCCAGGAGCCCCTCCAGTTCTGATAAAAATTCTTCTTTGCTCATACTCATTTTTTAACCTCCGAAAAAATGCGGGAAATTTTCGATGAATAACTGATCCATTCTTCCCGGTACAGCCGCAGCTGTGCCCACCCCTTGTCTGTAATCTTATAATACCTGCGGTTTCTCCCCGCAAATTCCCTGTCATAAGCCTCCAGACAGGCCTCCTTCTGCAGCCGCCGCAGCACCGGATAAAGTGTGGACTCGGACACGCCGATCGCCTGCCTGACATCATGGGTGATCTTATATCCGTAGGTTCCCTCCTCCTCCGTAGACACGACAGCCAGGACAATGGCATCCAGCAGGGCAGCGCCAGTATTAAATACCATCTCACCAGCTCCTTTTGTGTATGCAGGAACATTTCCGTTTCCCGCAGCTTCTGATTCAATACTTGTATTTTTATAATATTATTTAAGTCTCTATATTATATACTGTATAATATAATATTTTACATAGGTTGTCAAGAAAAATTTTCGGGTTTTATGTATGCCATATCAGAATCAGGGAGATAGTATAGGTTAAGATTTTTAACAGGAAAGGAATACCGATATGAAAGATAAGATCTTTGGCGTTCTCCAGCGTGTGGGGCGTTCCTTCATGCTTCCCATCGCCATTCTGCCGGTGGCCGGACTGTTTCTGGGCATCGGCGGCTCTTTTACCAACAGTCGTATGATTGAAGCCTACGGCCTCCAATCCATACTGGGAGAGGGAACATTTCTGTACAGTATTCTGACAGTACTGAACCGGTGCGGAGACATTGTGTTCACCAATCTGCCGCTGATTTTCGCCATTGGCGTGGCCATCGGCATGGCAAAAAAAGAAAAAGAGGTTGCGGCCCTGGCCGGCGCTATCGCATTCTTTGTTATGCACGCCGCCATCGGCGCCATGCTGTCTGTCTCCGGCTCTGCCGAAACCCTCCACTCCGGTTCTACAGTATCAGTGCTGGGCATCCAGTCCCTGCAGATGGGTGTCTTCGGCGGTATTATCGTAGGGCTGGGGACAGCCGCCCTCCACAACCGCTATTATCAGATCCAGCTGCCCCAGGTGCTGTCCTTTTTCGGCGGCACCCGGTTCGTGCCGATCATTTCCTCAATTGTCTTTTTAATCGTCGGCATTGTTATGTTTTACATCTGGCCGGTAATCCAGAACGGCATCTATGCCATCGGCGATCTGGTGCGCAGCTCCGGCTATGCCGGCACCTTCCTTTACGGCCTGATGGAGCGGGCGCTGATTCCCTTCGGCCTGCACCATGTGTTTTACCTGCCCTTCTGGCAGACCGGTGTGGGCGGAAGCGCCGTAGTGGGCGGCCAGCTGATCGAGGGCGCCCAGAATATCTTTTTCGCCGAGCTGGCATATGGTGACATCGAGAAATTCAGCGTGGAAGCCACCCGCTTCATGTCCGGCAAATTTCCGCTGATGATTTTCGGCCTGCCCGGCGCTGCCCTGGCCATGTATCGGACAGCCCGCCCGGAAAACCGGAAGGCTGCAGGCGGCCTGCTGCTTTCCGCTGCTCTAACCTCCATGCTCACCGGCATTACGGAACCGCTGGAATTTACCTTCCTTTTCGTGGCGCCCCTTCTTTATGTCATCCACTGTATCTTCGCCGGGGCTGCCTACATGCTGATGCACATCTTCCAGGTAGGCGTAGGCATGACCTTTTCAGGCGGCATCATCGACCTGACCCTCTTCGGCATTATGCAGGGAAACGACAAGACCAACTGGATCTGGATCGTGATCGTGGGTATCTTCTACTTTATTGTTTACTATTTTCTCTTTTCCTTCCTGATCCGCCGGTTCGACTTTAAAACGCCGGGACGGGATGCGGGAGAAGAGGTAAAGCTGTACACCCGCCAGGATGTGGAAGCCAGAAAGGAAAGCGCCGGGCAGCCCCTGTCCGCCCATGAGGGCAGCCAGTCTGAGCTGATCATCCGGGGACTGGGCGGCCGGCAGAACATCGCCGACCTGGACTGCTGCGCCACACGGCTGCGGTGTACCGTCCACAATTCCGATCTGGTCAGCGACCAGACTCTGAAATCTACCGGCGCCTCTGGCGTCATCCACCGGGGAAACGGAGTGCAGATTATATACGGGCCCAATGTCACCGTTATAAAATCCCGGCTGGAAGATTATCTGGCAGCGGTAGAGGCAGGACAGATTTCCGAAAACCTGTCCCAGCCCCATGCCGGGCAGGAACCCCAGACCGGACAAAAAACCCCGGCAGATGCCGCCCCGGGCGCTGCCCGGCAGGAACAGCCGGAAGAAAGCCGGCAGGACGATACCTGGGCCATTCCCGGCACCCAGGAGCAGAAGGTGGTAAAATCCCGGATATTCACCAGTCCCATGAAAGGAACAGCCCGCTCCGTCACCGAAACCCGGGACCCGGCATTCTCTGCCAAAATGATGGGTGACGGCGCTGTCATCATCCCGAAAGAAGGCCTGATAACCGCCCCGGAAGACGCCATCATCAGCTTCGTCTTCCCCACCAGCCACGCAGTCGGACTGAAAACAAAAGACGGCTGTGAACTGCTGATCCACATCGGCATCGACACCGTAAAGCTGAACGGCAAAGGATTCACCGCACACGTAAAGGAGGGAGACCTGGTACAGAAAGGAGACCGCCTGATCACCTTCGACCTGGAACGCATCCGCAAAGAAGCCGCAGCGCCGGACACTCCGGTGGTGCTGACATCCCTGAACGAAAATCAGCGGGTGCGGATGCTGAAAGAAGGAGAGGTGGAAAAAGGAGAGCAGCTGTTCGTCCTGGAAGAGCTGGAGTAGAGATGTTTTCGTTCAAAGGCTTGCACAGCCCGGACGGCACCCTTCGCCTGCGGCTGGCGGGGCCGTCCGTTCTGCCTGTGCAAGCCCCCGGACAAAAACCCTCCTTCACCGCTCCGGCGCATATGTTTTTTTCATCTTATGAAGCCTGTCCAGCCGGCGTGCCGATGCTTCTCCCATCTGTTCTGACACTGCCACCACCAGAGCGTCCACCACTGCGGCGGGTGCTGTCATGGAATGATATTCTTTCGGTTCTCCCCGATAAACAAAAAGCTGGATGTCCGCCTGTTCCTCCTCAGGAATAAAGGCGCGGCTGCAAAAAGCGATGGTGGTATAACCGACCTCCCTCTGATGGCAGAGGATCATCCTGCCCTCTGATGACACTTTGGAAAAGCTGAAAAGGACTACGGCGTCCTCTTTCCTGATCTCCGCCAGTCCTTCCAGCACCTCAGAGCCGCCGGAAGGGAGAAGAACCGTATCGATCCCCAGACGGCGCAGCCGGAACATCAGCAGCTGAGCCGGAGAAGCGGAAGCACTTTTCCCGTGGATAAAAACCCGGCGGGCTCCCAGCACTATATCCACTGCCCTCCGGAACTGGCCCGGGTCCAGTCCTTCCAATGTCTTCTGCAGGTAAGTCTGCTGACGCAGAATCCAGTTTTCCACTGTAAATTCCTTATCTGCGCTGAGGGTAGCCAGCATCTTGACCGCAGGGCCTTCCACCATGCTCTGGTCTGCCACCGCCCGCTTCAGCTCTTTATAATCCTCAAACCCCACCCGTCGAACAAAACGAGACAGGGTTGCAGGAGATACATCCAGCCGTCTGCTGATAGTTCCAATCGAAGAAAATAAAAACTCCTCTGTATGGCTAGAAATATAATCCATAATTCTGGATTCAGATTTTGTCATCTGTTCCGGCATATTCGGAAATTGCAGCCGCATTTTTGTTCCTCCTCTATTCCCTCAGATCTGCATTCCAATCAAAAATCCGTCCAGTCTGCCCATCCAGTTCGAACTCATATTTTATTCCATTATGATAGAATTCTCCTTCATAGATGGTACGGCCATCGTTGCTTTCTTCCCATATCCGGATGCCGTCCGCAGACGCTCCCTCTGCTTTGACTGACACAATCTTCATGGCTTCCTCTTCTGTTACGGGGCTTCCTCCCAATCTGTCCAGCCATTCTTCATCCACTTCATAATCTGCTCCTATAATTAATCCATCGGACACGGCAATTTCAAAATCATAATCTCCATACGCAGTTTCAAACTCTACCTGATAAATAGAAATATCATTCTCGCTGTCCTGCTCCACTTTGATATTATCAGCGTCCTCTCGTGGTACGCCGGCATTTTCCAGCGCAATCTCCAGGGCGGTATCCCCGTCAATTTTCAGCCCGGATTCCGTCGGCATATCCTGGATAATCTGTACAGTCTTTTTCTCCGCATCACCGGCTGACGGCACGTCAGGACTGCCTCCGCACCCGGAAACAAGCAAAGCGGCTGTCGCAGCAGCCGCTATCATAACAGACATATTACCTTTCATGATATTTCCTCCCGCAGTTACAGAATATTAAATAACTGCTTTTAGTCTATCACAGGAGGGTGAAGAATTCAATTTTTCTTTTCTGCCGGATGTACCTGTCAGAATCTCCACATAATCGCCACCCAGGGCGTGGATTTCCTTCAGTGCCCGCTTCAGAATGCCGGCAGTCTTAACCTGAAAGGCTGCCTGGCCGGAAATATCGATGTGATAGGCCCCTGCCTTCATCTGCCGGTAAAGCTCATGAATGTCCCTGATATCTTCCGGGAAAACTGTGGCAACACACCCATACTGAACCGCCTGATGGGTGTCGCTGCCTGCCACCACCGGCCTGCCCAGCAGTCTGCCCAGGCTGCAGGTCAGCTGTTCGGCGCGGCTCCTGTTTTCCGCCACATCCTTTCCGTTCAGATCCAGGAAATCCAGCTTCCGCAGCTCTTCCTCCGGCAGTTGGGGGATATGGCCGCCGGCTCTGTAGGGATGGGCAGCTCCCACCAGAACATCATACTCCCGGAACAGGGCCATCAGATCATGAAAGGGAAGAAAATTTCCCGGTTCTTTATGGGGCTCCAGCCTCCGATTCAGCTCCAAAATCGTCTCGGCCGCGCCCAGCGTCAGGATATGCCCGCCTTCTGCGATGTCAGTCTCCATCCCGGGGAAAATGCGCAGCCCATTTTCCAGCACCAGGGTATCCCCCTCATTTCTGCCGGTTTTCATCAGATAACCGTACAGCTCATCAAACTGCAGGGTATTAAAATGTTCTGTCAGACACAGAGCGTCCAGCCCTGCGTTTTTCGCCTCACAAAACAGCCAATCCGTATATTCTGTGGAAAACGGCAGCCGTTTCGCCAGTTTTCCATGTGTGTGGAAATCCAGTTTCAATTCTCATACCTCTTTTTCTAAAAATCTGTCCGGGTCAAAGGACCCGCCTCCCCCGCTTATCACTCTTTTCCATATAAGACAGGGGACTTGCCTGAATCGGTTAAAAAACCGTGGACGCCAGAAGAGAAAGGGCGATCCACAGAAAAGACACTGCCAGAAACAGCATGTCATTGTAGGTGACCTTTAAAGATGCCAGCTTCATTTTCTTCACTTCTTTGTTGACCGCCGCATACCGGTAGCCTTTGATCTCCAGGGCTTCCACCGTTGTTCTGGAACGCTTCGCCGTGTTTAGCATCAGCGGATAGAAGGAAAGCATGATGATCTTCACTTGATAGATCAGATACCTGACCTTGCCTGTCAGCGTGTCATGGGCCGGCGGATTGCCCCGCATCCGGTAGGACAACAGGATATTCTGAAACTCCTCCAGCAGCATAGGCAGCATCCGATAGGCATAGGATATGGAAAAGGAAAGCCGCTCCGGGCATCCGTACCACATCAGACCATTGGAGAGCCTGTCCGGATCCAGCCCGGAAAATACAGTGATGGACGCCAGGGAACAGGTGGCCACCTTCAGCGTCAGGATCAGCAGTGGCATCACCGTCGACCCGTTTCCGCCAAAAAACATGGATACAATCAGCAGATACCCGGTCTGTGTAAATACCCCCACACCAAACAGCAGAAGCACCAGCCCCGCCACCCGAGCCAGCATGGTTGTTGCCAGCACCAGAAGAAAGCAGGCCGCCAGAAACCACAGGCTGCCGGTAAACCAGGGCAGGAAGCCGATTACCACATACCACAGCAGCAGTACCCGGGGATCCAGGCCCGCGATCACCGTATCATCATTGCCATAGGCGTTTTTCAGCACCTGCCCCCGCAGAAAATCAATGGACAGCTTATCCAGAATATTTTCGGCCAGCTTGGCTTTTATTTTCTCCGTCATTGTTTCCTCCCTCCTGACGCGCTTGCCGCGTCATCAGGGCAGATTTTAAAATTCACTTTCAAACTCAAACTTTATCCCTCCTGATTAATTATGCCCGGACTGGCCGGAATCCCCGCAGAAACTCATCAACAGTATAGCACCTGGCATCCTGATCCAGCGCCCGCCCCATGGCAAAGATCTCTGGCGGACGAATGCCCACTGTCTCTGTCAGCGCCCAGTCGCTGAAAATCCGGTCTCTCCCGCCGTCAGCAGCCACCACCCCTCTGTCCAGGACAATGATTCTGTCTGCCCAGCCGCAGACCAGCTGCATATCATGGGTAGCGATCACGACCGTTTCCGTTATCCCTTTAATATCATTTAATGTCTCCACAATCTCTCTGCGGGTGGCAATATCCAGATTGGCAGTAGGCTCATCCAGCAGCAGAATTCCCGGATTCAGGGCGATGCCGATAGCCAGGCTGGCCCTTCTCATCTGCCCGCCTGACAGCAGCCGTCCGTCCCTGTCTCCCAGATGTGTCAGGCGAAACCGTTCCAGCAGCGCTTCCGTCCGCTCCCTCCAGTCCGCCCTTCCCCGCACTTCCATCGCATAGGCGATATCCGCCCGGATCGAATCTTTAATAAACATATCCTCGGGATTCTGATAAACCAGGGAAACCTTCTCCGACAGATTTTCTGTTCTTCTGTCCCGGATGCTTTCTCCCTCCAGCAGGATATCTCCCTTCTTCGGCTTCAGAAGTCCCACAGCCATCTTCATCAGCGTCGATTTTCCCGCGCCGTTGGAGCCGATCAGGGCCACTTTCTCACCCCGCGCCACGTCCAGATTCAGACCGCGGAATACCTGGCGGGGTTCTCCCTTCACAGACCGGTAGGAAACCGACACATCCCGGAACTGAATCGCCGGCTCTCTGTCCGCTTCTTTCTTTCCGGTTTTCTCTTCAGATTTTTCCCCGTACTTCCCGCCGGTTCCGCCCTGCGGCTGATAGCAGAGTCCGCCAAAGGCTTTCTTTCCTTCCTCCACGGTGGTGGGAAGAGGCTGTCCCTGGGGCAGGCGGCCTTCCCGCTCCATCCGGTCTGCGGCAATGGTAACCTGGGGTGGAAAAATCTGACAGGCCTCCAGCTCCTCCACCCGCCGCAGTGCCCGGTCTGTGGGAAGCTTCCAGGCAATGCCGCCGTCTTTCATCAGCATCACATGACGGCAGTAATCGGCAATATATTCTGTATGATGTTCAATGACAATAATTGTTTTTCCATATTTTTCATTCAGTTCCCGCAGCACGCCGTAGATTCTGTCGGCGTGGGCGGGATCCAGCTGGGCAATGGGCTCATCCAGAATCAGCACATCCGGCCGGAGAGCCACTGCACCCGCCAGCGCCAGCAGATGGGTCTGGCCTCCGGAGAGCTGCCAGATATAATCTGACTCCCGCCCTGCCAGTCCGCACATGGCCAGGGCTTCCCTGCCCCGCTCCTGGTAATCCGCCATGGCATAATTCAGACAGGCATAGGAAGCGTCATCCAGAACAGTGGGACGCACAATCTGATTTTCAAAATCCTGATAGACATACCCCACCTTACAGGCCAGCGTTCCCACATCCGCCTCCAGCGTGTTCACGCCCTCTATCTCCACAGCGCCCTCAAAATCACCGGTGATAAAATGGGGAATCAGGCCGTTGAGCACCTTACAGAAGGTGGACTTTCCGCATCCATTATTTCCTACAATCGCCAGAAAATCTCCCTTTTCTATCTCTGCGGAAATATTTTTCAGGATCGGTTCTTCGGCACCTGGGTATGTATAGGTCAGGTTCCTGATCTCGATGATATTCATGCCTTTTCTGCCATTCCCTTCCCCGCTTTGCCGCGCAGAACTGCCAGGACAATCACCGCTGCCAGGGCGGCCACCACCATGCCCGCGGCCAGAGCAGTGCCGCTCTCAGCCCATTCTGCCTCCCACTCAATCAGCGGCATCCCGCCGGTAGCCAGCAGTTCTGCTCCCGCAGCCGCGGCAAAAGCGATGGCAGCGCCGATTACGACTCTGAGGCTGATGCCGCCCAGTCCGGTTTTTTCGTCTCTGGGGCGCATTCCCAGCAGAGGCTCGATCTTTCCGTACAGCTTCGGCACCAGATACAGAGTGGGCAGCAGACAGAACAGAATGCCGGAGAAGAGCAGGTCGTTCAGAAAGGCAAAGCCTTCTGTGGCAAACACACTCTGGGGAAGCCCGGCCACCGCCTCAAAATCCTCCACCGCAAGCTGCACCTTCAGAATATCCACGATGGTGCCCATCAGCAGCTGAAGTCCGGTTCCTGTCATCGCCGCAATGCCGACCATCCTGCAATTTTTCGGGTTTTTCACCATCCGTCCGGCCACAAATACGCCGATGGTGACCGTCAGAAATTTTTCCAGTTCTCCCAGGCCGCCGAACTGTCCCAGCATAATTTCACTGAATACCAGCTCTCCGGTAGCAGCTCCCAGCGCCGCCGCCATCGGGTCAAAAAGCATGGCCAGGGTCAGGGGAATAAAGAGAAAATATTCCACGGAAAATTCCACCACGCCAATCTGATATGACGGGATCAGCTCTGTAAAAAGAGTTGCCAGCCCGTATAAAGCCATTGTCAGCACAAAAATCATCAGTTTCTGAGACTGGGTCGCAGTCTGCTTTTTTCCAAGTTCCATAACAGTGAACCTCCAGTATTGTTTCTCATTTCTTATTTGCAGCCTTATTGTACTGCATTTACTGTTATGAAAGAGATAAGGAAATGTAAAATTGAAATTAAATTTTCTGTTATTATTAAAATGTAATTTTTATTTCATTTCCAGTTTTTTCTGACCGGCATTCCCCACAGCGGCCATTCCTCCTTGTCCTGACCGGCGAACTGGATTATAATGGTCTGAACGAGGAGGTACTGTTATGAAACAGATTTTTTTCGTGGAGGATGATCTGAGTTTAATCAGCGGTCTTTCCTTCGCCCTGGAGAAACAGGGCTATCAGACAGACATCGCCCGGACTGTCCTGGAGGCAAGGCAGCTGTGGCAGAAGAAAGCCTATGACCTGGTGGTGCTGGATGTCTCCCTGCCGGACGGCTCCGGATATGATCTGTGCCGGGAAATCCGCCGCACCTCCCCTGTCCCCATCATCTTTCTCACCGCGGCAGATGAGGAAACCGATATGATTATGGGGCTGGATATCGGCGGGGATGATTACATTACAAAGCCCTTTAAGCTGGCAGTGTTCCTGTCAAGGGTAAATGCCCTGCTGCGCAGAAGCGATCATTTCCGCCGGACGGAAACCCTGCTGTCTTCCAACGGCATCCAGGCAGATCTGCTGAAAGGAATTGTCAGCAAAAAAGGAGTGCCGCTGGATCTGACCGCCGGCGAGCTGAAACTGCTCTGCCTGTTTATGAAAAATCCGGATATCGTCCTGTCACCGGAACAGATCCTGAACCGGCTCTGGGACCGGGACGGGCGTTATATTGACAACAGCACCCTGACCGTATACATTCGCCGCCTGCGGACGAAGATCGAGGACGATCCCGGCAGTCCCCGGTTCATCGTCACCGTCAGGCGCATGGGCTATAAGTGGAATACCACAGATGGGAGCAGGCCGTGAAAATATTTGTGAACAGAAAAATCAAGAGGCTTTTCTTCCAGGCGCTGCTGCCTGTTCTGGCCGGAGCCTTTCTTTCCGCTCTCTGCACAGCGCTGCAGCCTGATCGGGGTCCCCTGTGGATCGGGCTGTTCTCCGCGGCGGCGGCCATTTTTATTTTCACCGTTCTTTACCGCTATTTCCTGGAACAAAACCGGATCATGGAGGATGCCGCCTCCCAGGTCAGAAATTACATCGCTGGCGACCAGAGAGCCAGGATCTCCTGCAACGAGGAGGGACAGCTGTACCGTCTCTTCCACGAGGTCAATTCCCTGGTCTCCATCCTGAACGCCCATGCGGAAAATGAAAGCCGCTCCAGACAGTTTATGAAGGATACCATCTCCGACATCTCCCACCAGCTGAAAACCCCTCTGGCCGCCCTCAATGTCTATAACGGCATTATCCAGGATGAGGCCGCAGACCTGGACACTGTCAGAGAATTTACCGCCCTGTCAGAACAGGAGCTGGACCGGATCGGGACCCTGGTGCAGAACCTGCTGAAGATTACCCGGCTGGACGCGGGAACCCTGGTAATGCAAAAGGCGCCGGAACCGGTTTCAGAAATGATGGAGGATATCCGGCGGCATTTCGCCTACCGGGCAGCTCAGGAAGGAAAATCCCTGGCTCTGTCCGGCAGTGACGGCATCACCCTGGTCTGCGACCGCGGCTGGCTGACAGAGGCCATCAGCAACATTGTGAAAAACGCCTTCGACCATACGGAAAAAGACGGCGACATCTGTCTGTCCTGGCGGTCCTTCGCCTCTGCCGTCCAGATCACGGTCTCCGACAATGGCAAAGGCATCCACCCGGAGGATCTGCCCCACATTTTCAAGCGGTTTTACCGGAGCCGCTTCTCATCCGACACCAGGGGCATCGGCCTGGGGCTGCCTCTGGCCAAAGCGATCGTGGAAGCACACAGCGGAACCATCGAGGCGGACAGTATCCTGGGCGCAGGCGCCACATTTACCATTACTTTTCTGATTCCTACAAAATTGTAGGCTTCCTGTCATATTCCAGTAGGGCTGGCGTGTTATCATTTTGAACAGATCAAAAAAGACTCCCGCCCCTTCAGGCGGCGAGCAGCAGATCATCATTTGACTGAATCAAAAAGAGGTGTAAATGTAATGGACTTATTAGAGGTCAAAAATGTTTCGAAAACCTATGGGAAGGGTGAGGCTGCCGTTCATGCGCTGAAGCGGGCCGCCTTTTCTGTGCCGAAGGGAGAGTTTGTGGCCGTGGTGGGAGAATCCGGCTCCGGAAAAAGCACCCTGCTGAATATGATCGGCGGGCTGGATACCCCTACCTCCGGCAGAGTAGTGATCGGCGGGCAGGACATTTTCTCCATGAAGGAGCGCGGCCTGACCGTTTTCCGGCGCAGGAATATCGGCTTTATCTTCCAGAGCTTTAACCTGATCCCGGAGCTGACCGTGGAACAGAACATCATCTTTCCGGTACTGCTGGACTACCAGCAGCCGGACAGAAAATATCTGGAAGAGCTGCTGACAGTGCTGAACCTGCGGGAACGCCGCCGCCATCTGCCCAGCCAGCTGTCCGGCGGCCAGCAGCAGCGGGTGGCCATCGGGCGCGCCCTGATCACCCGGCCTGCCCTGATCCTGGCCGACGAGCCCACCGGCAACCTGGACACCCAGAACACCAGCGAGGTGATCGCCCTGTTAAAGGAGGCCTCCAGAAAGTATGAACAGACGATCATCATGATCACCCACAGCAGATCCATCGCTCAGACCGCTGACCGCATCCTCCGAGTGTCAGACGGCGTGGTGACTGATTTCGGGAGGTGTCGGGAATGAAAAGCTATCTGAATCTGATCCCCATCTCCGCCAGAGTCCACAAGCGTCAGAACCGTATGACCCGACTGTGCATCATTTTCGCCGTATTTATGGTGACGGCAGTATTCAGCATGGCCGAAATGGGAACCCGCATGGAACTGGACAGACTGTCTGACAAGCATCAGGGCTTCTCTTTACAGGACATCCTCAGCTCTACCATGGGTCAGTCTCTCTTTCTCGCTGCGGCAGTGCTGTTTGTCCTGATCCTGATCGCCGGCGTCCTGATGATTTCAGGCAGCATCAGCAGCAGTGTCGCCCAGAGAACCCGATTCTTCGGCATGATGCGCTGCATCGGCATGAGCCGGCAGCAGATTATCCGTTTCGTGCGGCTGGAGGCCCTGAACTGGTGCAAAACCGCGGTGCCCGCCGGCCTTATCCTGGGCATCCTGGTCAGCTGGATGATGTGCGCGGTTCTCCGCTTTCTCGTAGGTGAAGAATTCTCCGCCATCCCTCTTTTCGGGATCAGCGCCATCGGAATCGTAAGCGGCATTCTGATGGGCGTGGTCACAGTCCTGCTGGCCGCAGGCGCGCCGGCCAGGAGAGCCTCCCGCGTATCCCCCGCAGCAGCAGCCTCCGGCAATGACGGATACAGCGTCCCGGTGCATTCGCCGGCGAAGCACATCTTCCGGATTGACACCTCCCTGGGCATCCACCACGCCCTCTCGGCCAGGAAAAACCTGTTCCTGATCACCGGTTCCTTTGCCCTCAGTATTCTTCTGTTTCTGAGCTTTTCCGTCCTGGTGGAGTTCGTGGGCTGCCTGATGCCCCAGTCAGCCGCCGATTCCGACCTGGATATCGCCAGCGCTGACGGCTCCAATTCCATCAGCTGCCAGCTGCCGGAAACCATCAGCGGCATGAACGGGGTAAAACGGGCCTACGGCCGCCGGAGCAGCTTCGATCTCGCCGCCGCTCTGAACGATAACACCTCCGGCTCCGATACCGTTGACCTGATTTCCTTCGGGGATTTCGACCTGGAATGTCTGGAAAAAGACGGCATTCTCACCCGGGGCAGCGATCTGTCCCTGGTGTACGGGGACAGTTCCTTTGTGCTGGCCACATGGGATCCCTACAGCGACTGGGAGATCGGCGACACCATCCGGCTGGGAGAGGAAACCCTGGAAATCGCCGGCCTGCTGAAGTACGACCCCTTCAGCAGCGACGGCCTCACCAACGGCCAGATCACCCTGATCGCCTCTGATGAAACCTTCACCCGCCTGACCGGCGTGACAGACTACTCCCTCGTCCTGGTGCAGACCGCCGGTGATGTGACCGATGAAGATGTGGAGGCAGTCCGCAGAGCCGCAGACAGTGAAGCCGGCTGCGCCTGCAATTTTAATGACAGAAGGGAACAGCGCACCTCCGGCACCTATACGGCATTTGTCGCCTGCGTCTACGGATTCCTGGCTATCATCACCCTGGTCACGGTACTGAACATCGTCAACAGCATCTCCATGAGCGTTTCCGCCAGAATCCGGCAGTACGGCGCCATGCGGGCCGTGGGGATGGACGGCCGTCAGGTCACCCGGATGATCGCCGCCGAAGCCTTCACCTACGCCTTCTGGGGCTGCGCCGTCGGCTGCGGGCTGGGCCTGCCCCTCCACCGGCTGCTGTACGGCTTCCTGATCACCGGCTACTTTCCTTACGCTGTCTGGAGCCTGCCCGTCGGCTCCCTGGCAGTGATTCTGTTGACCGTTATCTTTGCGGCAGCACTGGCCTCATACGCGCCGGCGAAGCGGATCAGGGGGATTTCGGTGACAGAGACCATTAATGAGCTGTAACGGATGTGCCTTCGTTCAAAGCGCAGCAGGCGGGAGTACGGACCGCCAGACGGGGACGCGGCTACAGGCCTTACAAAACTTTCATATTTTATGCAGCCCGGACGTTGTCAGACGCTGCAGACAGAGGCAAATGACGGCCAGGGAGCGGCGGGTGCCGGAGAGAAGGGCATTCCGGGGATGGGGGTGACAGCTGGACAGCTTTATTCCCGGTCTGAAAAGTTCTAACCATACAGGGCGGCGGGTTTGTGGAACCGGACTTATCTTCGCCGAAAGCCTGAAAGGCCTTCGCCTCAGTAAGCTCCTGAAAATCCGGCGTTGAGCGCCGGATTTTCTCCACAAACCCGCCGCCCTGTATGCTAAGAACTTTTCGTCAGACCTCCATATGCTGTCCAGCTGTCACCCCCATCCCCGGAACGCCCTTCTCTCCGGCACCCGCCGCTCCCTGGCCGTCATTTGCCTCTGTCTGCAGCGTCTGATAATGTCCGGGCCGCATAAACCCCCCTGAACAAAAAATGTTTTAAAACTCCACCGGCATCCAGTATGGATTGCGCAGTGTGAAGTCGTTCCGGTCCAGAGTCAGGTTGATGTTGTAGTAGGGGTCTCCTTCTTCCAGGATGGTTTTCCATCGATCCCGGAAGAGCCGCATCTCGCCATGGAACCGCTCCAGCTTTTCCGGGGTGTTTTCCAGTCCCCGGGATTTGGATTCATAGTGATATGCCTGGGCATAGGGCTCGTAGACCACCAGCCAGCCTTTTTCCCGCACTTTCAGGCAGAAATCCACATCATTGAAAGCGACAGCCAGGGCTTCGGTCATGCCGCCCACATCCAGGTAGACCTCCTTTTTCACCATCATGCAGGCCGCAGTCACAGCGCTCAGATCCTGGGTGGCCACTGCCTTCGCCATGTAGCCCCACTCGCTTCTGGGCAGGCCGACAAAGGCATGGCCGGCTACCCCGCCCAGGCCCACGATCACCCCGGCGTGCTGAATGGTATCGTCTCCGTAGTACAGCCGGGCGCCGGCGATTGCCACATCCGGCCGCATACAGTGGCCCAGCAGTTCTTCCACACAGCAGCCGTCTATCATCTCGATGTCATTGTTCAGCAGCAGCAGGTATTCTCCCCGGGCAAAGGAGACGCCGTAATTATTGATGGCAGGATAGTTGAAGCCGCCCTCTCCTTTCCACTCCACCACCCGGAGATTATCCATTTCTTTTTCCTTCTGCTCATAATAGTCGAAGGTCTCCGGGTCTGTACTGTTGTTCTCCACCACGATGATCTCCAGGTTCTGATAGGAAGATTTCTCCATCAGAGAAGAGATGCACAGGTCCAGATCCCGTATATGGTCTTTATTGGGAATAATCACGGAAACCAGCGGGTCACTGGGGCGCTCATAAATGGTATGGTACATTCCCGGCTTGATGCCGTGGGACACAGTGGCCTGGATTCCCATCCGCCGGTAATGATCCTGAATCACCCGCAGGCCGGCATCAAAGGCATACTGCTTGCTGGCCGGATTCTGGGCGGTGGAGCCCCGGTGGCACCGCCAGTGATAGAGCAGCTTGGGAACATGGCGGATCTCCTTTGCCTGCTCTGTACAGCGGAAAATAAAATCATAATCCTGGGCCCCGTCATATTCTGACCGGAAGCCCCCTGTCCGGTCTGCCAGCTCTCTCTTCACCACAAACAGATGACAGATATAATTCA
Organism: Candidatus Paralachnospira sangeri; assembly: GCA_904397815.1. Lineage (GTDB taxonomy): Bacteria > Bacillota > Clostridia > Lachnospirales > Lachnospiraceae > Paralachnospira_A > Paralachnospira_A sangeri. The sequence goes on from CAJFOT010000126.1 coordinate 27,666, forward strand.
TCGTCCGCAGAAGATCCAGGTTAAAATCAGGCTTGAAATGGGGCTCATAGTATTTCTTCCCCTTCTCGTCCACCTTGTCCTCATCGGTATAAATCACGTCTGCCCCGGGATGCTGATTGATGCATTTTACGATTTCATAGAGGGCGTCCGGCGCCAGCATGTCATCATGATCCAGCAGAGCCACATAATCCCCTGTTGCCATCGCCAGGGCAGCGTTGGTATTTCCCGCAATGCCCCGGTTTTCTCCCAGGTTCTGATAGCAGATCCTTTCATCATGCTCCGCAAGCCTTTTTACCGTTTCCTCCAGGCTTCCGCTCCTGCTGCCCTTTCCGTCTCTGTCACCCGTTCCGTCTCCGCTGCTCTTTCCATCTCCGCTGCCCGTTCCGTCTCCATCGCTCTTTCCATCTCCGCTGCCATCGGCCAGGCACAGCTGCCATTTTCCATAGGTCTGGTTCCGTACCGACTGGATCATCTCCTTTAAATATGGCTCCGGCGTCCGGTACAGCGGCACAGCCAGGCTGATCACCGGCTCCGTCTGAAAATGGGCGTCTTTCTGCCTCTCCAGATCCCGCTGGGTGGGCAGCGCTCCCTTCTGCCACTGGCGGAAGCTGACCTCCTCCAGCCGGAAAAATTTCATATATATTTTCTTTGCGCATTTTTTTGCGCCGTTTTTCTTCCAATAATCATAAGTTTTTGCCAAAAGACTTTTTGGCTTTCGTTCTTCCTGTACTTCCATGCCCGCCTCCATTGCGTTCAGCTGTAATCCGTGTATGCTTATGTTGCCTGCGGTTTTCCTCCATGTTTCTCACTGCTTTCCTCACCGGGTATAGTCCACACTGCAGTCCGGCGCTGTCAGTGTGAGATTGGGGTTATAGCAGGGGTCTCCCTGACTGATATAATCCGGCCACCGCTGCAGCAGAAGTTCCTTCTCCCGCTGAAACCGGGCCTGCTTCTCCGGCGTAGTCTCATATCCCCTGGACTTGGACTCATAGTGGTACAGCTCTGCCCGGGGATTCCACACAATCAGATAGCCTGCCTGCCTGATTTTCAGACAGAAGTCCACATCATTGTAGGCTACCTGAAATTCCTCCGCCAGCCCTCCCACCTGCTGAAATATGGATTTTTTCACCATCAGACAGGCTGCTGTCACAGCGCTGTAGTTCTGCTGGATGATGGCCCTGGCAAAAGGTCCCGGATCATATCCTGCCATACCGCAGAGCACATGACCGCACACGCCGGCCAGCTTCATCACCACGCCGGCATGCTGGATGGTGTGATCCTCATAGTACAGCTTGGCGCCGACGGCGCCCACCTCCGGCCGCTGGCAGTTGCCCAGCATGGCCTCAATCCATCCCGGCGCAATCACCTCTGTGTCATTGTTCAGCAGCAGCAGGTATTCCCCTGCTGCGCGGGCCGCGCCGTAATTATTGATGGCTGCGTAATTAAAAGGCCCTTCCCACCGGATTACCCGGAGGCCCTGTGCCTCCAGCTGCCGGTAGCAGTCCTCAATTTCCTCTGTCTCGCTGTTGTTTTCAATAATGATTATCTCATAATTCCGGTATGTGGATTTTTCCTGTATGGAGCGGATGCAGTTCATCAGGGTCTCCTTCTGATCCTTATTGGGAATCAGGATGGATACCAGAGGCTCTCCCTCGACAGGGTATTCCACATGGTAATACCCCGGATAGCCGGGAAGCATCTCCACTGTCCCTTCTGTCCCTGTCCGTTTCAGATGGGCCTCGATGGCCCGCTTTCCCGCCTCGTAGCAGTACATCTTGCTCTCCGGATTCTCAGCGGTGGAAGCCGGATGGGTCCTCCAGTGATAGAGCACCCGGGGCAGATGAAGGATCTGCCGGGCCTGTTCGGTACATTTCAGAATAAAGTCATAGTCCTGAGACCCGTCATAGTCCGGGCTGAACCCGCCCGCATCCAGGGCCAGGCTCCGCCTGCACAGGAAAAAGTGGCAGATATAATTGTTGGACCGGAGGAGATCCGGATTAAAATCCGGCTTCATATGGGGATCAAAATGCAGGCGCAGGTCTGTGGTAACCTTGTCCTCATCGGTATAAATCACATCGGCTGACGGATTTTCCCCCATAGCCCGGGCCGCCTCGTACAGGGCGGAGGCCTCCAGCACATCGTCATGGTCCAGCAGGCCGATCCACTCTCCCGATGCCATATGGAGGGCCGCATTGGTATTGCCGGCGATGCCCAGGTTTTTCTCCAGGACCAGATAACGGATCCGGCTGTCTCCGGCGGCATACTTCTCAACGAGCCTGCCTGTTTCCCCGCCGTCCTCACTGCCGTCTGCCAGACACAGCTCCCAGTTCTCATATCCCTGGTCCCGGACAGATTCGATCATGTCCCGCAGATAGGCCTCCGGCGTCCGGTATACCGGCACAATCACACTGATCAGAGGCTGCTGCCCCAGAGGCGGCATCTGGCGCAGGCGATGGCGCTCCAGCCATTTTTCATACTTATTTTCTTCCGTCTCGTAGCGGGTCTCCCACTGATCCTTCAGCGCCCGGGGGCCCTTCCTCACCAGGGTGTGCAGGTCGCTTTTCACCATGGACGGCGTGGTCATCCTGACCATCTTCCGGAAAGACACATACCGGCGGCCCTGTTCCCGCTCCAGCTCCTCCGGGCTGACAGCGATCCTGGCCCGATCTGTCCCTGCGGTAACGGACAGCAGATAACGCTGTTCCCGGTCACAGGTGAATTTCAGGTCAAAGCCGCACTGCCTCTGGCTGTCATCCCCCAGCACCGCAATACTGGCATCAGGCCTGTCCAGCCGGCGCAGCGTCAGCTCCGCCTCCTGCCCTGCCCGGTCTGTCACACCAAAATGAACCTGGCTGCCATCCAGGGAGACTGCCCAGCCTGTGATATGGACCGTCAGCTGAATGATCTCCATTTTATCGATATAATAACGAATATTTTTCTTTCTGAATATACCCATCCTCATACTCCTGTGTCCATATTTGAATCCTGCCCTCAGGCATCCCGGGCGGAATCCGGGACAAAACCTGTATGCGCCCGACTGTCCTCCTCCAGCCTGATATACCATTTCCCGGCCCTGACGGCTGCGTCTGCCGGCATAGCTGCCCCGCAGACCACCTCACTGAAGGGATTCATCAGATGGCGCAGTCCTGCCCGGGAAAGACGGAAAGCATACTCTGCCATGGCTTCCGCCTCATCTCCCTCCCGCAGAAAGCCCAGCTGCCGGACATGCTCTGCTGAAACAGCGAAGAGGGCCGGTTCCTGTATCCGGACATTCCGGTACCAGTCGGTATTGCCCCGGTCGTCTGCCGTATGGTTTTCCGTTCCCTGATACAGCGTCTCCGCCCGGAGGACTCCGTCACTCCCCCCGGTGATTATTACGCCGGCTGACCGGATCGTCCCGTCCCGGTTCAGCAGCTTGGGAAATACCAGGCCGATTCCGTCATGAACTGCCCACTGGGCCAGCTCCTGATATGCATCCTCATCTGCCGGCTCAGTCTGCCCAAAGGATACCAGATAGACCTCCGGCTCCGCCTGTCCTGCTTCAGCCTGTCCCTCACCCTCATCTCCGGCCGGCGCATCCAGCCATGACCTGTCAGCGGCATCCACCAGTCTCCAGGCCACCGGCCTGTCCCATCGGACACGGATCAGATAGCGGCTCCTGTCCTGAAAATAAGCCGCCCCCTGCCAGCCCATCCGCTGAAAATGGGCCTGAATAGCCCGCAGCTGAGCGTCCAGGGCATAAGGCTTGGTCTCGACAGAGCGGGCGGTGGAAGTCTGTGCCATCCGCCAGTGGTAGAGGACGCTGGGGACATGGAGAATCTCCTCCGACAGCTCAGCCGCCTTCAGAAAGATATCCCAGTCCTGAGCGCCGTCCATCCTGCTGTCGAATCCTCCCGTCTTCTCTATGATATCCTTCCGTATCATGGAAAAATGGGTGATATAATTAGCAGAATACATCATTTCCGGCGACCAGTCCGGCTTCAGAAGAGGATTATAAAACTTCATCCCGTCCCCGTCAGTGAGATCGCTGTCTGTGTACAGAAAGCCTGCTTTCGGATGGTTCCGGAGAGCCTTCACCGACTCCCACAGGGCGTCAGGATCCAGCAGGTCATCGTGATCCATCATAGCAATCCACGTTCCAGAAGCCATCTGAAAGGCAGCGTTGGTATTTCCTGAGATGCCCAGATTTTTTTCCAGCTTCTGATAGCGCACCCGGCAGTCCCGGCCGGATACCTCCGCCGCCAGACGGCCGTAATCCTCTGTCTCCCCTTCCCCCGGCTCTGAACCGTCAGCCAGGCACAGCTCCCACTTCCCGTAGGTCTGATCCAGCACCGACTCTACCATCTCGATAAAGTCGGCCGGTTCGGGCCGGTAAACGGGGACGATCAGACTGATCAGCGGATCAGAGGGCAGGACGGAGGCAGCGATCTCTTCCCGATACTGCCGGTTTCTCCCGGCCAGAGCAGCTTCTGACACTGTTCTCCCCAGTATCCTCTTTAAAAGCTGTTTTCCCTCTTTCTCCAGCCCTCTCCATCCTGTTTCCCGGATCTGGCCGTCCCGGATGTCATAGGAAACCCGTTCTCCCTTTTCACCCTCTACTTCCAGCCCCATCTGATACCGGACGCCGGGCCTGAAAGGGAAGGAGACGCGGAACCCAAAGAGACTGTCCTGCTCCTGATTCTTCGAACACGAAAAAAAAGCCGCCATAATATCCGGCCGCTGTGTCCATGTCACCCGGGTGTCTGCCACCGGTCTGCCCTTCTCCAGAATATCGATCTGAATTTCCCGGAACCGGGCCTGTCCCGACGGCTGAGCCCCGAAGGCCCAGCCGATGATGACAGTTCTCCCATGCCTGCATTTGATCCCTTCTATATAACTGTTTATCTTATACGTAGACATGTACCTCTTCTCCGTTTTTGTAATGAAGCTCCCATTGACTAAATTCCCGTTCTTTTTCCTTCGAGCCGATCTCCTGCCCCAGCACAGTGCTTCTCAGATAAATCTCCCGAAGCCGATTGTCGGCGGCCAGTTCATGAAGCTTTTCTACAGAAATGACTTTGTTATTCCACCAGAAATCTGTACCATGACTCATAAAATCAACCTCCCTGCCGGGCCTGTATTCCCTTGTCCGGCTCCTATTCATATTATATGTCCGAAAAAACCAGTTTATTCCAGTTTTTCCGAAAAAAGAACAGTATTCTAAACGCCGAAGGTCTGAAAACATTACAAATTTTTTTATTCGGATAAATTCAGCAGATCTTTTTTCACATTTTCCAGCATTTTATCCGCTTCTTCCAGAGATGTTCCCTTTACGCCGAAATAGAATTTAATTTTCGGTTCCGTACCGGAGGGACGGGCACAGCACCAGGCATCGTTCTCCAGTTCATAGTAGAGGACATTAGATTTGGGCAGATTAACCGGGGTCTGCGCTCCGGTATTCCGGTCTGTACGGATGCCTTTCTCATAATCCCTGACTGCCACCACTTTCATGCCGCCCAGCTCTGTCGGCGGCGCTGTCCGCAGTTTCTCCATCATCGCCTGAATCTGAGCGGCGCCGTCGATTCCCTTCAGAGTGATGGTGTGCAGTCCTTCCCGGTAGAAGCCGTATTTCTCATACATCGCCATCATCTGATCCCACAGGGTGATGCCTTCCTTCCTGCAGGCCGCTGCCACCTCACACAGGGCCATCACAGCGGATACCGCGTCCTTATCCCTGGCATATGTGCCGATCAGACAGCCATAGCTTTCCTCCAGGCCAAATACATAGTGATGGCTGTGATTTTCCTCGAACCATTTGATCTGCTCACCGATATACTTAAATCCGGTCAGCACCTCAATCACATCCACGCCGTAGGCTGCTGCCACCGCATCTGCCATGTTAGTGGTCACGATGGTTTTCACCAGGGCACCATCGGCAGGAAGAATGCCCCGGGCCTTTTTCTGACTCAGAATATATTCTGCAATCAGCATGCCGGACATATTTCCGGTGAAGCTGACATATTCTCCTGTTTTCCGGTCTTTTGCGTACACACCCAGCCGGTCGGCATCCGGGTCAGTAGCCAGCACCACATCGGCGTCCACCACTTGCGCCAGCTTCAGGGCCAGGGTGAAAGCCTTCGGGTCCTCCGGATTCGGGTAGCTGACTGTGGGGAATTCCCCGTCCGGCAGTTCCTGCTCCGGCACCACATAGACATGGGTGAAGCCCAGCTCTGACAGAATCCGGCGCACCGGCAGATTGCCGGTTCCGTGAAGAGGGGTATAGACGATCTTCAGCTGATCGGCCATCTCCCGGATCAGCTCCGGCTGGAGCGCCAGCTTTTTGATCTCCTCAGTATATGCCCGATCGATCTCCTCCCCCGGCACTAGGTAGAGCCCGGCGCTCACAGCATCCTCCAGGGCCATGGTCTTTACAGCGGCATAATCTGTCACCAGATTAACCTGACTGATAATCTCTTTGTCTCTGGGCGCTGTGATCTGGGCGCCGTCCTCCCAGTATACCTTATAGCCGTTATATTCCGGCGGATTATGGCTGGCTGTCACCACGATACCGGCGATGCAGCCCAGCTTTCTGACCGTATAGGACAGCTCCGGCGTGGGCCGCAGGGTGTCAAACCGGTAGGTTTTAATCCCGTTGGCATTCAGACAGAGGGCCGCCTCCCTGGAAAATTCCTGAGACATCCGGCGGGAGTCAAAGGCGATGGCCACCCCTTTGTCCTGTCCGCCCTGGGAGATAATATAATTGGCCAGTCCCTGAGTGGCCTTTCTCACAGTATAAATATTCATCCGGTTGGTCCCGGCGCCGATTACGCCCCGCAGCCCGCCGGTTCCAAACTCCAGATCCTTATAAAAACGGTCCTGGATCTGGGCCTCATCATTCTGTATCCTTCTCAACTCATCCTTAGTCTTCTGGTCGAAGTAAGGGCTGTCCAGCCAGCTCTGATACCGTTTCTGATAGTCTGTCATATTTGCGCCTCCTGATGATTTATTTTTTTACTTCATGATATTCCTTTTCCGTATTCACCTTCCAGATATTTTCCTTGGAAGCTGTCCCAGTCAGGATGTTATTCACCGCTTCAAAGGCAGTGGCCATGGAATGATCCATATTGTTGTAGCGGTGCTGTCCATTTCTGCCGACACAGTACAGATTGCCGAAGCTGTCCAGCCAATCTGTCAGTGTCCCGATCTCGCTGTAAGTGTCGAAATAAGCCGGATAGGCTTTCTTCACCCGCTCCCGGTGGACATCCAGCACATCTTTCACACTGCTGATCACACCCATCTTCAGCAGCTCCTTCACCGCAAATTTCACGCAGTCCCGGGAGGACATATTCCAGAAATCATCCCCCTCATTGCAGAAATATTCCAGGCCGATCCAGACAGTATGGTCCACATCCTTTACCAGATAGGGAGACCAGTTGTTGAAAATCTGGATTCTGCCCATTTTCACGCCGGTATCCTGGACATAAATCCAGCAGTCCGGCACCTGGTTGTTAATGGTTTTAATCTTTGTCCGGTTTTTCAGGCTCAGGCTTTTCACCAGAACCCCCACGGTGACAAAATCCCGGTAGGGGAGTCCCTGGCTGATCCGGCTGATCTCTTCCGGCACCGGCGCCTCTCCCGCCTTCATTCCCGCAACCAGATCCTTCAGCGGCATGGAGGAAATCAGAATATCGCAGTCATACCGTTCTTCTCCCTCCGGCCCCTGGCAGCCCACGCCGGTGATCCTGCCATCCTCCGAGAAAATCCCGGTCACTTTCCGGTTCTTCAGTACCTGGCCGCCCATGGCCTCTGTCTCGGCAGCCACGGTCTCCCACAGCTGTCCCGGCCCGTACTTGGGATAATAAAACTCCTCAATCAGCGAGGTCTCTACCTTGCTGGCATCCTTCTTTCCCGCGGGAATCAGCTTCATCACCATATCCTTCAGCACTGCCGTCACCGACAGTCCCTTCACCCGCTGGGCCCCCCAGTCGGCGGAAATCTCCCTGGGATGCCGTCCCCACAGTTTTTCTGTATATCCCTCGAAAAACATGGAGTACAGCACCCGGCCGAACCGGTTGATATAGAAATTTTCCAGGCAGCTTTCTTCCTTTTTGAACAGACAGGCTTTCAGATAACTGCATCCCGCCTTAACCGTCCTCACAAATCCCATATTGATGAAGGTCTGAGGCTTCATCGTAATGGGATAATCAAAAAACTTCTTCAGATAATAAATACGGGATACCCTGGTGCGTTTCAGCATCACCCGGTCTGTTTGCTCCGGGTCAGGGCCGCCCGGCGCCAGTTCCCGCTCTCTCCCCAGTACTTTATCATCATAGGAGGGAGCTCCCTGAAGAGGCATGATCTGCTGCCACCAGTCCATCACCCTGTCATCTTTGGAAAAAAAGCGGTGGCCGCCGATGTCCATCCGGTTCCCGTGATAGCGGACCGTCCTGGATATGCCGCCGATCTCCCCTGTCTCTTCCAATACCTTCACATCATAATCCTGAGACTTTTTTAAAAGCTCATAGGCCGCGGTCAGGCCTGCCGGACCTGCGCCGATAATGACTACCTTTTTCATGTTCCGTCTCCACCATTCCGATTCATTTTGTTGTCTGTCAGTCCCACAGCTTCCAGGGGGCTTCCCCGGAATCCCACATTTTTTCCAGGCTTTGCTTATCCCGCTGGGTATCCATACACTTCCAGAATCCCTGATGGTGATAAGCCATCAGCTGTCCGTCCATGGCCAGCCGTTCCAGCGGTTCTTTCTCCAGCACCGTCTCGTCTCCTTCCAGATAGTCGAAGATTCCAGGATTCATCACCATAAAACCGCCGTTGATTACAGTGCCGTCCTCCTTCGCCTTTTCCCGGAAAGATGTAATGGTGCCGTCGCTCTCGATATTGATCACGCCGAACCGCTGTCCCACATTCACTGTGGTAATGGTGGCAATCTTTCCATGCTTCTCATGGAACCGCAGCAAAGCAGGGATGTCCACGGTGGAAACGCCGTCGCCGTAGGTCAGCATAAAAGGCTCCTCCCCCAGATAATGGCGGACCCGCTTCACCCGGCCTCCGGTCATAGTGCTGTAGCCGGTATCCACCAGAGTCACTTTCCAGTGCTCTGAGAAATTGTTGTGAACCATCATCTCATTTTTCTCCAGGTCAAAGGTGACATCGGACATGTGGAGAAAATAGTTGGCGAAAAATTCCTTTACAATGTGCTGCTTATATCCCAGACAGATCACAAACTCATTAAATCCGTAATAGGAATAAATCTTCATGATATGCCACAGAATCGGCTTCCCGCCGATCTCGATCATCGGTTTGGGCCTGAGGTGGCTCTCCTCACTGATCCGGGTGCCCAATCCCCCCGCAAGTATTACAACCTTCATGGTATCCTCCTCACTGTGTATATGTCATTTGGTAACAGTTCAGCCATGCAGAAAATGAAAAAGCAGGCGGTCTGTGGCCTGCATGGCCGAACTGTTACGTCATTTGCTGTATATCTGCCAGCACTCATATTCCTGCACCGTAAAGCCGGCCTGCGTCAGCCGCTCCATCATCTCTCCGTTGGAATACATGATATAGATGCCGTCCTCATCGATCTCATCCGGCATATAGAAGCAGTAATGGTCATAGCTGTTGTCCCGTCCCCGCTTCTCCTGCCACTCGTAAGGCGAGATGGGCCTGCGGATCAGGGTGTAAATATAGGGCTGGGACACATTATCATCATAGGTGTCCACATAAATATTCCGCTCTGTCCCATTCGGATATTCCTCCTCAATCAGATCAATCATCTCGATCAGACTGTCATTGAAATACCGCTGAGGATAAACATCAGTGGGATATTCGAAATAATAATAGCTGCCAAACCAGAGGAAAAACGCCAGATAAACACCGCCCAGAGCCAGCGCGGCTCCCTTTTTCACCTTTCCTTTAAGCTTCCGGAAAATCCAGTGGAAGGCCAGGGCCACAAAATAGATCAGCGGAAAATAAATGGCGTTGGACTTATTGATATTGGGCAGCATCATCACCATCAGTACAGCTGCCGTCACCCAGAACATAATGGCCACAAAGGTCTGGCTGTCATATTCCCGGCGGACGATGCTTTTCACAGCCCGCGCCAGGGAGAGGATCATCCCCAGAATCACAAAGGGCACTGAGATATAGTATAGAGTCCCAAAGGTTCCGATGCTGTTATAGGGCAGAAAATCTGTTGACAGCAATTCTTTAAACAAATCCAGGTTGGCAGGGATATTGGCCAGGGCAAACTCACCGCCCCGGTAATATTCCAGCCTCGCCACCGTAAACAGCGGGGTAGAAAAAGGCTCCAGATACCCCATATTCACGGCGATAAACAGCAGCAGAGGCGCCGCCAGAGCCGCCAGCGGAATCACAAAGGCCGCCGCCTGTCCCACCCGGATCTTCTTATTCCAGAGCAGATATAAAAAGGAAAAGAAGAGGAAAAAAGGCAGGATAGCATAGGAAACCGCATAGGTATACAGGGTCACGCCGAAGCTGGCCCCCGCCAGCAGAAACCAGGGCCATTTTCCCTTTTTCACCGCCAGGATCAGCAGATACACTGACATGGTGAAAAAGCCCAGCAGCAGGTTGCAGTCCAGCCCCCACCGGGAGGCCATGATAAAATAGGGACAGATGGTAATCAGCCCTGCCAGGACTGCTCCGGCCTTTTTTCCCATGGTTTCCTTTCCGATCAGATAACCGAAGATCACCGTCACAGCCCCCAGACAGACCGCCGGAAGGCGGAAAGCCGACGGGCGGAAGCCGATCACCCGGATGAAAACCGATGCCAGATAGGCGTAGAGGGCACTCTGGCCGGAACCATAGTTCGTCAGATACACCGGGTGCCAGACCAGATACCGGTCTGTCCCGTAATTGGCCAGACAGAAGGCGTCATAAGCCATGCCGGCCTCATCCACATGGAGGCCTCTGGGCACTGTGGTCAGCAGAAACAGCCTGGTTACGATAAACACCAGCCCGATCACCGCCAGGGCGATCCGGACATTCCGGTTTTCCTTCTCAGTCATAGGCTCCTCCTTCCGGCACGTCTGCGGCGGTATACGCTGTACGCTCCCCAGCCCAGCACCCCTGCCGCCGCCAGCAGATTCACCGCCAGGGAGGCTTTCTGGATTCTGGTGCCTGTATACTGGACAATCACAGTACCGCCGGTCATGGTATCATCGAAATAGACACGGACATAGCCGTTATATCCTTCGTTGGTCACAGTCAAAGGCACGACATCTGTGCCGTTCATATAGTGGGCGGTATATCCCTTGTACCAGACCACCGGCACATCACACCAGCCTTCTCCCCAGCTGTAGTCAAAAACAATGCTCATCTTCTCCCCTTCTGTATAAGGAAGACTCAGTTCTTCATCCGTCACCACCTGCCGGGTCGGGTCTGACTCAAACAGGGAAAGATCGATGTTCTTCGGCAGCCATTCCTTCTGGACGATCTGAAAGGTGTACCAGCAGTTATCCTCTGTAAAGGCATCCTCCTCTACCTTAACATAATCAATATTTGCCTTCTCGAAATAGCTGTTGCTGCCGATGACCATCAGGCAGAGCACCGCAATCACCGTTTCTTTTCCATACCTGCCCTGCCACTTTGCCTGCACTGTCAGCGCAATGCCGACAGCCAAAAAGAGGGTGGCAATGGCATAGAATCTCCAGGGGAACTGAATGTTGTTCAGAACCGGCTGCAGAATCTGCCAGGGGAAATATCTGGTTGCCACGAACAGCAGCACCAAACCCACAATATAAAACCAGCGGATCTGCTTTCTCTGGGGATCTCCCTTCTGGGTTTTGGGCAGAAGGAAAAAGAGAAGGCACATCAGCAGCACCATGGTGTCAAAATTGTAGGTATAGTCATAATAGCCTGCCCCGAAAATCTGAATCAGTCCCACCGCGTTGTCGGTCACAGTGGTCCAGGGCTGGCTGAAATAAAATTCATTGGACAGAAGCTGCTCGATCATCGGCAGCCAGAATCCGATGCTGCACAGCAGCGTCACCACCGCCGTCAGGATCAGTTTTCCGAACTTTTTCCCGTTCAGCACCACCGTTTTAAAGTGGAACAGGCAGATCCCCGCCATCGCGCACAGGGCGATCACCAGGGAAATGGAGTGGCTGAACATCAGCCCCCAGAATCCCAGCCCCATCACCCAGGGCTTTTTGAAATCACCGTAGATCAGGTCATAAATGCCGTATACCACCATGGGGAAAAACACAAAGGACTGGGCCTCTCCCACCGCCCCACGCACATACAGGTTGGCGATGTGGTACTGGCAGGTGCTGAAAATCACTGCCACGATCAGGGCGCTGTATTTGTTCTTTGTCATCCCCTTCACGCACAGATAGGTGGATACAAAGCAGCCGATGATCATCAGCAGAGCAAACAGCTTATAGCTGCCCTCGATGGTCATCCCCAGCAGCCGGAATACTGCCGGGATATAGAGAAAGAGCTCCGGGTAAAACAGGGAAGAGGCATAGCCTCTGTGATTCAGAAAAATGGGGCCGATCCGCACCGGGAACTGGCCGTTTAACAGCCCCTCCTTGATATTCTCAATCCGCAGCAGGTGATAGGAGAAATCGTCTCCTGTATGAAGCCTGGCATTTCCCAGGGGAGACGCCACATACAGGATAGTGATAATCCCGATGGCCAGAATAAAATAATTCTCCTTCACCCAGTCTATGATTTTTTTCACTGTACTTCACCTCCGGCAGCCGGCAGCTGCGTTTTTTTCCGGCGGTATACCGACACGCCGGCCCATCCCAGCACCGTCAGGGCGCTGACGATTTCAGCTGCCCGGTAGCGGCCTCTTCCGGCATAATATACCCGGAAGGTTCCCTCACTGTAATCCGGCAGATGAACCCGGATCACATTGTTGGTCCCGATGGAAATGACCAGTTCCTGTCCTGTGGTCATATCCACCGCCTTATAGCCGGGATACCACAGCAGGGGCACTTCGATCCAGGCATCCGCCAGGCCGTTGGCATAATCCACTGTCACATTGGAGCCTGATTTTCCATGATCCAGCACCTGCACCCCGTCCAGGGAGATGGTATACAGGCTGGCTGTCAGCTGTTCCGTATCGGTTCCGTAGAGCAGGTATTCCTGATTCATGCCGATGGTGCTGTTGGTGTTGATCGCCTGGGCCTTCTCCAGATAGACTGTGGTATTCTGGGTGGCGGAAGCGCCGAAGGCCACACAGCCGTAGATCCCCAGTCCCAGCAGAGCGCCGAGAATCGCCTTTTTCCGTTTCTCCGACAGAGCAGGGAACATCCCGGCTCCCGCCACAGCGGCGGCCATCACCACTCCCAGGGTGGCCAGTCCCAGCAGCCGCCAGGGAAACTGAATGGTGGTGGTAATGGTGTTGATGATATCTACCCCCTCCAGCTTCTGCCAGGGCACCAGGCTGGTGCTGCACAGGAGGGAGGCCAGGCCGAAGAGAAAGAGGGTGAGGCCGAACCCCTTCTTCTCCTTCTTATAGACAAAATAAATCACGATACATGCCAGCAGGCAGAGGCTGACTGCCAGTCCCAGCGTCTGGGACATTTCCCCCACGATTCCGTGGGACAGCTCATAGGACAGCCCGTAGTTGTCGCCGATCAGATTCAGCAGCTGGGCAGGGATAATCACATGGTCGTGGAAAATATTCCCCCCGTCGCTGAGGTGCTTCTGCACCAGGTCCAGGCCGTAGAAATCGAAAAATGGCACCAGGAACCAGAGATTCAGCAGCACGATCATGGCGATGCTGCCCAGCAGATACAGCCATCTCTTCTCGGAAAACAGCCGTCTGATATAGACCAGCCCCAGAAACACCGCCAGAAAGGCAGTCAGCATGGTGCTGATCAGATGGGACTGAAAGACACAGGTGGCGCCGACCACCAGCTGGGGCCACTTTTTCTTATCCCCGATAAACACATGGTAAATGCCGCTGACCACCAGAGGCATAAAGCACATGGCCAGAATCTCTCCCACTGCCGCCCGCTCATGGACACAGATAATCCGGTAGGTGGCCACGGTATAGACCACCGAGGCCAGGGTGGCATAATAAGAGGATTTGGTGATGGACTTCACCGCCCCGTACATCACCAGGGCCGTGGCCAGATTAATCAGGAACAGGAATACCTTAAAGGACATCACCACCGACATCCCCATAATCCGCAGCAGCGCCGGGATGTACAGAAACAGCTCCGGATAGAGGGCTGCCGTGGCGTAGCCGTATCCATTGATATGAGTGGGATGGACCCGCACCGGAAACTGGCCGCTGAGCAGGGCGTCCTTGATTCCCTCGATCCGGTACAGCTGGAAGTTCAGGTCATGGCACTCCACCAGATAGTCAGAAAACAGCGGATAGCTGGCAAAGAGCACTGCCAGCGCGATGGCGCCGCCGTAAATCCACTCCTTTCCCGGTTTCCTGCCGCTGAAATAATACAGCCCGAACAGAATATACAAAATAATAAACAAAGCCATGGCAAACCAGGCATCGCTGTACAGAGGGTCGTCAGACCAGATGGTGAGCCCCGTCACCTCAATCCGCTCCTCCGTCCCCTCCGGGTAGATAATCCTTGCATGGATGCTGTTGGTCTGCTCCCGGAACAGGATTTCATAAGTATTGACGCGGATCCCGTTGGTAATCGATGAGATAAAAATCTGTCCATGCTCCAGGCAGTAAAACTCGATGGATGCCTCCGGCACATTCCCCGCATCAGTCACCTGCACATCCACCAGATATTCTCCCTCCGGCACCATAAAGCCGGGGGAAATCTCGGTGACATTTCCCTCATTGGTGCCGGTAACAGTCAGCTCCTTAAAACAGTCCAGATCCTTCTGAAACCACAGCAGAGCGCAGACAGCCAGCCCCACTGCCGCGTACAGCACGACCGGCCATATTTTTCCCCAGGATATATTCCTTGATATATTCATTGGTTTCTCCGTTCTCTCTTATTCTTTCTCTTTGCAGATATAAATCGGGCGGTCCTTTGTCTCCAGATAGGTTTTCGCCAGATACTGGCCCAGGACACCGATGCAGAACAGCTGAATGCCGCCCATGAAAATAATAATGCATGCCAGAGAAGGCCATCCGCTGGTGGGATCGCCGAAGATCAGTGCCCTGACCACAATAAAGGCAATGGCCGCCGCCGCAATCACACACATAATCACACCCAGCCAGGAGGCAATGGCCAGCGGCACTGTGGAAAAGGCCATAATTCCCTCCAAAGAATACTTGAACAGCTTCCAGAACGACCACTTGGTCTCGCCGGCTACCCGCTCCACATTCTCATACTCCAGCCACTTGGTACGGAATCCCACCCAGCCGTAGATGCCCTTCGTAAAACGGTTATACTCCTTCATGCTCAGAATGGCGTCTGCCATCTGACGGGTCATCAGCCGGTAATCCCTGGCCCCGTCCACGATCTCTGTGTTGGAAATCTTATTCATCAGCTTATAGAACTGCCGGGCAAAAAAAGAACGGATCACAGGCTCGCCCTTTCTGTCCACCCGCCGGGTGGCCACAGAATCGTACCCTTCATCCTTAATGGCCCGGTACATCTCCATCAGATAAGAAGGCGGATCCTGCAGATCCGCGTCCATCAGCACCAGATAATCCCCGGTGGCATTCTCCAGGCCGGCATAGATGCCTGCTTCCTTCCCGAAGTTCCTGGAAAAAGAAATGTAGTGAACCCGGCTGTCCCTGCGCCGCAGTTCCTTCACCACCTCCAGTGTCCGGTCCTTGGAACCGTCATCCACGAAGATCAGTTCCAGTTCCACATCTATCTCTTTAAACTTTTCTCCCTCCGAGCAGATCGCGTCATAAAAGAAGGGAATACTCTTCTCTTCATTATAGCTGGGCACGATCACCGATATTGTCTCACTCATTGCCGACTTCCTTTCTCATCCAAAAGTATTCGCACAGCCTCGTCATCGTTATACAGGCAATGGAAATCACTTCATTTTACCACAAAAACCAGGCAATGCCAATCCTGTATCGGAAATCCTTGCAAATTATAACGGTATTTGTTAGAATGAAACTGCATCTGCAATAAGAATAAAAGTGAGGATTGATTATGGCTGAAAACCTGAATCAGGAAAACGATGAGATTACCGTAACACTGACACTGGAAGATGACAGCGAACTGGAATGCGTGGTGCTGACCACACTGGAGGCTGCCGGCCGGCAGTACATGGCGCTGCTCCCCATCACAGAAGAGGGAGAGGACGAAGAGGGAGAGGTTTATCTCTACCGCTATACACAGTCAGCAGACGGCCTGCCCGTTCTGGAAAATATCGAGACAGATGAAGAATACGACGCAGCCGCCGAAGCATTCGACTCCTGGCTGGATGACCAGGAGTATGACGAGCTGGTGACAGAAGAAGAATAGACGACAGAGAGGCAACACGGGGAAGCTCCCTTCAGAGAATGCCGTCCTGAATCCGCCTCTCCAGGGACCGGGGCACAGATACAGACTTTGCTCCCGACCTGAACAAATACTAAGGAAAATATGAATCTGCTTTTACAGAACCGGTCTTACATGAAGAAAAATCCTGATGATTTTTCTTCATTAAGCCCTCAGAAATGAGCGTTGAGCGCTCATTTCTGTCTGTAAAAGCGGGCTGATATTTCCTAAGTATTTGTAATCAGGTCTCCACATGTCTGTTTCCCTCCCCGCCCCTGCACAGGCCAATGCTAACCGACAGTTCCCGGAGCCGTCACATGGCTGACCTTTCCTGTTGGTTGGATGTGTGAAGGAACTGAAACAAAGCGTTGTTAACCGGCACGCTGCCAAATGAAACGCGCGACTTTTGCTTCTCATCAAGGCATTTTATTGTGCAGATAAATTTTGCAACGATAGCACTGCCATGTATTCCATCAGGCAACAACACGATTTTTTGTTCTTTACGCAGACGATATGCAGGCATCAGGAGCCGCCGCGGAACGCTGTGTCCGGACAGCCCTGCCCTTTAACGGCCATGTGGAGGCCTGCCTGACCGCTTAGAATTTATTCAGGCCGGGAACAAAGGCGTTAAGGGGCGGGGCTGTCCGGACACA
>CAJFOT010000127.1 GCA_904397815.1 Candidatus Paralachnospira sangeri
AAATTGGTTTACAGAACCAATTTCCGAGGAGCTTACTGAGGGAAAAGCATCAGGCTTTTCCCGAAGATAAGTCCGGTCCTGAAAAACCGCCTCGCAATCTGCTTAGTACCTGTTCGGGCCGGGAATCAAGCAGCAGAATGTCCCGCCCCTATGGCATTGTGCTCCGAAGCGTTGCCTCCCCGTCCGGCGGTTCGTACCTCCCGCCTGTATGCCGAACGAAAACATATTATATTCCAACCCGTCCAGCATACGCTTCCACCCACCGGTTCCATCCCTCCCCGATGAAAACCGGGATATCCTTCCGGTATATTCTTCCGGAATACCCTTCGTGGGGGAAATCCAGGAACCTCACTTTCCTGTCCCCCGGCAGAATCCGCCGGTAAAGAGGGTCGGCGATCACTGCGGCGGCGTCTTTCAGCTGTTCTTCGATCTGATCCTCATATTCCAGAAACAGACTCCCCTCATTCACAACCTCCAGAATCCCCGGCACCAGTTCTCTGCCCTTCGTCTGGATTCTGTCTGTAAAAATTTCTCCCGGCTCCAGGGGACAGATTACCTTCACGTGAGGGCAGCCGTATTCCCGGACCAGGCTGTATCGCAGGGACATCGCCCACACCCACTCACCAATGATGTAAACTGTCCCTTCTTCCGCCGGCAGGCCGGACAGCTTCCGATTTCGCATCCGGCTCTGCCCCTGCCCACGGTTCTGCGCCGGCTCCTGACCGCAGCGCCGCGCCGGCAGCATTTCCGGAATGATCTCCGGAGCGGTCCGCAGAGGCAGCTGGTTTTCTCCGGTCCGGGCCGCCCGGTCCACTGCGTCCATCACCGCCCGGGTCAGCTCCTGCCCTGCAGGGATTCCCAGCACCCACGGAATCTGAAACAGCTCCTGAAGGGCTTTCGCCAGTTCAATTCCTGCTGCCGACACCACCACATTCACCTGGGCCTCCCCTGCCCGGATCAGCTCCTCCCAGCTGCTGCCCATCGCCCAGCAGCTGTTCACCCGATAGCCGCAGGCAGCAAAGACCTCCCGCAGTGCCTCCACATTTCCTGTCACAGAAAAGTCCAGAGGCGTCACTCCCAGCAGGTTCACTGTCAGTTGCTTCTCAGCCTTCGATGGCATTTCCCCTCCATCCCGGCCGTCCCGGATCCTCCCTTCCGGCAGCCCTGTTACATTTCTCCCTGCACCTATGTCTTCTCTCAGGCAGAACCGGCGGGCCGCCTCTGCCAGTGCCATGCCGGCTCCTGAAATGTAGGAATGAGTGCCATTCGTTGAAAAACCCAACACCGGAATTCCCAGCCGCCGCTCCAGAATCCGGGCCAGACCCCGGAAATCCGTCCCCATCATCATGGGAATCGGCGTCCCCGCAATGGCCACAAATCTGGGCCTCAGCTCTCTGGCCGCCTGCTCCACATCTCTCATCAGCTTTTCCTCGTCCCCCATCACCGCCTCCAGTTCCGACAGACCGGAGACAAACACCAGAGCGGGCATATCATACCACCGCGGCTCATCGTGAGTATTATAGGTAGAATTGCAGCCGGAAGCATCATGCATGATAATCATTCCGCCCATTTCATATAAAGCGGAGCACACACCGGACACATCCGCCGTATATGTCGACAGCACTCTGGACACCTGTCTCATCCGCAGCACCCCCATCCTTTTACCTGTATAATCGACGGGACATCCTGTTCCTGCCGGCTGGATTCCTGCATCCACCGGGCCAGGCCAATGATCCCTTCATAGCCGTAGAGCCCGCTGCCCTCAAGCATATTGACAAAATATCCGGTCCCGCTGAAATAAGCTGCTTTCTGACCGACAGCCAGCAGCCGTCCGCCATACTCTCGCGCTTCATTCCGAGGCATGGCCGCCATCTTTCCGTGAACCGTAGCCCGCAGCTTCAGTTCCGGCGCATGAACCTTCAGCCACTGAAAATCCTCTTCCTCTGCCGGGATAAAACTGTCCCCATAAACAGTTGTCACCCGGATGCCGTGAGACAGCAGAAGCCTGGCCAGCCCCAGGGGCCTGGTGGTGGCATTAAAATCCAGCGCTACAGGCATTCCTT
The DNA here is from genome assembly GCA_904397815.1 of Candidatus Paralachnospira sangeri. Classification (GTDB taxonomy): domain Bacteria; phylum Bacillota; class Clostridia; order Lachnospirales; family Lachnospiraceae; genus Paralachnospira_A; species Paralachnospira_A sangeri. The sequence continues at coordinate 2,064 of CAJFOT010000127.1, forward strand.
CCAGACAGTCAGCCGCTTCTGCCAGAGACGCCTCCGCTCTCCTGCGCAGCAGCGCCAGATCCGGCAGCGACAGTCCCATCGTCTCCGCAGCCGTCTCCAGCGCCTGGTCGATCTGGTCATAATCATAGGTCAGAGGCAGATAGAGGAGCCGCTGACCCAGGCGCTTCTCCAGGACCTGCCCCGCAGACAGAGCCCCGGGATTGGTCACAATATTGATCACAGAGGACGCCATCTTCTGGTAAGCGTCATAGGTCCGACAGGCACAGATATCCCGCAGCTTCCAGCCGCCCTCCCGGATCATGGACACCAGCTCGCAGGGCTCTGTGAATCCGATCAGATTTCCGATCACATTGACAGTCTTTTCTTCCGCCGGGACAGGCTTCAGAAAGCTGTACAGCTGCTGCCGCATTTTCGCGTCCGGCGCGAATTTCGTCTTTCTCAGAATCGGCGTCATGTAACAGTCTGTAAAATCCACATCGGGAAACCGCTGCCGCAGCCGCCCGAACACAAAGTCCAAATCACAGCCGATAAAATCATGAATACAGCTGTTGAATACTTCCACCGCCCGGGGACGGTAAGGCAGCTTATTCAGAATATCCGTCACCCCTTCGATCATCAGTTCCTCCATATCTCCCCGCAAAATATTCCGCTCCTGAATCACGATGGTGGAAAACCGGTCCATAGCATTCATCTCCGCCGCCGTCAGCACCACGCCCCGCAGACAGCTCTGGGCGCACATAAAAATCTGGTGACTCTCCGGCACCAGCGTCCCGATATGGACGATGTTCCAAGGCCCCCTGGCAGGAGAAGAATACTCCACTCCCTCCTCAAAAGGCGCCAGAGAAGCCGCGTCTTTCATCAGCACCTGAGCCCCCTCCATATCCTGATGAGATAACCGAATCATAGGCTTTCCTTTCCGCAGGATTCCAGTACCTGCTTCGCCAGGGTCCGGTACTGGTCAGCCATCTCGCTGTCTCCGAAGGCCTCTATCACCGTTTTCCTCAGTTCATCCGCCTTCTGCACCACCGGGCTGAAATCCAGAGTTCCTGTGATCCGGGAGCGGATATCTGCCGCCAGCTGCTCCACCTTCTCCCGCTCACGCTCCACATTCCGCCGGTTCAGAATCACGCCGCCCAGGGTAGCATAACCCCGCTCCGCAAAATTATCCACCGCCATGGCGATATTGGCCGCAGCGTAAATCGCCATATTTTCACCGGAAGTCACCACAAACACCTTCTCCGCATACCCTTCCCGGATCGGCATGGCAAACCCGCCGCACACCACATCTCCCAGCACATCATAGAGAACAATGTCCGGCTGGTAAATCTGGAAAGCGTCCTTTTCTTCCAGGGTTTCCAGGGCTGCGATAATGCCCCGGCCCGCGCATCCCATACCCGGCACCGGGCCGCCCGCCTCCACGCAGAGGACACCGCCGTACCCCGGCGTCACCATTTCTTCCAGGGTCACAGCTTTGCCCTTTTCCCGAATCAGCTCCAGAACAGTGGGTTTTTTCTCCAGTCCATGCAGATTCATTGTAGAATCCGCCTTCGGATCACAGCCGATCTGCATAACTGTCATTCCGGATTCCGCATATACCGCCGCCAGATTGGACACGGTCGTAGACTTGCCGATCCCGCCCTTTCCATATACTGCAACTTTAATCATACTATTTCCTCCAAATTTTTCTCTTCTCTCAGACGGAAAAGGAGCCGGAAACGAAGCCTCAAGTTTCCTGTTAAATAAAAAACACGCCTGCTCACCGGACGGTAAACACGCGCGTATAATTCAAACACAGCAAAACAGAAATTCCCGTTCCTCAGGGATTTCTTTCTTATGCCTTCTGACTCTGAGCGTATCATCATCATTCAGTGCAAAAATACTCTTAACCTCATCTGGTTTGTCCTCAGCCATTCCTTTGGACGTACCTTTTCCATTGATATTGGTAATATTAACATAAAAATGATGGAATCGTCAAGACGATTCCATCATTTTGCCTATATTCATCATCGTATTGTTCCATTTAAACATTTTTCTGCATTGGAACAGCGCCGGCATCAAACCGGCGCTTTTGAAAAGGGTATTGGAAGATCTCATCATCATTAAACAACCATTATCTGGTTTTATCCACAGGTGTTAATGACTGATAGACCCTGCCATGCAAATCTTCCTGCAGGACTTTTTTTGCCTGCTCGATTAGCGATGGATTCTCCAATAAATCCAGACCGCTGTTTGCCATCAATTCTGCTGCAATATGCATACCTTTATAAGCCAATACAGACTTTCCCTGCGCGGTTGTCGTCCACCCATGCGGGATACTTCCCACAGCATGACAAGCACTTCTGATATATGCCAGGGGTGTTACCCAGCTTACATCTGACACATCCGTACATCCATATCCTCCCGATGGCCCATCCTGGAACTCACGGTCAATCGGAAATTCCGCATCAGGAAAACGGCCGCATTGCTTAAATTTCTCTGCACATACAATTTCTTCTTCTGTATAAGAAACAGGCAGAATTTCTTTGAAATTTTTCCGAATCACTTCCTCCATCACACTGTTAGAAATCATATTTGCATATGCGCTGAGAATCTCCGGCTCTTCCATTGTTACGCCAGCCATAAGCGCCGCGCCTCTGGCAATATCACAAATCCTCCCATACACTTCACGCAGGTAATCATTGTCAATACATCTTATCACATATTCCAGCTCCGCAGTATCCTGAACCACATTTGGGGCTGCTCCTCCCGCATTGGTGATCGCATATTGAATTCTGGTTTCCGGTGTCACATGTTCTCTTAAAAATTGTGTTCCAACATTCATTAACTCAGCGGCATCCAGCGCGCTTCTTCCTTCCCACGCTCTGGCCGCATGTGCCGCCAGACCGGTAAACCGGAATTTTACCAGCAAAACTGCCAGACACTGGCAGACAATCGCATTGGTAGTCGATGGATGCCAGGAATAAGCACAGTCCACATCAGCAAAAGCGCCCCTCATTACCATGTAAGATTTACCCGCGCCATTTTCTTCTGCCGGACAGCAATAATATCTGACTGTTCCCTCCATATTATTTTCTTCCATATATTTTTTCATAGCGTAGGCCGCCTCCATGGAGCCAGTTCCCAGCAAATTATGCCCGCAGGCATGTCCCGGCTCTCCTTCATGAATTGGACGCCTCTCATACACATCTGCCTCCTGGCTCTGATCGGCCAGAGCGTCTATTTCTCCCAGAAAAGCAATCACTGGTTTGCCATGGCCGGCTTCTGCCATAAAAGCAGTATCCAGCCCGGCCACTTTCTCCGTTATCTGAAATCCCAGTTTTTCCATAAGCACTTTCTCACACTGGCACGACCGATACTCTTCAAATGCCACTTCCGCATAGCCCCATACTTCATTGGCCACCTCCTCAAAAGCTTTGTGAGATTCCTGAATAATCGCTTTAACGCGTTCTCTCAGCATAACAACATCCTCCTCTTTTCAAAAATCCATCTGACAAATACAACCATTTACACATTCAAAATAATATGATAAATTTATAGCATATCCAAATTGGTGATTCGATTCTATCATGTATGGGGGCGCAACTATGAATTTTTCTCAATTAAGATATTTTCAGGCAGTAGCAGAATATGAAAATATTTCAAAGGCAGCAGCCCGGCTGTTTATTTCACAGCCCGCACTCAGCAAAACAATAAAAAATCTGGAAAACGAACTGGGCGTCTCTTTATTTGACCGTACACCTAACACAATGACTCTGAACAATGCCGGCAAAATCATGTTAGAATTTGCCAACAATGTATTATCAGATTATGAAGATTTGCAAAATCGCCTGTTTCATTATTCAGATGTTGACAGTCACATCATTCGATTTGTTTCATCCAATGTCGTGATTCTTCGGCGTATTGTTCCTCTGTTTCTTTCCACATATCCAAATATTCCCATTGAAACAACAACGTGCAAAGCCACTCAGCTGGAGCCGCTGCTTGTAACCGGAGCTGCCGATATCGGCTTCACAAACAGCAATCTGCAAAATCCTCTGCTGACCTGTATGCCCTTTTATGAACAGGATCTGCTGATCTCCCTGCCTAAAAATCACCCGCTGGCCCAAAAGCAGGAACTTACACTGTTCGATCTGGAGGGACAGACTTTTTTGCGTTATCATTATCCGACAGCAGAAGAAGGCGAATCGCTGATTATTTCACACCTGCTGCAGAAATTAAAAGACCTTGGTATCAAAATCCATGTTATATATCAGCCGGACATGGCTTTATACACAGAAATGCTGGCTATCACAAACTATTGGGGGCTTACCAATTCACGTTCTTCTATGTCACGAAATATTGCCACAAGAGTCTGCCTTCCCCTGAATGATAAATCAATCCGAATTACAGACTATATTGTATATCCCAAAAAACGCGGCCCGCGGACACAGTTCTTTTTGTCATGGCTGTACAGCCATCTGCAGGATACTATGCTTTAAGTTCGGGTTACACCCGCTCCTGTTGTCATTAGCAGTTCCGCCGCACTTACAGCATGTGCCAGAGCAAGGCGGACTGTCATTGCAGAATCCAGAATACCTGCCTCATAAAAGTCACAGTAAATATGTGCCTGCACATCATACCCCCATCCGGCGCTTTTACCTCGCAATAATTCATGAACAATACGAGCTCCGTCTGCCCCCGCGTTTTCGGCAATCAGATAGGCAGGCACTTTCAGCGCCTTTTCTACAATCAACGCCCCTGTCTTTTCATCAGCCTCTAATTCATCAGCCAGCTGTTCCACGCTCGGAACACACAAAAGAAAGGTTTTCCCTCCTCCCGGAAGCACACCTTCCGCTATTGCGGCATATACAGCATTTACGGCATCCTCCAAACGGGACTTTCTTTCAAACATCTCCACTTCTGTCATCCCGCCAGCCCGGATCACTGCATTTCCCGCCTTCAGCAATGCCAACGTTTCCCAAAGGCATTCTATTTCATAATCCTTTTCCGCCTGCGCCATTAATGCTGTCATACAGAGGGTCATTGCTTTAACTTCCCTGCTTCCCGCACAAAAAGGATTCTGAATAACTGTCCTGTTTTTTTCTACATATACCTTTCCGGCCTGACCGCATATCTCCAGCCCATAATCCGATATATCCATACCCCTTTCTTCATCCAGCAGAACCGCGCCAGTCACCGCAGCCAAAGCCTGCAGCTGCCTCTGCCGGTTCTCTCCATGGCCCGGTGCTTCAACAACAGCCACTTTCAGAGTACCGCGGTTTTTATTCGCCGCGAGTGTGGTATTTAATGCTTCGCTGACTTCACGGGCAATGATCAGGATGGCTCTGTTCTGCTGGCGGATTTGATCCAGAAACCTTATCAGGCCTTCTGTGATATCCATCTTTATATTGGTCACCAGAATATACGGATGTTCCAATTCGCAGACCCTTCTGACAGGATCTGTTATATAAACGGAAGAAAGATATCCCTGGTCAAACCCGATGCCATCCTGATACTCCACCGAGGTCACCGGCAGCTGGCTGTCCTCCACTGTCACAATCCCCTGATGACCTGCTTTCTCAAAAGCATCTGCAACTATTTTCCCCAGTTCCCGACTGCCTGCGGAAATAGCAGCCAGCTGTTCTGTCATTTTGCGGCCCGACATCGGGCGCGCAAGCTGTGTTATTTTTTTATTCACGCATGCTGCCGCTTTCTGCATTCCCCGTCTGATCATCATCGGATTGGCACCAGCCGTTATGTTTTTCATTCCTTCCAGCAGCATCTCTCTGGCCAAAACCACTGTACAGCCCATGCCATCGCCTGTCATGCTTTTGGTTTTCATTGCAGCCTCTCTGACTACTTCCAGTCCAATATTCCCACAGGGATCTTTTAAAGAAAAATCTTTTAATGCTGCCGTTTTATTATTGGTTACCTGAGGGATATCATAAAGCGGTTCGTAAACGCACTGCCCTCCCAGCGGGCCCATGGCAGAGGCGGCTGCCTCTGCCAGTACTTCAGTGCCTTTCAATACGCCATCTCTGAGCCTATGTTTCTGCCATATATTGATCGCCATGTTCTTTCACCTGAACTTTTACAATAAATGCTGTACCATCTCTTTTATAATGCCTCTGCCCACTCCCGACAAATCTGAACCGTTCCCTGCGGACTGTGCGTCCAGGCGTCTGCGCCGATGTTTTTGCAGGCAGCCTCTGTAACAGGAGCGCCGCCAATGATAATCTTTACTTTATCTCTCATTCCTTCTTCCCTAAACTGCTCTTCCGTTGCTTTCATAGCATCCAGAGCCAGCGTCAGAACACCGCTCAGAGCAATGATTCTAATATTATTTTCCCTGGCCTGTCTGACAATCTCAGCTGGCGGCACATCAATGCCTAAATCCAGCACATCGAAGCCGCCCGCTTCCAGCATTGCTCTGACAATATTTTTTCCAATATCATGGAGGTCTCCTTCTACTGTACAGAGAATCATTCTGGTTTTTTTGCCTGTACCTCCTTCATTCGCCACCAGCGCATCTTTTAAAATGCCCACAGCAGACGTCATCAGTTCTCCTGCATAAATCAGATCTCCGACGAAATATTCTCCGCTTTCATAAAGGCTTCCTACTATATCCATCCCTTTCTGGCATGCTTCCATTGCGCGGGCTGCTTCTGTTCCCCCATCACTCATAACCTGATTTAACATTTTATTGACAGTATCCTCATCCAGATTTCCCATCGCCTGTGTTAATTCTTCAAAATTAATCATGTTCCTTTTTCCTCCTGATTTTATTTTTTAATGCCAAACCTGCCTGCGCGGTAAGCCCGGTTATATTTTCTTCCGCCTTTATCCTGCATACAAAGGGCTTCACTGGCATAAATGATTCCCATCATATCCTGGCTGCAGGGATCCATAATTGCAGAATCCAGTCCCGCCTGAATCGCGTATGCCATACATCCTGCATTCATATATCGGCGGGCCGGCATCTCGAAACTGATATTTGAAATTGCTCCTGTTACCTTTACCTCCGGCGCATATTCATGAATTCCCTGAATACAGCGTTTAAAATCTTCCATTGCCCCAGGCACTGTTGATAATGCCATCACACATGGATCAATATGAACGTTTGACAGTTTTACCCCATAGTGATCCGCCTTATCAATGATCCTTTTGGCTATATCAATTTTCTTTTGTGCGTCCAGGGGAATTCCATCTTTGTCACAGGTTAATCCAATCACATTCCACTCAGTTCCCGCAATGATCGGAAATATCGTTTCACATTTAGTTCCTTCCTCATTGACAGAATTCACCATGCCTGGCCGTTTTACCTTATTCTCTTCCAGAATCCGTTTCAGAAGCTGTACATCCGGACTGTCAATACATAAGGGCACCTCTGCTGTATCCTGCATGATATCAATCAGCCAGCACATGGTATCATATTCCACATCGGTTGGCGTACTGGGTGCACAGTCTAAAAAATCCGCTCCTGCTTCTGCCTGCGCTTTTGTTCTGGCACGAATGAGCTCTGCGTCCCGTTCCTGAATGGCTTTCTTCACAGATGGTATCGCACCATTAATCTTCTCTCCAATTATGATCATATTCCTCTCCTTTTCTGCCCGTTTGCTTTACCCGAAAAAAGCCTGAATCTCCTTCATCCGTTCTGTCTGCGCCACATGGAACGGGCACCGTTTATCACAATGGCCACACTGAATACAGTCATCCGCATGCTGATCCAGCTTCTCATAATGTCCCGCGGCCAGCAGATCGCCTGCTTTTGCCAGATCATAATACTTATTGATCAGCCCTACATTTAATCCCGCCGGACATGGCTGACAGTGATTACAATATACGCACTTGCCAAAGGCATCTGAAGGCGCAAATTCACTGATTACAGAATAATCTTTCGTTTCATCTGCAGCATTTTCATAACTGAGAATCTCTTTCAGATCTTTCATCCCACGTATTCCCGGAAGCACTGTCATAACCGCCGGACGGTCCAGCGCATAATGGATACACTGTTCTCTGGTCAGTTTTCTCCCGAAGGGAGATGTTTTCTCAGACAGCAGCTGTCCTCCTCCGAATGGCTTCATCACAGAAATTCCCACTCCCATCCGCTCACAGTCACGATAAAGAGATGCCCGTTCCTCCACCTCTCCCAGCCCATAATCTCCTTTCTGATAGTCATAAGCAGGATTAATGCTGAACATAAACAAATCAATCAGACCGGTATCCAAAAGTCTCCGCGCCACAGACGGATTGTGGGAAGAAAAACCCAGGTGCCTGATATGCCCCTCAGCCTTCTGTTCCTTCATATAGTCCCAGAGGCCGTTGCGAAACGCATCATCTACATCCTTTTGTTCGTCTATGCAATGAAGAAACCCGAAATCGGTATAGTCTGTATCAAACAGTTCCAGCTGCCACTGAAAGGTACGTTTTATCTGTTCCAGATCTCTGCTCCAGCCATATTTTCCATTGTCATATACTGCGCCAAAATGCATCTGCACCATTACCTGGTCTCTGCGCCCCCGGAAAGCTCTGGCATATGCAGAATAGGGAGTTTTCTCATATGTAACCAAATCAAAAAAGTTTATGCCGCATTCAATCGCAAAATCCAGAGTTTTGATGATTTCCTGCTCAGATCCGCTGATATATCCCATTCCCAGGCCAATCTCGCTGATTCGCTCTCCTCCATGGGGCAAAATACGATATTTCATACGCCGCTGCCTCCTCCTTATCTTTTATATTATTTTTTAAATCACACGCTTTTTCGTCCACTTCCTGCTGCAGAACCTCGGAACATAAATCGCAGTTTTCAGCACCCAGTCCAGAAACATAGACCACCATACGCTCATCATGCCCATATCAAAAAACGTTCCCAGCACAAAGGCAATCTCAATTCTGAACAGAAACATAGAGGCGGTCCCCACAACCATCGGAAAACGGGCATCTCCCGCGCCGCGGAAAATCACCGGCAGAGTACTGGCCAAAGGCCATATTGTTATAATAAACAGTCCATGCCACCAGATTGCCTCCCGGGCCAGCAGGGCCGTATCCGGCGAAATGGAATAAACAGTCAGAATAAGCGGTGTCGCAAAATGAATCACTCCCACACTGACCAGATGGCCCGCCCACACATATCCCAGTATTTTCTTCGCATAGTAAACCGCCTGCTCTGTATCTTCTGCACCAATGCATTGCGCAATTACAGCCGTAGCGCCTAAATTAATCGCCATGCCGGGAAGAATCTGAAAATTTCCTACTGTAGACGCAACTGAATTCGCCGCGATCGCCGCATCGCCAAAAGTGGCAACCAGACCGGACAGAATCAAACGCCCGAAATAAAACAGACAATTTTCAAATCCGAACGGCAGTCCTACTTTTAAAATTTTACTGATAAATTCAGCAGAAAACCTGAAGTTCCGGGACAGTGTGATATAAACGGGCTGCTCCTGTCGGGCCGCCATGCTCAGGATAACAACCGCGGCAAATATACGTGATACCACTGTAGATAACGCCACGCCTGTCACACCCATCCCCAGACCAATGGATAAGATCCCATTGCCGATCACATTCATAAATATTTGAAATCAGCATAATCTGCAGAGGCAATCTGCTGTTATCCATCGCCCGGAATAGCGCTGCGCCTGCGTTATAAATCCCTATAAACGGAATTGACACGGCCACAATCGTCAGATACTGACCGGCATAAATACGAACCTGATCAGTAATCTCCTGATATAAAACATTCAAAATTAATGTTCTTCCCAGATAAACCGCAGCCATCACCACCAGCCCGCATGCTCCGGTAAACCATATCAGCTGATCTGCAGACCTGCAGGCGTTCTCCCGATCTCCGCTCCCCAGATACTGGCCAGTAGCCACAGCACCGCCAGTAGCCAGCGCCGCAAAAACACTGATGAGCAGAGACATAATCGCATCTACCAGAGATACCCCGGAAATCGCTGCCTCTCCCACATGGGCGATCATCAGAGAATCTGCCAGCCCAAGAGAGTATTCCAGTATCTTTTCCAATATCAGCGGAATAAACAAAGCCATTAAAGTCCGATTGGTAAATAATCGTTTTCTGTCCATTATTTTGTTCCTAATCTTAATACTCTGTCTGATAGTGCTGGTAAATGGTTTCCGCTATCAGCAGTACAATAGCAAGCGGGAGTGCGACAGCAAAGCGATACACTGCCGCCGTCCCCAATAACAGGGAAGGAACCGTAATCACATACGGGTAAAGATATATTCCTGCATTTCCCGCTGCCTGAATCATCGCGTGTGAAATACTGTTTGTACTTTGATTCACATGTCTGGCGATATGAGCAAAAATCGCAGGTGTAAAAATCCCCTGTCCAAAGCCGGCCAGCGCAGTGCCGGCCGCCACCATCCATACATTCGGCGATACTGTTACCAGTAAATATCCTGCAATAACACATAACAGCGAAAATGTCAGACAATATTTTTTCACTGCCTTCAGCACCGCCGGAAGAAAAATGGCGGCAAGAAAGACAAAAGCTGTCCGAAGAGACGACAGATACCCTGTCACCACAGAATCCCCCAAATTTCTCTCTGTTACCAAATAAGAAATATTGGATGTATACGTCATATTTACCAGCAGAAATACACAGGTAAGCACGATATCGTGGATCAGATGCCTTGTCCATATTTTGGCTCTCTGCCCTGTTTTTGGCTCACGGGTCTCCAAAGGCCCTTCCGGCAGCAGGAAAACCGCCGAAAACAAAGAGACCAGTCCAAACAAAAATGTCAGATAACCCATCTTCCAGTGAATTACCGCCAGGTAACCTGTCAGCATCTGCAGCATCATCGTCCCCAGGCTATTTGCAATCTGAGATGCCCCGATTACTTTTGGCACATCATCCCCTGTAAAATTTTCTACCACAATAGAACGGCTGATGACAGACACCAGAGAAGCGGAAAAACCAATGATAAAAGCTGACAGATACAGCATCGCCACGGTAGTCCCGAAAAAATAAGCAAACAGTCCGCCGGCCACCGTTCCCGCCTGAAAAATGATTATGATTCTGCGTTTCGATAATTTGCTGACAAACCACCCGCCGGCAAAACACGCTGCACTCTCTACCAGATACATGACCGACGGAATCTGCTGTATGCTGATCAGGGACGCATTGGGGAATGCCTGTGACATATTTGAAAACATAATCGGAATCACATTCTCAATGTTCAGATACATACAAAGAACCATGATGCTGAACAGAATTTCTTTTTTCCCCTTTATCTTCATTTATACACCCATTAAATCCGGGGCCTGCTCACCTCGCAGGGACAGGCCCCCGCAAACACTATTGTTTTGTCCTACTCTTCTTTGTCTGTGCCATAAAGTTTTTTCGAGCAGATCACTCCAAACACTGCCAGTGCCGCAAATACAAAAATACTTAATATATACGCGCTCTGGACTTCGGTCTGCGCGCCTACAATACTGTGCGCCAATCCGATATAATAGCTGGACAGGAATGAACCTCCTCCAGACGCACAGGTAATAATGGACGTGGATAAAACCAGCGTAGCCGGATAGGCAACACGTCCCGCCGCATACTGCAGACTGGTGCTTCCTACGATATAGCCAAATCCGCAGAGGACTGCCGCCGCAAAAATGACAGGCATTCCATTCGCCATCACCAGCAAAATAAGCCCCAGCATAATGCACGCATCCGTAACTGCAATAGAAAATCTTCCAAATATTTTTGTAAATTGCTTCAGGAAAACATTTCCCAGCATACCTGCAAAGGTATAAACTGACAATGCTGTCCCTGCCGCTACAGCCGTACCGATATTTTTATCCACCACATAAGAGGAAATTCCCGTATTAAAAGCATAAAGGCACGTAATATTTAAAAATGAAATCACTGCCAGAGGAAAAATCCAAAACGCAATCCGCCTTTTCCCCTGTGTGACTGCCGGCGTTTTATCGCTCTCTTTCGTCTCCGTATCCGCTGTCATTTCTTCTTTTGGCGGCTCTTTCAGGAAAAACAGCTCAATTACAAAAATGAAAGCGATTACAATATATACCAAAAAGGCATAGTAAAATTTAATATCTGCCAGCATGCCGGTGATTGGCTGTATAATTACCATCATCAGATTTGTAGCCGACTGGCCATATCCAATAATCTGCGCCTTTCTGTCTGCCGGAACCGAACGCATAATCAATGCCGCTTTATACGTTCCTGTCGCTACGCCAAGTCCGAGAATTGCCCGAAACATTAACACAATCCCCCAGTTGCTGTGGAAAAAGAACGGCCCGATACCACCAATTAATACCAGCAGCGCTCCTGTAATGCTTACTGTCCTGTAAGGTATCTTTTTTCCCACTACTGTTCCCAGCCCCAGACCAACAAACATGCTGATCAGATTCGGCAGTGTGGAAAGCATTCTGATTGTAGCGGTGGGCACATCTGGAAATGCCTCGATACATGTCGCAATCGCCGGTCCTGCCAGTCCGGGCGCTCCTGATACCATGCAGGCCGCGCATAAAGCCACATAGTTCATAAAAGTCAAACGAATTTTTTTATCTTCCATGTAAAGTTTTCTCCTTTTTCAAGTTACTCTGCACTCCCCTGGAGTTTTATATGTCTGACCGAAAAGATTAACGAATTGCTGTCAGAACATACTGCATCAGAAGTGACATTCTCGCATTGTCATCCTCCGGCATGTAATCCATATATCGAATAACTGCCTGCGGTCCCTCCGGATATTTCGTAATATCCACTTTCTTATCGTCTTTTTTTTCCATTTAACACTCCTCCTAATTGATTTTATAACTGGATACAAATTCTCCAACTGCTTTTAAATTCTCCGATTTCATATCATAAGAATAAGAAACCATTTTATTCGGCATCAGAACAAGTCCGCCGTCCGCCCCCAGTTCATCAATCGCGCGTTTTGCCATATCCACACACTCCTGAGGGGTTCCATTGCCCATCACATCGACACTTAAGCCTCCGGTAAGAGCAAGATTGGGGAATTTTTTCCTCAACACATAGGGATCGTCCATCTCTACAATCATGTTAATGGTCCCTTTTTTATAATCATTCAGGAAATCTCCAAACCGTTCAAAACTGCCTTCGCACTGAATCAATACCAGTTTTCCCTTTTTCTCCATAATATCCAGCGCTTTTTTCATCGGCTTCAGGAAGAAACGTTCCAACTGCTTATGATTCAATATTGTATGCCCCAACATCGTAATCATAACATCATAGTAGTTCAGGTCGCCGGGGCCGTCATCCAGAGCGTCCATCTGCTTCTCAAAATTTTTAAGCATTTTTTCATCTTCTATTTCGCACAGCTCCGCTACTTTGTCTGGACACCGTCTGAGGTCCATGGATATTCCCTTAATTCCCCGGTATGAGTTAAACAGCTTATCAAAGAAAACATTAAACATATCAAACTGCTTTTCAATCAGCAGACCATACTTTTCCCTGATTCTGGCATCCGCTTCTTTTTTCGTCTTGTTCAGCAGCCACATTTCTTTCGCCGCCTGGGCCATCTGCTCCGGCGTATACTCCTTAGCTGCAGGATACATTTTAAATAATCCTTTTTCCCATACTGTTTTCATCATATTTTCTTTCATCGCGTCATAATCATCCGGCGAAAACAGATCCTCGAAAATCGCGTTCAGGTTATCGCTGCCGCTGGCTGCAGAATAATTTGCACTTCCCCCTAACGCATCATACAGACGCAGACGAAAACGAAAACCTGAATTGCCGATATTCAGAGCATCAATCTTATATTTTTGCGCCATCAATTCCATGCATTCCTCACAGATTTTGTAATCCCTGGCTGCTTCCGCTACTTTATATCCCGCGTCGGTATACATCCACCCGTACAGATACGGATTCAATAATACGCGCTCTGGCTTTTGAAACGTATGCGCCTGACGATACAGTTTAACTCTATAGTCATAGAGTTCTTTTCCAGTCATCCCACTCTCATTCATATAACCCTTCCTCCTGTTTTTACTTTTTGTATTTTTTGAAAATTACTGTAATAATTACTTAAATTTTAAAAAAAATATGATATATTGTAAAATATCTAATTTTTTCAGTGAGTATAACCTTTTGGCTATGCTGCTTATTTATTGTGTACTATAAAACAAATAAAAAAGCTGCCTAACACTTTTTTCTGTGTCAGACAGCTGTCTTCCTATAATTTGAATATTCACTTATCCCTGCATAAACCGGCTCAAAAATTCCCGGGTCAGCTGGTTTTTCGGCGCGCCGAAGATCTGCTCCGGCTCTCCTTCTTCCTCGATGACGCCGTTGGCCATAAAGACCACATGGCTGGACACATCCCGGGCGAAGGCCATCTCATGGGTGACGATGATCATGGTCAGCCCTTCTTTTGCCAGGGTCCGCATAACAGTAAGCACCTCCCCTACCATCTGAGGATCCAGGGCTGATGTCGGCTCATCAAACAGCAGCATCTCCGGCTCCATAGCCAGCGCTCTGGCGATGGCCACACGCTGCTTCTGGCCGCCTGACAGCTGGCGGGGCTTTGCGTTAATATAAGGAGCCATGCCTACCTTTTCCAGGTACATCATGGCATTCTTTCTGGCAGTCTCCTTATCTTTCTTCAGCACCTTCACCTGCCCTACCATACAGTTGTTCAGCACTGTCATATTATTGAACAGGTTAAAGTTCTGGAACACCATCCCTACCTTGGAGCGGTAAGAAGCGGCATTCACCTTCCGGTCGGCAATATCCACGCCGTGGTACAGCACCTGCCCGGAGGTAGGCGTCTCCAGCAGATTGATACAGCGCAGCAGTGTGGACTTTCCTGAGCCCGAGGCACCGATGATGCAGGTCACGTCACCCGGCTTCACATTAAAGTCAATATCACGCAGCACCACATGCTTTCCGAATGCCTTGCTCAGATGACGAATCTCCAGCATATTTTCCTGGCTCATCACTCATCCTCCTTTCTGGGGGCCGTATAGCTATACATACCGCTGGTATGCGCCAGCGTGTCCGTAGTCGCCAGATCATAATTATCCGGTCCGTCCAGCTTATTTTCCCATGCCCGCAGAATTCGCGAACAGGTAAAGGTGAGGACAAAATAAATCACCATGGCAATGGTGAATGCCTCGAAATAAGTATACAGTGCTCCCGCCACGCCTTTCGTGGTATAGAACAATTCTACTACGCCAATCACAGAGAGAACGCAGGTATCCTTAATGTTAATAATCAGGTTATTGCCAATCTGGGGCATGATATTGCGCAGCGCCTGGGGCAGAATGACATTCACCATTGTCTGCACATGCGTCATGCCGATAGCCTTTGCTCCTTCTGTCTGTCCCGGGTCAATAGACAAAATGCCTCCTCTGACTGTCTCCGCCATATAAGCGCCTGTATTAATTGAAACAATAAAAAAAGCGGCAAACCAGGTGGACATGTTAAAGTCAAATACAGCAGAAGCGCCGAAATAAATAAACATAGCCTGCGCCATCATAGGCGTGCCGCGGAAAACTTCTACATATATATTCAGAATCAGTTTCACGATTCCCAGCAGGATACGCTTTCCAATATGGTCCTCTTTCGAAACCGGGATCGTCTGAACGATGCCCACCGCAAAACCAATCAGGCAGCCGATCAGCGTGCCTACAAGCGCAATCAGCATCGTTCTGCCAGCTCCTGACAGAAACGATGGACCATACATAGAAAGAAGATATCCGATTCTTCCCAGAAAATCTTCTGGCATACTCATAGCCTGTAAACTCCTTTATCCAAAACGGTGCCGGCCCGCGGAAGGGAAGTGCCCCTCCGCGCCGGAACCCATGTTAATTAGACAGAGGCTGAATGGAGATTGCCTCGTCCATCATCGCCGTAAAATCATCTTCTGTCATCTCAGCCAGTACGCTGTTGATAGCATCCTTTAATTCTGTATTTCCTTTCTGGAGAGAAATGCCGATATTTATTTCTTCCTCGGACACCTCGAAATCACCGTCTGTGCCGGCAAAATCCAGCAATTTAAAATTGGGGTAAGCTACGCAGGCAGCCATGCCGGTAGGCATATCTGTTACCACCAGATCGCATCTTCCCGAATCCAGAGCTACCAGCATGGCCGGTGCTGATTCCTGAGCAGGCAGAATATCGACATCCGGGATCTGCGGCAGGCAGATATCATACCAGATAGTATTCTGCTGAGAAGTGCAGGTTGCCCCTGCCAGATCAGCCACACTGGCCGCATCGGCATATTCGCTGTCAGAATTCACCAAAGTGATAATGCTTGCATAGTAATAAGGCTCTGTGAAATCCACCATCTGCATACGCTCAGAGGTAATGGACTGACCGGCAATGACACAGTCCACCGTTCCGGACTGTACAGCCGGCACCAGGGAATCCCAGTCCAGCTTCACGATCTCCAGTTCATACCCCAGGGTATCCGCGATGTGCTTTGCCATCATAACATCATAGCCGTTGGCATAGTCAGAGCTGTCTGCGATAGGCACCGCGCCGTTCTCATCTGTGGGCTGTGTCCAGTTGTAAGGCGCATAACTGCACTCCATCGCTACCCGCAGAACCTGTCCTTCGCCGGAAGCCGCTTCTGTGCCGCTGCCGGCTGCCATCGTCTCTTCAGAGCCGGCTGTGCTCTCCTCCTGTGCTGCCGCAGTGGTCTCAGCCGCAGCGGTGGTCTCACCGGAGCCGCCGGAGCTGCAGGCTGTCATGGATACTGCCAGCAGAGCCGCCAGCAGCAAAGCTGTCATTTTTTTCATACTCTTTTTCATTATCTTCGTTCCTTTCATGATTGTACAAAAAATACCGCAAAAACGCAGTCTCAGGCACCGCTTCTTTGCGATATCATAAGTCAAAAATATTATAAAATGTTAAAGTGTTAAAGTCAATAAGCCTCATGTATAAAATTTACTTTTTTATTCATGCGAACTGCATATTGAACAAACAGAATCCACACATTTCCTCCTGATACGCATATGATAACATAACAAATCTGGATATTGTGAGAAAATTTTTATGAATACAAAACCAGTGATCGCCCTGGCCGGAAACCCGAATGTGGGGAAAAGCACTGTGTTCAACGCGCTGACAGGACTGCGCCAGCACACAGGCAACTGGCCGGGAAAAACTGTGGCCTGCGCCAGCGGGACCTTCACCTTTCAGGGACAGGAATATATTCTGACTGATTTGCCTGGCACCTATTCGCTGATAGCCCATTCTGCCGAGGAGGAAATCGCCCGGGATTTCATCTGCAGTCAGAACCCCGATGCCGTTATCATCGTCTGCGACGCCACCTGCCTGGAGCGGAACCTGAATCTGGCCCTGCAGATCGCAGGCCTCACCGACCGGGGCATTCTGTGCGTCAATCTCTGCGACGAAGCCCGGCGCAAAGGCATTTCCATCGATTTCCCGCTTCTCTCCCGCCTGATCGGGATGCCGGCAGTCCCCTGCGCCGCCTCCAGAGGTGAAGGAATAGAGGAACTGGCCAGGCAGGCAGCTCTCATGTGCAGCAGCAGCCCTCAAAAGCCATCTGTTTCCCACATTGGAGGAACCGGCGACGGAGAGGAAATACTGGCATCCTGCGCAGCTGACAGCGAACGCAGCGATGAAGAACTGGCCATCTTTTTGATCCGACAGGCTGAAGAGATCGCCTCCCGCACTGTCATCTGCCCCCGGAAAAACAGTCATGAGGCCGACCGCCGGATCGACCGGATCATCACAGGCAGATGGACAGGACTGCCGCTGATGATCCTGCTGCTGACTGCCGTCCTATGGCTGACCATCACCGGCGCCAATTATCCCAGCGCAGCCCTGTCCCACATTTTGTTTCAGTTCCAGGATATCCTCCTGGCTCAGGCTGCCGCCGCAGGAATTCCAGGCTGGCTCAGTGATATGCTGATCATGGGGGTCTATCAGGTGGTCGCCTGGGTCGTATCCGTCATGCTGCCGCCGATGGCCATTTTCTTCCCACTGTTTACACTGCTGGAGGACCTGGGTTATCTTCCCCGGGCCGCCTTTAATCTTGATCACATTTTCAAAAAATGCTCCGCCTGCGGAAAACAGGCCCTGACTATGTGCATGGGACTGGGCTGCAATGCCGTCGGCGTAACCGGATGCCGGATCATCGACTCGCCCCGCGAACGGCTGATCGCGATCCTGACCAACAGCTTCATGCCCTGCAACGGCCGTTTTCCCACACTGGCCGCCCTGATCGCCATCTTTTTTGTTCAGACATCAGGCGTCGGAGCCTCTCTGGCCGGCGCTCTGCTCCTGGCCGCAATCATCTGCCTGGGCATCGCCATAACTTTTCTGGTTTCCTGGCTCTTATCCCAGACGCTCCTCAAAGGAATTCCTTCTTCCTTCACACTGGAACTGCCGCCCTACCGGAAACCTCAGGTCGGGAAGGTGATCCTCCGCTCTGTTCTGGACCGGACCCTGTTTGTCCTGGGCAGAGCAGCCGCTGCAGCCGCTCCCGCCGGACTTCTGATCTGGATTCTGGCCAACACGGAGGCCGGCGGCCAGTCGCTGCTGGTCTGGGGCACCTCCTTCCTGGAACCGCTGGGACACTTTATGGGGATGGATGGCATTATCCTGATGGCATTTATCCTGGGATTTCCGGCCAATGAGATCGTGATTCCTATCGCACTGATGTGCTATTTATCCACAGGCACCCTGGTTCACATCGAGGATTATACACAGCTGGGTCAGATTTTCGCAGCAAACGGGTGGACAGCGTCTACCGCCCTGTGCACCATTCTTTTTTCCCTGACCCACTGGCCATGTTCCACCACCTGCATTACTATCTACAAAGAAACCGGAAAATTCCGATGGACACTGCTGAGTATTCTGATACCCGCCCTGTGCGGATTTATCCTTTGTTCCACCGCCCATCACATCACAATGCTGCTGTAGATTTCTACAGCAGCATATAACTTACTTCTCGCTCAGTTTCTTTTTTACTCTTTGCACCGCCTCAGCCGCTTCTGCATAGCCGGCTTTCAATGACTGCTCATAATATTCCAGCGCCTTCCGGAAGTCCGGCGCAACCCCCTGCCCCAATTCATAAACCTCACCCAGATTATAGAGGGAGTATTCATTATTCTGGGCAGCCGACAGGCGATACAGACGGATCGCTTCCTGGTAGTCTACCTCTGTACCCTTACCCAGACGATAACATTCGCCCAGATTGCACTGGGCCCGGTCATCATTCTGATCAGCCGCTTTCCGATACCACTGGACAGCTTCCTGATAATCCACCTCAGTGCCGATCCCATTTTCCAGGCACCAGCCCAGATTACACTGCGCCCGGCTCAGTCCCTGACCGGCAGCCTGGCGGTACCAGTAAACTGCTTGGACTTTATCCTCTTTAACACCTTTTCCCCACTCATAGCACCAGCCCAGGTTGCACTGACCGGACGCCCTTCCCGCCTCTGCAGCCTGGCGGTAGCAGCGGACTGCTTCCTCCCAGCTCTGCTCCACCCCGGTGCCGGTCTCATAGCACCAGCCCAGGCTGGTGAGGGCGTAGGTATTTCCCGCCTCTGCCGACTGGCGGAACAGGCTGACAGCCCGCTCAGGATTCTTTTGCGTGCCGGTTCCATCCAGAAAGCACAATCCCAGATTATGCATGGCACCGGCATGTCCCTGGGCTGCTGCCAGCTGATACCAGTAGACAGCCTTCTCCTCATCCTGCTCCACTCCCTCACCATTGTCATAGCAGAGAGCCAGATTATGCTGGGCCTGAGGATCGCCTTCCTGAGCGGCCCTTTCATACCAGTACGCTGCCTTTTTGAAATCTTGCTCCACGCCGCTGCCTCGCTCATAGCAGAAGCCCAGATTAACCTGAGCGCTGACATGGCCGGCTTCCGCCGCCTGCTGATACAAAGAGGCCGCTTTCTCCTGATCCCTTGGAATACCGGTTCCCTGCTCACAGCACAGGGCCAGGCTGAACATAGCCGGCACATACTCCAGCTGAACCGCCCTCTGATAGCAGCGGACTGCCTCTTCCCAGCTTTGTCCTATACCGGTCCCCTTTTCATAGCAGCGTCCCAGACTATAAAGCCCGCCGCTGTGTTCCTGATCCGCCGCCTTCCGGTACCAGTAAACCGCCTTCTCCCAGCTTTGGGAAACGCCTCTCCCTTCGCTGTAGCAGATACCGATATTATACTGAGCCTGAGGGATATCATTTTCTGCTGCCTCCAGATACCAATAAGTAGCTTCCTCCAGATTTTTTTCCACACCTATGCCATATTCATAACAATAGCCCAAATTGATCTGGGCACTGGGATAATCCCGCTCTGCCGCAATCCGGTACAGGGCAGCCGCCTTTTCCGGGTTTTTCTCTGTCCCCTCCCCTTCTTCATAGCAGCGGCCCAGATTAAACAATGCTCTGGGATATCCTTTCCGGGCAGAACGATCATACCAGAGCACTGCCTTCTGAATATCTTTCTCTGTGCCGATGCCGGCATAAAGGCAATAGGCCAGATTGCACTGGGCCCTGGGATCCTCCTGCAGGGCAGCCGCCTCATACAGCTCCACCGCTTTTTTCGGGTCAGTCTCCACACCGATCCCATGTTCATAGCAGACGCCCAGACAGCATAACCCGTCTGCGTCTCCTGCTTCCGCCGCCCTTGCGTACCATTTCGCCGCCAGCTCCTCGCTCTTTTCCACGCCGGTACCATATTCATAACACCGGCCCAGCTCCGTCTGGGCTGACGTATTTCCCTGGCAGGCAGCGTTCAAAAACCAGCCGGCAGCCTCTTCCAGATTCTGCTCCGTTCCCTTTCCTCTCCGGCAGCAGAGCCCCAGCAGCAGCTGGGCTCTGGGCTGCCCTGCCATCGCCGCCTCCCGGTAGCATGCCGCTGCGCTCTCCGGATCCCGCTCGATGCCGATGCCATATTCAAAACAATATCCCATATTGCAGATTGCCGGCACATAGCCCTGAGCCGCCGCCTGCTCATACAGCCAGAAAGCCTGCTTCTCATCCGCCTCTGTCCCTGTGCCGGACTCCACGCACCATCCAAGATTGGCGATGCCCCACAGATCTCCTTCCATAGCTGCCCGGCGAAAACACTGATAAGCTTCCTTCTCATTACCGTCCCGCAGCATCTGCGTGCCTACCAGCGACCAGTCATAACCGCTCAGATCCCTTTCCTCTATTTCTGTAAATCCGGTGCCCCCGCAGTCCGGACATTTATCCGGCTGACTGCCCGCCGCAATATAGCCGCAGTCTGCTCTGTCACAACGAAAATATTTCATACTCTATCAGGCGTCACCGACAGCCCTATTCCTCCATCAGATATTTCTATCATTGTATCACATTTTTCCCATTGGGGACAGCGGTATGTGAAGAATTGAAAGGGGATTTACGCAGCCCGGACGGCATCAGCAGCCACGGCAGAACACCGGAGCCGGACAGCCCTGCCCTTTAACGCCTTTGTTCCCGGCCTGAATAAATTCTAAGCAGCCAGGCAGACCCTTTTCCAGGACCGATTTTATGTTCAGAAAAAGTCTGATACTTTTTCCGAACGAAAATCTCTCATGCAGGCGTTGAGCGCCTGCATTCGCCTGGAAAAGGGCCTGCCTGCCCGCTAAGAATTTATAATCAGGCC
>CAJFOT010000128.1 GCA_904397815.1 Candidatus Paralachnospira sangeri
AGACGACGAGGTAGATAGGTCAGAGGTGGAAGCGCGGCAACGTGTGGAGCTGACTGATACTAATAGGTTGGAAGCTTGACCGAAGTCGTGGGAAGCGGTAAAGGGAATAGGAAGTGAGATGTAGATTTTCAGTGTGCGGTTTTGAGGGTGTAAGCCTTCCTTACATACTGAGTGTTGTTGAAGATACAAAAGAGTGAAAAATGTACAAAGGAATTAGTAAAGGACATAAGATAAGAGGACTGTCATATTGTGACAGTCCTTATTTTATCTTCAAGATAGAATATGAAAATACAGAGTCTCTCCATGTTGTGCATTGAAATAAATTATGGTAAAATTAAAAGCGTGTCAAAAGTATAAAAATAATATGAAATAAAATTATGGGGCTAACGTATGATTGGAATTATTGATTATGATGCCGGAAATTTGAAAAGTGTCCAGAAAGCGCTGGCATATCTGGGGAAAGAGGCGGTTGTGACCAGAGACCCGCAGATGATTATGGCCTCAGAGAGCGTGATTCTTCCCGGTGTAGGCTCGTTTGGTGACGCCATGAATAATCTGAAACGGTTCGGCCTGATCGATGTAATCCGGGATTACACGGCGAGCCAAAAACCGTTCCTCGGCATTTGCCTGGGACTGCAGCTGTTGTTTGAGTCCAGCGAGGAGAGTCCGGGCGTACCGGGACTGGGATTGCTGCCCGGTCGCATTTTGCGCATACCGGAGGGAGAAGGCAGAAAGATTCCCCATATGGGGTGGAATTCACTGGATATCTGTCCGGGGAAGCGATTGTTTCAGGGAATCCCTCAGGGCTCTTATGTATATTTTGTCCATTCTTATTATTTGAAGGCTTCTGATGAGAGCATTGTAGCTGCACAGACGGAGTATGGGGTGCCGATTCACGCGTCAGTGGAAAAGAATAATATCTTCGCATGTCAGTTTCATCCAGAGAAAAGCAGTGAAGTAGGGCTGGAAATCCTGCGGAATTTCGCGGCACTTACAGAATCGAAATAAGGAGGAAGATATGCATACAAAGAGAATTATTCCTTGTCTGGATGTACATAATGGCCGGGTGGTGAAGGGCGTCAATTTTGTCAATCTGAAGGATGCCGGCGACCCGGTGGAGATCGGAGCGGCTTATGACAGAGCCGGGGCGGACGAACTGGTATTTCTGGATATCACCGCATCCTCCGATAACCGGAATACAGTGACAGATATGGTCAGGAAAGTGGCGGAACGGGTGTTTATTCCCTTTACAGTGGGGGGAGGAATCCGCACTGTAGAAGATTTCCGTTCTCTGCTGCGGGAAGGGGCGGATAAAATATCAGTCAATTCAGCGGCACTGAACCGGCCTGAGCTGATCAGTGAGGCGGCAGACAAGTTTGGCAGTCAATGTGTTGTTGTAGCTATTGATGCCAAGAGGCGGGCGGACCAGTCAGGATGGAATGTCTATAAGAATGGCGGGCGGGTAGATATGGGAATCGATGCTGCAGAGTGGGCTGTCCGGGTTTGTGAGCTGGGGGCGGGAGAAATTCTTCTGACCAGCATGGACTGTGACGGGACGAAGGCGGGCTATGATATTGAGCTGACCAGAACAATTGCGGATGCAGTGCCGGTGCCTGTTATTGCTTCCGGCGGTGCGGGAACGATGGAACATTTTTATGAGGCGTTGACAGAAGGCGGTGCAGATGCGGCTTTGGCAGCTTCTTTGTTTCACTATAAGGAACTGGAGATCAGAGAATTAAAAAAATACCTGCGAAATAAAGAAATTCCTGTCCGATTATAGGAAAGGATGGCAAAATACGAAAGAGAGGGTTAATATGGCGGCGATCAGCAATGACTGGCTGGCTCCTTTGCAGCCGGAATTTAAAAAGCCTTATTATGCGAAATTGTATCGCACTGTAAAGGAAGAGTACGAGACCAGAAAAATTTTCCCCAATGCGGATGACATTTTTAACGCCTTTGCCTTTACCCCATACAGCAAGGTAAAGGTGGTTATTTTGGGTCAGGACCCCTATCACAATGACGGGCAGGCTCACGGGCTGTGCTTTTCTGTGAAGCCGGACGTGGAGATTCCACCGTCTCTGGTAAATATTTATCAGGAGCTTCATGATGAGCTGGGCTGTTATATTCCGGACAATGGATATCTGAAAAAATGGGCGGATCAGGGTGTATTGCTGCTGAATACAGTGCTGACTGTCCGGGCCCATATGGCCAATTCTCACAGGGGTATCGGCTGGGAGGAGTTTACTGACGCTGCAATCCGGGCGGTAAACGAAATAGACCGGCCTGTAGTCTACATGTTATGGGGACGCCCGGCACAGGCAAAAAAGTCAATGCTGAACAACCCCAGGCATCTGATTCTGGAAGCGCCTCATCCCAGCCCTCTGTCAGCCTACCGGGGATTTTTCGGCTGCGGCCATTTCAGCGCTGCCAACGACTTCCTGGTGAAGAACGGTCTGGAGCCTATTGACTGGCAGATCGAAAATATAAGAAAATAATGTTGGAGGACATCATGTCAATGACAGAACTGTTGAAAGCTATTTTATTAGGAATTGTAGAAGGAATTACCGAATGGCTGCCAATCAGCAGCACAGGCCATATGATTCTGGTGGAAGAGTGGTTCCCTTTAAACGTATCTCCGGAATTTAATGAGATGTTTCTGGTGGTTATTCAGCTGGGAGCGATTCTGGCGGTATGCCTGTTATTTTTTGAAAAGCTGAATCCTTTTTGTGGAAGGAAATCCCCGAAACAGAAAAATGAAACGTTTAAACTGTGGGGCAAAGTTATCATTGGCTGCATTCCGGCAGGAATCCTCGGTGTGTTGTTTAACGATTGGTTTGATGCACATTTTTATAACAGTGTGGTGGTTGCCGTTATGCTGATTCTCTACGGTGTTTTCTTCATTCTGCTGGAACGGCGCAACCGAAGAAGGGAATTCAGTGTCAGAAATTTCAGTCAGCTGTCTTATCCCATGGCTTTCGGTATCGGACTTTTTCAGTGTCTGGCGCTGATTCCAGGCACATCCCGGTCAGGAGCAACAATTCTCGGCGCTATGTTGCTGGGGGTATCCAGAACGGTGGCGGCAGAATTTTCTTTTTTCCTTTCTGCTCCCATTATGTTCGGTGCCAGCCTGATCAAGGTGCTCAAATTCATCCAGAGCGGCGTCGGCATTACCACCAATGAATTGATGATTCTGATTGTTGGTTCCGTTGTGGCTTTCCTGGTCTCTGTGATGGCGATTCGTTTTCTGATGGGCTATGTGCGCAGACATGATTTTACGGTTTTCGGCGTTTACCGGATCATTCTGGGAATTATTGTACTGGCATATTTTTTTCTGTAGCAGACCGAGAAAGCAGGCCCAGGCATTCTGATCGCATAATGAAATGCGGCAGGTTTTACTCCGCTGCTGGACAAAGACGGGAAAACGATTGTGACACAGTAGTGTCGCTGATATTTAATGATAAAAAAGCGGAGATTTCTTTTCAGGAGCTGTTCTTCCTGAAAAGAAATCTCCGCTTTTTAAATTTTAGACTGACATTTAAGATAAATAGTGAAATCAGTGTACAGTTTCTTTTGCTTTCAGGTTTTTCTTGGCTGTAGCCAGCATCAGCTTGATTCGATTCAGCTGGTTAACTTCACTGGCGCCAGGATCGTAGTCTACCGCGATGATATTGGATTCCGGATGAGTGCGGCGCAGTTCTTTAATAACACCCTTGCCCACCACATGGTTGGGCAGACAGCCAAAGGGCTGGGTGCAGATAATGTTGTTGACGCCGCTGTGGATCAGTTCCAGCATTTCTCCTGTCAGGAACCAGCCTTCCCCGGTCATGTTGCCCAGA
The DNA here is from genome assembly GCA_904397815.1 of Candidatus Paralachnospira sangeri. Classification (GTDB taxonomy): domain Bacteria; phylum Bacillota; class Clostridia; order Lachnospirales; family Lachnospiraceae; genus Paralachnospira_A; species Paralachnospira_A sangeri. The sequence continues at coordinate 3,837 of CAJFOT010000128.1, forward strand.
GAGACATAGTCCTGGGCATATGCAGCCAGATCCTGAATTCTGGCAGGAGGAGTAAAACGGCCGCTTTGCTCAAATTCCTTTCTGGCAGTTTTCCGGAACATTTCCAACAGGGAAATCCCCAGGTTGCACAGACGTGCAGTGGATTCCTTAAAGCCCAGATTCTCTGCCTTGAAATTAGTATTGTACAGGCAGTAGAGGAGGAAATCCATCAGATCAGGCATTACTGCCTCTGCCCCCTCTGATTCCAGCAGCTCCACCAGGTGGTTATTGGCAGTGGGAGAGAACTTCACCAGAATTTCTCCGACAATGCCGACTCTGGGTTTCACCATATCCTCGTGGACAGGGAGCTGCTCGAAATCCCGGATGATGCCCCGCACATTCCGGCGGAAATCGTTGAGGGAGCCGACCTTTTTCGTCAGAGAGCGGATACAGATCTTTTTCCACTTCTCATGAAGGGCATTGGCTGAGCCCGGCGTCATCTCATAGGGCCGTACCCGGTACAGTACCCGCATAAATACATCGCCGTACACTATGCTCTGCATTGCTTTGGACAGCATCGGCACTGTAAAGTGGAAACCTTCGTTGGATTCCAGGCCCTGGGCGCTCAGGGAGATGACCGGGATCTGACTCATGCCTGCCCGTTCCAGTGCCCGCCGGATAAAGCCGATATAGTTGGATGCCCGGCATCCGCCGCCGGTCTGGGACATAAAGACTGCTGTTTTATTCAGGTCATATTTCCCGGACAGGAGGGCTTCCATGATCTGTCCCACCACGATCAGGGAGGGATAGCAGGCATCGTTGTTCACATACTGGAGTCCCACGTCGATGGCGCTTTTATTGTCATTCTGAAGCACTTCGATATTGTAGCCGCAGGACTTGATGGCGGCTTCCAGCAGATCGAAGTGGATCGGAGACATCTGGGGACAGAGGATGGTGTAATCCTTTTTCATTTCTTTGGTAAACTCCACTCTCTTAAAAGCAGCAGAGACAATATGACGTTCAGCACCTTTATTTTTCCGTACACGGATAGCTGCCAGAAGGGAGCGGATTCTGATTCGGGCGGCGCCCAGATTGTTTACCTCGTCGATTTTCAGCACTGTATAGATTTTTCCGGAATGGGTCAGGATATCGCTGACCTGATCAGTGGTAACTGCGTCCAGACCGCATCCAAAGGAATTCAGCTGGATCAGATCCAGATCGTCTCTGGTTTTGACAAAATTTGCCGCTGCATACAGCCGGGAGTGATACATCCACTGATCCATAACGATCAGCGGCCGCTCCACCGGTGCCAGATGAGAAACGGAATCTTCTGTCAGTACTGCAATGCCGTAGGAGGTAATCAGTTCAGGAATGCCATGATTTACTTCAGGATCCAGATGATAAGGGCGTCCTGCAAGGACGATGCCGTGTTTTCCGGTCTCCTCCAGATATTTCAGTGTTTCTTCACCTTTCCGGCAGATATCCTGGCGAACTGCCTCCAGTTCTTCCCACCCTTTATGAGCTGCTGCCTGTACTTCTTCCGGCGGAATCTGGAAAGTTTCTCCAAAAAAAGCAGTCAGCCGTTCTGTCAGCACCTGTTCATTGGTGAAAGCCATAAAAGGATTGTAAAACTTAATTGGAGAATCCTGCAGCTCCTCCATGTTGTTTTTGATATTTTCCGAGTAAGAGGTTACCATCGGACAATTATAGTGATTGGCAGCTCCTTCGATCTCACAGCGCTCATAAGGAATGCTGGGATAGAAGATGAAGTCAATGGGCTGGCGCAGCAGCCAGTTAATATGACCATGAGCCAGCTTCGCCGGATAACATTCTGACTCACTGGGGATGGATTCAATGCCCAGTTCATACAGCTTATGGGTGGAGGGAGGAGAAAGAATCACCCGATATCCCAGTTCTTTGAAAAATACTGCCCAGAACGGGTAATTTTCATAAAAATTCAACACTCTGGGAATACCGACAGTACCTCTCACGGCCAGATCCGCCGGCAGTGATTCATAGGAAAAGACCCGTTTGTTTTTATAGTCAAAAAGGTTTGGAATATTTTCTTTATTCTTTTCCTTCCCCAATCCCCGCTCGCAGCGATTGCCGGAAACAAACTGACGCCCGCCTGAAAAACGGTTGACGGTCAGCAGACAGTTATTGGTGCAGCCTTTGCATCTGGCAAGTTTGGTATCATAAGTCAGGTTCAGAATCTTTTTCATAGGCAGCATGGAAGTGGTTCTGCTGCCATCGTAGCGTTCTCTGGCGATGAGAGCCGCGCCGAAAGCGCCCATGATGCCGGCGATGTCGGGGCGTACCGCCTCGCAGCCGGAAATATATTCAAAACTGCGCAAAACAGCGTCATTGTAAAAAGTACCGCCCTGTACAACGACACATTTTCCCAAATCGGAAGCATTTGTAATTTTTATTACCTTATATAATGCATTCTTGATAACAGAGTATGCCAGGCCGGCAGAGATATCTGCCACGGAGGCTCCTTCTTTTTGAGCCTGTTTTACATTGGAATTCATAAATACGGTACAGCGGGTTCCCAGGTCAATGGGACTGGGGGCGAAAAGGGCAGCTTTTGCGAAATCTTCAATGCTGTAGTTCAGGGATTTGGCGAAGGTTTCGATAAAGGAGCCGCAGCCGGATGAGCAGGCTTCATTCAGCTGTACGCTGTCCACCGTACCATTTTTGATTTTGATGCATTTCATATCCTGACCGCCGATGTCCAGAATACAGTCCACATCCGGGGCGAAAAAGGATGCGGCATAGTAGTGGGAGACTGTCTCCACTTCTCCCTCATCCAGCATCAGCGCGGCTTTCAGCAGGGCCTCCCCGTATCCGGTGGAGCAGGACCAGGCGATCTGCGCCGACTCCGGCATCAAGTCGTTGATTTCCTTCATCGCCCGCAGAGCAGTGGCCAGAGGGCTGCCGTTGTTGCCGGAATAGAAGGAATAGAGGAGCCGTCCGTCTTCTCCTACCAGAGCCACTTTTGTTGTGGTGGATCCGGCATCGATACCCAGGAAACAGTTGCCCTCATAGGTTTCCAGATCGCCGGTGGCAACACAGTGCTGGGCATGGCGGCGGGTAAATTCATCATATTCTTCCTGGCTGGCGAAAAGGGGTTTCAGCCGTTTGACTTCGCTTTCCAGCCGGACACCCTCCTCCAGCCTCCTCTGGAGGGAAGAAATGTCTGTAATCTGATTGGGATCATGGTTCATTGCTGCGCCGATGGCTGCAAACAGATGAGAGTGTTCAGGCGCGATAACTGCGTCGTCTGTCAGCTTCAGAGTGCGGATGAACGCGTTTTTCAGTTCCGGCAGGAAGTGAAGAGGGCCGCCCAGGAAGGCAACATTGCCCCGAATCGGCTTTCCGCAGGCCAGGCCGGATATCGTCTGATTCACCACTGCCTGGAAAATGGAGGCAGCCAGATCCTCCTTGGTAGCCCCCTCATTGATCAGCGGCTGAATGTCTGATTTTGCGAACACGCCGCAGCGGGCCGCGATCGGATAAATTGCTTTGTAATTTTTTGCGTATTCATTTAAACCTGCGGCATCAGTCTGAAGGAGAGACGCCATCTGGTCAATGAAAGATCCGGTGCCGCCCGCACAGATTCCGTTCATACGCTGGTCAATGCCGTTGCTGAAATAGATAATTTTTGCGTCCTCGCCGCCCAGTTCGATGGCGACATCCGTTTGAGGGGCATAGTCCTGCAGGGCAGTGGACACCGCTACTACTTCCTGTACGAAGGGAACGTCCATATGCTTGGAGAGAGACAGGCCGCCGGAGCCGGTGATCACAGCTGATATTTTCATTTCACCCAGCTGGCTTCGGGCTTCCCCTATCAGCTCTGCCAGAGTCTCCTGAATATTTGCGTAATGGCGTTTGTAATCTGAAAAAAGGAGCTGATAATCCTGTGAGATCACAGCGATTTTTACTGTGGTCGATCCGATATCAATTCCCAGAATATTATATTGATCCATAGTTCCTCCCGTTCCACTTAATGGTTAAAGCGTTCACTTTGAGCAACAGTACCGTCCGCTGCGGGGACGGTTTGAAAACTTCTGCACGCCAGACATTATATAGCATATTTCAAAAAAAGACAAGAAACATTATTTTATATTTGTAAACTGGCGATTTCTACATTCTAATATATTTATAAAGAAGCGGAAGATATCCTTTGTGTATTATGTTAAATTTCTTTAACATGAATCGGGAATGGTTCTATTTGACAAAGTTGGAGAGAACAAATATAATGGATATAGTTATGTGCAAAAGTTAAACAAAGATGTGGAGCGCTGGTTATGGTAAGATATTTTATGTCGGTTGATGGAAAAATTCAGGAAGAGAAAAGCCCCCGCAACGGCGGCTGGATCGCCCTGACGAATCCGACGGCAGGGGAGATTCTGACGATTTCTGCCCGCTATGAAATCGATATTGATGATCTGAAGGCCCCCCTGGATGAGGAGGAACGTTCCCGTGTGGAGGTGGAAGATGCCTATACGCTGATACTGGTGGATATCCCTATTATTGAAGAGAGAAATGAGAAGGACTGGTACGGCACCATCCCCATGGGCATCATCATGAAGGATGAGATTATGATTACGGTATGTCTGGTGGAAACACCGATTCTGACTGCTTTTATGGAAGGAAGAGTCAGAAATTTCAATACTCACTGGAAAACCCGTTTTATTCTCCAGATCCTCTATAAAAATGCCTCATGGTATCTCCATTATCTGCGCATTATCGATAAGAAAAGTGAAGAGGTGGAAATGCGGCTGAACCGGTCTTCGAAGAATGAAGAGCTGATTGAGGTGCTGGAACTGGAGAAAAGCTTGGTTTATTTTACCACATCCCTCCGATCCAATGAAGTAGTGCTGGAAAAGCTGCTGCGTACAGAACGTATTAAAAAGTATCCGGAAGATGAGGATCTTCTGGAGGATGTTATCATCGAGAACAAGCAGGCCATCGAGATGGCGAATATATACAGCGGTATTTTGAGTGGTACAAGAGATGCTTTTGCCTCCATAATTTCCAATAATCTGAATGTTGTGATGAAATTTCTGGCTTCTGTTACCATTGTAATGTCTATCCCTACCATGATCGCCAGTTTTTATGGCATGAATGTGAACCTGGCAGGGGTGCCTTTTGCCAGCAGCCAGTGGGGGTTCTGCGGTGTGATTTTATTTTCTATTGTGGTATCCCTGATTGTTGTCTGGATTTTTATCCGGACGAATATGTTCTGACGGTGGAATACTGCAAATTGCAGATACCTCTGGTCTATTGCATAGAAAAGCCAAATATAATATATGGAAAGGATTTCAATGAACAGCTGGATTTCAAAACTGGAACGAAAGTTCGGAAAATATGCCATACCCAATCTGATGATGTATATTATCGGACTGTATGCTGTCGGTTTCATTCTGATGGCGTCCGGAAGCGGTATATATGAAAATTATCTGAGTCTGAATGCGGAGGCGATTCTTCATGGACAGGTGTGGAGGATTGTGACCTTTATTCTGCAGCCTCCTGCGACAAACATTCTATCCCTGCTGATTTATCTGATTTTTTACTATGTCATTGGTAAAAATCTGGAATACAGGTGGGGTTCTTTTATGTTTAACCTGTATTTTTTTACCGGCATGCTGCTGCATGTGATCGCAGCCCTGCTGATTTATCTGATCTTTGGCGTTAATATTTCCATGGGCACTTCATATCTGAATCTGTCGCTGTTTTTTGCTTTTGCGACAGAGTTTCCCGATATGCAGGTGCTGCTGTTCTGGATTATTCCCATTAAAGTGAAGTGGTTTGCCATTCTGGAAGGCATTTATTTCGGTCTGGTGATTGTGCTGGGACTTCTGTCTCCGATACTGTCCTTCAGAACCCTGCTGACTCTGGCCAGTTTCGGACTGCCGGTTTCTCTGGTATCCGCAGTGTCGGCTCTGGTTTCCACGGGGAATTTTCTGCTATTTTTCTTCAGCATGAAGAGTATGCGCCATTTGTCTCCGAAACAGATGAAACGGAAAATCGTCTATCAGACAAAGGTGAAAAAGGCCGCGCCAAAATCCGGTGCCCCCAGGCATAAGTGCGCTGTCTGTGGAAGGACAGAACTGGACGGGGATAACCTGGAATTTCGCTATTGTTCAAAATGTGACGGCATGTATGAATACTGCCAGGATCATTTATATACCCATAAACATGTAACGAAAGGAACCTGACTTATGATGAGAAAAACAAAAATCATCTGTACCCTCGGGCCGAATTCTGACGACCGCGAGGTGATGAAAGCTTTAATTCTGAATGGAATGGACATCGCCAGATTCAACTTTTCCCATGGCGATTATCAGGAGCAGAAAGCCCGTCTGGATATGCTGAAGGAGCTGAGAGACGAGCTGGGAATTCCGGTAGCGGCCCTTCTGGATACAAAAGGCCCGGAGATTCGAACAGGCCTTTTGAAAAACAATAAAAGCGTAACCCTTCACACAGGAGATACTTATGTGCTGACCACCAAAGATGTGATCGGTGATGAGAAAATCGGACATGTGAATTATGCTGATCTGCCTCAGAATCTGACAGTGGGCGACACGATCCTGATCGATGACGGCCTGCTGGAGCTGAAAGTAGATGAACTGACAGAGACAGACATTGTCTGTACGATTATGAACGGCGGAGAACTGGGAATGCGCAAAGGCGTTAATGTTCCCAATGTAAAACTGGGCCTGCCGCCGATTACTGAAAAAGACAGAGAAGATATTCTTTTCGGTATCAAACAGGGCTTCGATTTCATCGCTGCTTCCTTTGTCAGAAACGCGGACGCCATCACAGAAATCAAACATATCCTGTGGGAAAATCATTCTGATATGCAGGTAATTGCCAAGATCGAGAACCGAGAAGGCGTAGATAATATAGATTCCATCCTGAAGGCTGCTGACGGCATTATGGTAGCCCGGGGTGATCTGGGTGTGGAAATTCCTGCAGAGGAAGTGCCTTACATTCAGAAAATTATTATCAAAAAATGTAATGATGCTTTCAAACCGGTTATTACAGCGACTCAGATGCTGAATTCCATGATTACCAATCCCCGCCCTACCAGAGCAGAGGTAAGTGATGTGGCAACTGCTATTTATGACGGAACTGACGCAATCATGCTGTCCGGTGAGACTGCTATGGGAAAATATCCTGTAGAGTCTGTGCAGATGATGCACAAAATTGCTCTGACCTCAGAGGATCATCTGGATTATGAGAGTATTCTGGCTGAAAAGAGAAGCTATCGTACCAGAGGCATTTCCAGTGCCGTAAGCTATGCAGCTGTAGCGACCGCATACCATATGAATTCCAAGGCGATTCTGATTCCTACCATGTCCGGATATACGGCCCGTCTGGTATCGAAATTCCGCCCGCAGAACATGGTTGTATCAACTTCTCCTTATTGGCCTGCTCTGCGTAAAATGCAGCTTCTGTGGGGTATTATGCCATTAAAGAGTGATTTTGAGAGTGATACCGATGATATTATTGAAAATGCGGTAGAAGTGGCGAAAGAAGCGAAAGTGATTGAGCCGGGAGATATGGTTGTCATTACCGCAGGTATTGGCTTTGCGGACATTGAACCGGGAGCCCGGATTGAGACGAACGTTATGCAGGTTATTACTGTCCAGTAGTTCTGCATACGTCCGGCTGCAGAAATTGAAGAAAAAGCTGTGTGCCGCTGACGTACTGCCATAAAAGAAAAGGATCTGGCCGCCTTCTGTCTGAGGGCGGCCTGTTCTGTCAGATGTCAGTTTTCTGGAGGTATGGAACATGGCCAAAGCATTATATATAGCAGAAAAACCAAGCGTAGCTCAGGAATTCGCAAAAGCGCTGAAGGAAAATTTCGGGCGGAGGGACGGTTATCTGGAATCAGATCAATCTGTGGTAACCTGGTGTGTGGGGCATCTGGTAACCATGAGTTATCCGGAGGCTTACGATCCGGCATTGAAAAGATGGAGTCTGAGCACCCTTCCTTTTCTGCCGGAGGTATTCCTCTATGAAGTGATCGACAGTGTGAAAAAGCAATATGAGATTGTCAGCGGCCTGCTGAATCGCAGGGATGTAACAGTTATTTATGTCTGCACCGATTCCGGGCGGGAAGGGGAGTATATCTACCGGCTTGTAGAGCAGATGGCAGGAGTGTCAGGAAAAATGAGAAAACGGGTATGGATTGACTCCCAGACTGAGGAGGAGATTCTCAGAGGCATCCGTGAGGCAAAGGATCTGTCAGAATATGACCACCTGTCAGATTCTGCATATCTGCGGGCAAAAGAAGACTATCTGATGGGGATAAACTTTTCCCGTCTTCTGACTCTGAAATACGGTAACACAATATCCGATTTCCTGGGAAGAGACCGAAGCGTGCTGTCTGTGGGGCGGGTGATGACCTGTGTTCTGGGCATGGTGGTCCGGCGGGAGCGGGAAATCAGGGATTTTGTGAAAACTCCTTTTTATAAGGCAGCAGCCACTGTCAGTGTCCAAAGCGGCGGGGGAGAGAGCGGGGAGAAAGAGGCTGTTTTTGACAGTGAGTGGAAAGCGGTGAAGGGGAGCCGGTATGAAAACAGCCCTCTGCTGTATAAGGATAACGGTTTTACGAAACGGGAGCCAGCCGAGGAGCTGATTCAGTACCTGAAGGAGGAGCTGCCGGTATCGGCTGTAATTGCTGCCATCCAGCGGAAAAAGGAAAAGAAAAATCCGCCTTTGCTGTTTAATTTGGCAGAACTGCAGAATGAGTGTTCCCGTATGTTTAAAATCAGTCCTGACGAGACGCTGCGGATCGCCCAGGAATTGTATGAAAAAAAGCTGGTAACCTATCCCAGAACCGACGCCAGAGTTTTGTCGACGGCGGTGGCGAAGGAGATCGGGAAAAATATCCGGGGGCTGACCCAGATTCCGGGGGTGAAATGGGCAGCGGAGGAGATTCTGAACCAGAACCGACACCAGGGCCTGGCAAAAACCCGCTATGTCAATGACAAACAGATCACAGACCACTATGCCATCATTCCCACCGGGCAGGGTATCAGCGGCCTGAGCCGATTGCCCCGGCAGTCTGTGCAGGTATATGAGCGGATCGTCCGCCGGTTTCTGAGCATTTTTTTCCCTGGCGCGGTATATGAAAAGATCTCGATCGAGATGACCATCCGGGAGGAACATTTTTTTGCCAGTGTCCGGGTGCTGGCGGAGGAAGGGTATCTGAAGGTGGCCGGCGCGGGGAAAAAGCAGGACCAGGAGGACTGTAAAAACCCGGCTCTTTTTGAGGCTTTGAAAAAGCTGAAAAAGGGCATGGCACTGCCGGTAGAAAAGCTGGAGATCAGGGAAGGGGAGACCACGCCGCCGAAACGGTACACCTCAGGCTCTATGATTCTGGCGATGGAGAATGCGGGGCAGCTGATCGAGGACGAGGACCTGCGCGCCCAGATCAAGGGCAGCGGGATCGGAACATCTGCGACAAGGGCAGAGATTTTAAAAAAGCTGGTAAATATCCAGTACCTGGAACTGAATAAAAAAACCCAGGCGATCTCCCCCACCCTGTTTGGGGAACTGGTATATGAGGTGGTAAATGCATCCATCAGCCAGCTGCTGAATCCGGAGCTGACGGCCAGCTGGGAGAAGGGTCTGACTTATGTGGCCAACGGGCAGATCACCCCAGATGAATATATGGAGAAGCTGGAGGGTTTTATCAGGCGGAGAACCGGGAAGGTGACGGAGAACAATTACCGTCGCCTCCTGCTGCATAATTTCACGCTGGTCCGCCAGTATTATCAGACAGAAAAAAAAGAAAAGAAGGAGAGTGAAAAATCATGAAGGAAATGAGCGTAAAGGAACTGTATAGCCTGGAACATACCAGGGCGAAGAAACTGCTGGAGTCAGTGGAGTATCCCTGGCAGGCACTGGCGAAGATCCGTGACACCATTATCGAAATCGGGAAGACGTTGCCGGCAGACCGGTATGATCAGGTGGAGGAGGATGTCTGGATTGCCAAATCTGCTCAGGTAGCTCCCACCGCCTATATCCACGGACCGGCCATTATTGGCGAGGAGACGGAAGTGCGCCACTGTGCCTTTATTCGGGGCAGCGCTCTGGTGGGAGATCACTGTGTGGTGGGAAATTCTACCGAGCTGAAAAATGTGATTTTGTTCGATAATGTACAGGTACCCCATTATAACTATGTGGGGGACTCTGTCCTGGGATACCGCTCCCACATGGGAGCCGGCTCCATCACATCCAATGTCAAATCAGACAAAAAACTGGTAGTGGTAAAGGCAGGAACAGAGCGGATCGAGACCGGCCTGAAAAAATTCGGTGCCATGCTGGGCGATAATGTGGAGGTTGGCTGTGGAACCGTCCTGAACCCGGGCAGCGTGGTGGGAAGAGACTGTATCATTTATCCCCTGTCCATGGTGAGAGGCTTTGTCAGACCCGGTTCCATCTACAAGAATCAGAACGAAATCGTAGCGAGAGTGGACTGATCTCAGGACAGTTTTTCCAGAAACACGTTGATTTCTGCTCCCAGCAGTGTGATATTCATACAGATATACAGCCACAGCATAATCAGGACGATAGCTGCCAGGCTGCCATAGGTGGATGAAAAGTTGGAAAAGTAAGAGATATAGATAGAGTACACAAAGGAAAACAGGGACCATCCGAAGGTGGCGAAAATGGCTCCGGGAAACTGATTCAGCAATGTGACATTCCTGTTGGGGAAAAAGCGGTACAGCACCATAAAAAATCCGGTCAGCACAAAAGAGGACAAGAAGGTCCGGATTCCGACGACCAGGATGGAAAAATCCCGGATCCTCGGAATCTGATCTTCCAGAAACATCTGGATGTTGTTGCCGAATACCAGCAGAATCAGCGCCACCAGCATGACAGCCAGGAAAAAAACTGTATAAAAATAGCAGATCAGACGCAGACGGATATAGCCGATCTTATGTTCGGAAGAATATACCTGATTCAGCCCCCGCTCCACTGCCATCACGCCCCGGGAGGCGGACCAGAGGGTGGTGATGGCAGTGACGGACAGAATAGTGCCGGAGGATTTTTCATAAATTTCATAGACTATGGCATAAAAAGACGGCTGGAGACTCTCCGGTATGAATACAACAACAGACTCCATTATCTGTGTCAGGCTGTCCGGCGAAATAAACTGAACCATATTCATAATCAGCATCAGAAGAGGGAAGGCGGAAATAATTAAAAAGAAAGATGCCTGGGCCGCATAGACCGTAATCTGATCTTCTGTCACCTGATTTTTGAAAGCACAGAACCGGATAAATAATTTGAGCATGGGCAGACAGCACCGTCCTCTCGTGATATTTTTCGCCCGGACCGGTTAAAAGCCGGCGATATCCATATGGTATCACGAGTTTGCCCTTCCGGCAAGGCGGGAATGTTAAATCAGATATATTTTTACTGTCTGCTGCTGTGTCCGCCGAATACGTCAAAGGTCATGGAATCCAGCCGGGAGTCGATGGCCGCGATTTCTTCCTTCGTCAGCAGGATATCGGCTGCCTCCAGGTTTTCCTTCAGCCGTTCCGGTTTCCTTGAGCCGGGGATCGGGATGATATAAGGCTTCTTGTTTAGCATCCATGCCAGGGAAATCTGGCTGACAGCGGCATGCTTTTTTTCTGCCAGCTGATCCAGCAGTTCCAGCAGCGCCTTTCCCTTTTCATAGCCGTCTTCCGTATACTGGGGCATATCCGCCCGGTAATCCTGGCTTCCCTCAAATTGGGTCTGGGGGGTATACTTTCCGGTCAGGAACCCGTTGGCCAGCGGTGAAAAAGCCACATAGGCCACATCCAGCTCTTCGCACACCGGGAAAAGATTTTCATGCCATCTGGCCATCATCGAATACCGGTTCTGAATTGCGGTTACAGGGCATACCTGATTTGCCCTTCTCAGATATTCCTCCATTGCCTCGGAGATTCCCCAGCTGCGTATTTTTCCCTCTCTGATCAGCCGGGACATCACTTCTGCCACTGTCTCCGGCTCCACCTTCGGGTCGATCCGGTGCTGATAATAAAGGTCTATGTAATCCGTTCCCAGTTTTCTCAGACTTTCTTCCACACTGGAGCGGATCGTTTCCGGACGGCTGTCCAGACGCAGACTCCGGTCCTCGTTATGCTGCACGCCCATCTTGGTGGCAATCACCACATGCTGACGCACATCTTTCAGCGCTTCGCCGACGAGAATCTCATTATAAGAAATAGTACCGTCCGGATAAATTCCTGTGTATACCTCTGCAGTGTCGAAAAAATTGTAACCCATTTCATATGCTTCCCGGATAACCCTGACAGCTGTCTGATGATCGGTGGGATCCCCTGACGCATGGCTGAATCCCATGCAGCCCAGGCCTACAGGACTGACAGACAGCCCGCTGTTTCCTAATCTTCTTTTTTCCATGATGGAATTACCTCCTTGAATGTTTTGGCTTCATTATAATAAAGAAATAAATACGCCAGAAGTTTCCATTTGGAAGGAGGTATATACCTTTGGGTATACAGTAAAAAATGTAAAATGGAAAATGAAAAATTTTACATTGTCTTTACTGAGTTTTGACAAAATACCCATTTCTTTTATGTAGAATTTACGGTACAAATGAATGTATCAATACATTGGGATCATTTTACACAGACAGAAGGATTTTAAGGACTGAGGCAGGAATATTTTTTTTCCTGCCCCGGTTTTTATTATAAAGGATCCGTATTCTATGCTATGGAGGATTGAAGCTATGCAGAAGGAGCATCAGATCGTAAAAGAGGTCTATGCGGCGAAGAAAGACGCGCAGAAGGCAGATGAGCTGATCCGCGCCTATATTCCCTACATACGTTCTGAAACGTCAAAATGTATTTCCCGCCTCTGCACAGAGCAGGATGATGAGTTCAGCATCGGTATGATTGCGTTCCATGAGGCAATACTGGGATATGAAAAAGAGAAGGGCGCGTTTTTAAGCTACGCTGCCATGGTGATCCGGAGCCGCCTGATTGATTTTCAGCGCCGGGAAGCCCGGCACAGGGGGCATCTCTCCCTGAATGAGGCGCAGAACGATGAAGAGCGCACACTGATGGAGGAGCTGGCAGATGACAGAGATCATTATGAGGAATCTGTCAATCGGGAGGCAACCAGACAGGAGATTGCAGAACTGTCCGCCGTGATGAAGAACTTCGGCGTCACCTTTTCTGATGTGGCGGATAATTCGCCGAAGCAGCAGAGAACGCTGGAGGCCTGCCGCGCGGCAATCTGCTACGCCGCTGAAAACGCAGAGCTTCTCCGTGAGCTGCTGCAGACCGGAAAGCTGCCGATGGCGCAGCTGGTCCGGGGCTCCGGCGCAGAACGGAAAACTCTGGAACGCCACAGGAAATATATTCTGGCCATGCTGCTGATTCAGACCAATGGATATGAGATCATCCGCGGACATCTGCGGCACGTCCTGAAAGGGAAAGGAGGGTTGCCGGCATGAAATATGTGGTGATGGAATGCTGCCTGAGTTATGCGGTGGTTCTGGACGAAGAAGGCAGATTCCTTAAGGTGGCCAACATGCACTATGAGGTTGGGCAGACCGTAACAGATGTAATTGAGATGCAGACTTCCGGCCAGACATCAGCCGGGAAGCAGAAAAAGATAAGAAAATGGATTTATTCGGCGGCGGCGGCCGCGGCGTGCCTGATCCTGGTGTTTACCGCGTTATTCCGGACAGAACAGACGCCTTACGCTTCTGTATATATTACCATCAACCCGGAGGTGCGTGTAGATATAGACCAGAATGATACAGTTATCGGACTGGAAGGGGTAAATGAGGATGGAAAGCAGCTGGTGGATGGGTACAGCTACCGGAAGAAGCAGCTGGATCTGGTGATGGATGAGCTGGTGGACAGAGCGATTGAGATGGGATATCTCTATGAGGGCGGCCAGATTACGCTGACGCTGGACGCGGAAGATGATGAATGGATCGTCAGCCACAGTGAATCTCTGACAAGCCGGCTGAATGAACATTTGAGAGAGAAGATGAGCGTCACCATCGAGATCCGAGATACAAAAACGGAGAGCCATGAAATCATTATTCCTGTCACGCCGGCAGCGGAAACGTATCAGTCCTCTGACTACGGAGAAACACAGACACAGGAAAGCAGCGCTTCGCAGACAGCGCCTGAGACCAGTGCCCCGCAGACAGCGCCGCCGACCGCAGCTCCGGAACCGGCAGACGGAGACAGCGGTTATGGTGAAGAAGCGGCTGAAGACGGCCAGTCCGCTTATGCGGAACCGAATGACGGCAGCGGATCAGACTATGACGATGACGGGGATGACGATGGGGATGACGACAGCGATGATAACGATGATGACGGCGAAGATGGGGATGACGGCGACGATGACGATGATGAATAAAAATAGTAACACAAAAAAATATTTCCGGCGACCCCATTTTTGAAAGAACAGCTCCGTATTCTGTAAATGTAACGAGAGGAAAGGACAGACAAGGGCTTCAAAAAAAGAAAAATAAAAAATATGGTTCCACCCCACTTTTACAAAAGGGCATGCGTAATCTGTATATGAAAGATGAAAAAGAAGCCCTTGAGAATCTCAGAGAGAATATGAAAATATTACAAAATATTGGAGGAAGATCAGTATGAAAAAAATGAAAGAATTCAGAATGAAGGAAATGGCAGCAGAAAACAGAATCGGAAAAATGACGAAGTCTCTTCTGACAGCAGGCGCGGTACTGGCGTTAAGCCTTTCCTGTCTGGCGGGATGCGGACAGAATCCTGGCAGCGCAGGAACAGCAGCAGGCACACAAGCAGCAGTCAGCACAGAGACGGCAGCAGGCACAGAACTGTCGGCCGGAGGGGTACTGTTCCTGAGTGTGAATCCTGAGATCGCGATTACCTATGATGAAAATGGAAATGTCACCAAGGTGGAGTCCCGCAACGATGAAGGAGCGAAGATATTAGAAAATTATACAGGATATGAAGGGAAAGCTACCCGCGAGGTTGTGACGGAACTGGTAACCGCAATCGGAGAAGCCGGTTATTTCGTGGAAGAGATTGAAGGCGAGGCCCGCCAGATCACCATCGAGATCGAGGCCGGCTCCACACTCCCCAATGACACCTTTCTGGATGAGGTGGCGGCAGATGTCCGCAACTGCGTAAACAGCCACGACTGGCACAGCCCGCTGGATATTCAGGGTGAGAGCGATTACGGCATGACAGAATATGACGACACGGACTACGGCCCGAATAATGACGGCGTGACTGATTATGACGACACGGACTATGGCCCGAACAACGATGGTGTGACTGATTATGATGACACGGATTATGGTCCGAATAACGACGGCGTAACCGACTACAGCGAGACAGCAGCGACAACAACAGCAACAACAGCAGCAACAACAGCAGCAGCAACAACAGCAGCGGCAGTCTATGATGATACCGACTACGGCCCGAACAATGACGGCGTGACCGATTATGACGATACCGATTACGGTCCGAACAACGACGGCGTGACCAACTATGACGACACGGATTACGGCCCGAACAACGACGGCGTGACCAATTATGACGATACCGACTACGGTCCGAACAATGACGGCGTGACCGACTACAGTGACAGCGGGGATTCCAATTATGACGACGGAGGCAGCAATTATGATGCCGATGGAGAAGACGGCGACAGCGGATATGATGATTAAGGCGGAGAAGAAACCGCTCCGACTGCGGCATGAACGGAAACATGTGATAAACCCTCAGGATGACCTGGAATTGTCCGGACGCCTGCGCAGACTGTTCTCCCATGACAAACACGCTGACTCACACGGGATCTACCGTGTGAGCAGCCTGTACTTTGATACGCCCTATGACAAGGCGCTCCGGCAGAAAGCGGACGGCGTGGACCGCAGAGAAAAATTCCGGCTCAGGTTTTACAATGGAGACACTTCCTTTATCCGTCTGGAGAAAAAAATCAAGATGAATGGTCTGTGCGGGAAATACAGCGCCCGGCTGACGGCCGGGCAGACAGAACTGCTGCTGAAAGGAGAACTGGATTTTCTGAAAAACAGCGGCGATCCTCTTTTGCTGGAACTCTACAGCAAAATGCAGGGGCAGCTCCTTGCGCCGAAAACTATTGTGACGTATGACCGGGAGGCTTTCCTGTACGGCCCCGGAAATGTAAGGATTACGATAGACCGGAACCTGCGTACCGGCCTGGGCAGCACTGATTTTCTGAACCCGGAACTGTTTCATGTCGGTGTTTCGGACGGCATGGCGGTTTTAGAAGTCAAGTATGATCAGTTTCTGCCGGAGCTGGTCAGAATGGCGGTTCAGACACCCAACCGGCAGACGGCCCCCTTTTCCAAATATGCGGTCTGCCGGAAATACGACTGATGGCAGGAGGACTTTTTTATGACGTTTCAGAATATTTTTCAATCTTCCTTTTTGGAAAACGTGTCGGCGATTCCGCCCTTCGATATGGCGCTGGCGCTGATTCTGGCCTTTCTGACCGGCCTGTTCATATTTTTTGTGTATAAAAAGACCTATGCCGGCGTGATGTATTCAGCCACCTTCGGCATCAGCCTGATTGCCCTCTGCATGATCACGGCGCTGCTGATCCTGGCGGTGACCAGCAATATCGTTCTTTCTCTGGGAATGGTGGGCGCCCTCTCGATCGTCCGGTTCCGGACGGCGGTGAAGGAACCCTTCGATATTGTGTTTCTGTTCTGGGCTATCGCGGCGGGGATTGTACTGGCTTCCGGTTTTATTCCGCTGGCAGTTCTGGGCAGTATGCTGATTGGTCTGGTTCTGATGGTTTTTTCCCGGTATAAGGGATTTGAAAAGCCCTATATTCTGGTGCTTCACTGTGAGAATGATGAGACAGAGAAGGCTGCTTTTTCCTTTCTGGACGGAAAGGCAGGGAGGATCTGCCTGAAAAGCAAGAGTGTGGCGCCCGGCTGTATTGAGCTGCATTATGAAGTGCGCCTGAAGGACGGGGATACGGATTTTATCAATCAGCTGTCCCAGCTGCCCGGTGTGTCCCACATTGTGATGGTGTCCTACAATGGCGATTATATGAGCTGATGCCTATGATGAGATCCCGATATATTGACATGATCTGTATTCTGGGCGCTGCCGCGGCCCTGACGCTGACAGTTCTCTTTATGAATGGCGAGAAACTGGGGCTAACGCCCGCATCCTCGATTCCCGGATATGAGACGCGGCTTTTCGACCCGTCGAGGGTACATACCATTGACATAATCATAGAGGACTGGGAGGGGTTTCTGGACAGCGCGCCGGAAGAGGAATACAGTCCGTGTACACTGATTATCGACGGAGAAGCCTTTTCCAATGTGGCATTGCGGGCGAAGGGAAATAATTCCCGGCGGCTGACAGAGGAATACGGACTGGACCGGTACAGCCTGAAGGTGGAATTCGACCATTATACTTACAGCAGCTACTATGGCCTGGATAAGTTTTCCCTGGACGCATCTTTTCAGGACAACAGTTATATGAAAACCTGGATTGCCTATGACATGATGGCGTATATGGGAGTTCCCACACCCCTGTGCAGCTATGTGTGGGTGCGGGTGAACGGAGAGGACTGGGGGCTGTTTCTGGCGGTGGAGGAGCCGGAGGAGGCATTTGCCAGGAGAAACTTCGGAAAGGATTACGGGCAGCTGTATAAGCCGGATTACAGGTCTCTGAATGATGAAAACGCGGATGTAGCTCTCCGCTATACGGATGATGATATCGACAGCTATGACAATATATTCCGCAACGCAAAATTTAACCCGTCCGACGGGGATAAGAGAGCGCTGATCGGGGCGCTGAAAACCCTTTCCTCCGGTGAAAATCTGGAATCCGCGGTGAATGTGGATGAGGTGCTGAGATATTTTACGGTGCAGGTTTTTGTGGTAAATCTGGACAGCTATCTGGGGCGCACCGGACATAACTATTTTCTGTATGAAGAGGATGGGCGGATCAGCATCCTGCCCTGGGATTATAATCTGGCCTTTGCCACCTATTCTCTGGGGATGCCTGACCCGGTCAATGATTCCACCCTATATGTCAATTATCCCATTAACACGCCGGCTGCCGGAGAGGTGATGCTGAACCGTCCCCTCTACCATAATCTGATGAAGCACGATGAATATTTCGCCCGGTATCACGCGTATTTCGACCAGCTGATCGGGGGATATTTCGAGAGCGGATATTTTGAGGATTTTATAGATCAGACGCTGGAAATGATCCGCCCCTGGGCGGAGAAAGACCCGACAGCTTTCTGCTCTTATGAGGACTTTCTCCTGGGAGTGGATACTATAAAGGAATTTTGTCTGCTGCGGGCAGAGAGTGTGAGAGGACAGCTGGATGGAGAGATCCCTTCCACAATCAGAGGGCAGACGGAAGACAGCAGTTCCTTCGTGAATGCCTCCTCTGTATGGCTGCCGGATATGGGTGAGATCGCGGATCTGGAGGACGGTGTCCGCTGACTGGCAGACTGGTTACAGAAGTCTGTGCTTCTGCTGATACAGCTCCAGAATATCGACAGACAGCTGACAGTATTTGCGGGCGTAGGCATCGTCCAGACTGTGCTCCAGAATTTCCTGGATTTTCCGGATCCGGTACAGAACGGTATTCCGGTGAGTAAACAGCGCTGTGCTGGCCCGGGAGACAGAACGCTCATTGTCCAGAAATATCTTCAGGGTGTGGAACAGCTCGTCCCCGTTTACCTGGCTCTGTTCCCACAGCTGGATCACCGCGGGCATGCAGGCATGTACCGACTTGATCAGAGAGTCGGATTCGACGATATAATCAATGGCATAATCGAAGAAATCATAATAGTTATCCTGGGGATGGAACATTTTTCCGGTGGCGGCGGCATAGGCGGCCTGGGCGTACAGATAGCCGGCCTGCTCGATGCCTTTGCAGGGCAGGCTGAAGCTGACCTTCACCGGATTGCGTGCCTCCAGGTAGCGGAAAAATTCCTGCATGGCCGGATCTTTCCGGAGGTTCCGGTTGGAAAACATCAGAATATAGGGCTGTTTTTTCATAACAATACAATTCTTTACCTGCTGGAGGATAACCTGCATTACCAGATCCAGGCTCCTGTCCGGATCGCCCCGCCCGTCCTGACTGACAATTTCTGCCAGAGCCAGATAGTAGCAGTCGTCGGCATTCCATCCCTGGTATTCCAGCTGGGTTTCCAGCAGCTTTTCATCGTAAGCATTTCCGAACAGAATGTTGTAGAACACATTGGTATTATTCAGAAAGCTTTCATAATAAATCTGTCCCAGGCTGGGTTCCAGCATGGCGGCTATGTACTCCAGCAGCTGCCAGTCGCCTGGGTTGGTGGCACGTTCCTTTTCCAGGACGGTAATCCTTCCGCACACAGCGTCATTGCAGTATAAACAATAGGAAATGCCGTTGTAGGCCAGGGTCTTATTGCGGGAGAAGCGGAAGGACTGGGTGCCATGCTGCCAGAAATCTGCGGCGGTGTGGTTATTCCGCATCTGCTGCATGGCGTTCAGAGAGGTGTAGCCGTACTGACAGAGATAGGCCCATTCCTCGTCCAGCGAGTCGGCCGGATACTGTCTGGTGATGGCCAGCACACGGCTGTTGCCGTCCAGAATCATCATAGGATTTTGAAAGACCTGCCACGCCAGGTCGATCACACCCTGGTAATCTCTCCGGCGGATCAGCTGAATCAGCTGGTCGGCCCAATCCTGGAAATAATCGAAGACACTCTGGATAATTTCCACCCCCTGAGTGACGTCCATATTGTGGACGCGGATGGTATCTCCCTCGCCGCTGCAGACCAGATCTTCCCCTTCCCGGTATACATGTACACAGTTTGTGGCATAAACCCGGCGGGCGCTTTTCAGCACAACGGGGGCATTATTTTTAATATCCAGAACCATATCCAGGGAAGACAGGCGGTTGGCGATCATCCACATACTCAGCTTCATAAAACAGCACTCCTTTTTTTATATCGTTTAAATTGTCCGACTAATATGCATAATTATCCAGGGTACTTTTGTATTTTAGATAAAATTCAGAGGGAAGAACAGAGATTGAATTTACAAAATTTACAGATTACTGACGAAGGAAAATTGTGCGGGGGATACATGGCAACCTGCTACAGGTCCGGTATAATAAAGACATCGAATTTCACAGCAAGGGGGTTGCATGATTTATGCAAGAAAAAAGTTTAAGTTCAGCACAGGTAAATAAATATGGCTTTTACCTGCTGACTTCGTCATTGGCGGCGATGGTTCAGATGACATATCTGACGATTTTTATGACAGATATTATTATGATTCCCACGGCAGTGGTTGCCTCTACCCTTCTGATTGCCAGAATCATAGATTTTCTGATCGGCGTGATCTGCGGCGGTATTATTGAAAAGTTCCGGATGCCATGGGGAAAGTATCGTTCCTGGCTTCTGGTACTTCGGTGGGTAATTATCTTTTCACTGGTATGTTCATTCTTTGACACATCCAGCTGGCCGGTTGCGTTCCGTGTAGGTGTGTCTTTCATCGGATATTTCCTGCTGAATGCGGGTATGAGTTTTACAACAAATGCGTATTATGCGTTGGGGCCGGCGCTGGCAGGAGCAAATCTCAATGACCGTAACCGGCTCAGCGCCCGCGGTGCTCAGTTTATGTGTGTGGCAATGCTGATTACATCTGCGCTGACCATTCCGCTGGTTACAGCCCTGACACCTGTTGTCGGACCTGCCAATGCTTATCTGATCGTAGCGGTGGTATTTGCCCTGCCCTATATCGGAGGCTGCCAGATGGTTTCCAATATGTGCCGTGAGTGTGATCCTTCCGGAAAGGCGGAAAAAGGCGGTGCTCAGGCTGGCCCTACTGTAACGCTGGGTGATATGGTCCGTTCCGTAACACAGAATTCACAGCTGCTGGTTTTGTTTATCGCATATACGATCTATTATATCGGTCTGTATGTGATTTCCGGCCTGGGTACATATTATTTTACTTATATTGTCGGAGATTTCATGAAAATGTCAGTCAGCATGACAATTACCATGATTACCGGTTTTATCGCTTCTCTGATAATGCCGAAGCTGGGCGGGAAACTGGGCAAGAAGAAAGCCTTTGTTACCGCGCTGGTTGTATACGCATTGGCTTATGCATGTGTATTCTTCATTGGCGGCAACTGGCCTTTCTATACACTGTGCGGCGCGATTGGCGGCGGTGCTGTATACCTGTTCTCCAGTTTTGGCGCAAACTACTTTGTTGACTGCGGTGAGTATCACCTGCACAAGACAGGAAAAGATACCAGAACAATCGCCATTACGATGTACTCGGTTCCGATGAAAATCGGCATGGCACTGGGCGGCGCGATCGCTACTTACGGACTGGCTTTTATCGGCTATCATGCCGGCATGACCATCGACGGCGCGTTCCAGACTAAATTTATGTTCCTGTTATCCATTATTCCTGCGGTCCTCGTGCTGATTGGCGCGCTGATTATGCTCATTGGCTACAAGATTACTGATGAAGACGCAGCAAGATATGCGGCGGAAAATGCCGCAAGAGCTGCGGAGGCTGCCGCAACAAAGGAATAAGTGAGGAAAGGAAAAAGATATGGCAAAAATGACAGAAAAAGAAAATTATCTGAGAACTCTGCGGGGAGAACAGCCTGAATGGGTGCCGGTATATAGTTTTGGACCCATGCCGGGGCAGGAACGGCCGTGTACCTCCTGTATGCTGGAGCCTTTGATCCTCAGTGAATTCCGCTTCAATGGCGGCGGGAAGGACTGCTGGGGCGTAACCTATGTGCCCACCAAGGAAACCGGCAATGCTCTTCTTCCCAAACCGGGAGAATTTATTCTGGATGACATCCGTCACTGGCGGGATGTGATCAAAGCGCCGTCACTGGATGGCATTGACTGGGAAGCGATGGCAAATAAGCAGCTGGAAGGCTTTTATAAAATGGGTGTAAACCGAGAGGATACCGCTATTGCCCTGAACCTGCATGTAGGATATTTCCAGAATCTGATGGCGTTTATGGGATTTACTGAAGGACTGTGCGCTATGTTCGAGGAACCTGAAGAAGTGAAAGCACTCTTTGATTATATGTGTGATTTCTACACAGAGGTTACCCGTCAGATCTGGCCTTATGTGAAACCTGATGTGCTGACTCTGATGGATGATACCGCTACCTGGCGGGCACCTTTCATCTCTGCTGAGATGTATCGGGAGCTGGTATTGCCTTTCCATGACAGACAGGCGAAATTTGGACGAGATGCGGGTATTCCCATTACCATGCACAACTGCGGGCGGGCAGAAGATTTTATGGAAGACCTGCGCGGGATCGGCGTCAATGCCTGGGATCCTGCCCAGACATGCAATGATCTGAAAGGAGTGCAGGAAAAGTTTGGAAACAGCCTTGTGCTGATGGGATGCTGGGACGCAAGAGACCGGCTGATGGCCCCTGATGCAACAGAAGAGGAAATCCGCCAGTCAGTTCGGGATACCATGGATACTTACGCGCCCGGCGGCGGATTTTGCTGGTGCGGCGGATATCTGGGCGCTGTCGGTGACGAGGAAATCAACAGAAGGAATGCGATTCTGTTCGATGAGGTATATAAATACGGCGATGCTTTCTACAAAAAATAATATCAGCTTAATGTCATTTGCTTTATAATGAAAGTATTGCAGAGACTTGCTTACGGAGCCTTCCTTGAATTACAGAGAAGGCTTCGCGGCGCAACAATAAAAAGGGGGAAAAGAATTTATGACAGTTGGAAAATTTATGCAGACAGCGGCAAATCGTGATTACTCAAAAGAATGGCAGGCTCCGGGCAGCTTTCCCTGGATTATCCAGAGACCGAAAGAGCCTATTACGGGAAGACCTTACAGCGTAAGGGAGAACTATATTCGCTGTGTAAAGGGAGAACAGCCTTACTGGATGCCCTGCTACATGTATGAAACCAATACGATCTGGCCGGACGCCATGGAAGAGCATCCTGTTCCCGAGGTAGACGGCTATGACTGGTGGGGTGTATACTGGACAATGGTAGAGTCAGTAGGCGGCATGATTACGAAACCAGGGACCAGAACCATTTCTGATTTTGCAAAGTGGAAGGAAGAACTGGAGTGGCCGGATCTGTCTGTAGTGGATTTCAAGACAGACGGCGAGAAGATTCAGAAGATGCTGGACCCCGAACGGGCTCATATCTATGAGAGCGTGGAAGGCATTTTTGAGCGTCTTCATGAGATGATTCCTTTTGACGAATCTTTGATGGCTTTCTATGAGGAACCGGAACTGCTGGAAGAGTTTTTCCAGAAGATGGCGGACTATAAAATAGAGTCTACTCAGAAGATCTTTGATTATTATGGCCGGGTGGACGGCGTTCTCTATCATGATGACTGGGGGACCCAGAGAGCAGGCTTCTTCTCGAATAAGATGTTCCGTGAGCAGCTGATGCCGGCTACAAGCCGTTATCTGAAATTTATCAAGGATCAGGGCAAGTTTATTGAGCTCCATTCCTGCGGCAAAAATGTACAGTACGTTCCGGAGATGATCGAGATGGGCATCGATATGTGGACCCCTCAGTCCGGAATTAATGATCCTGATTATCTGTATGAAAACTATGGCGATCAGATGACCTTTGCCTTCTTTGTACAGATCGACCCGAAAGCAGATGAGGCTGAGGTAAGAAGAGTAGTCAGAGATTTCGTTGATCATTTTGGCGCAAAAGGCCGGTGTATGCCTTGCTTCATGACAGATATGAGCAATCCGATGCAGGATACTGTTGCTAAGGATGAGCTGTACAACTATTCACTGGAATACTACAATAAACTGTACAACAGAGGCTGATAAAACACACAGAGGGGATTTCTTTCCGGATTCTTCCGTGAAGAAATCCCCTCAACTGTCTTAACAAATCACCGGTTTTATGATATGATGGCTGTGTACGTATTACGACAGGAGGACTTAAAATGGGGAAAAAATACGCAGCCTATGTAGGTTCCTATACATTTATCGGAAACAGTAAAGGCATTACGATTTATGATGTAGATGTAGAAAAAGGACGTCTCACAAAAAAAGGCGAGGCGATAGTTAATAATTCATCATATCTGGCGGTATCCCATGACCGGAAGTATCTGTATTCGATTGTTGATGAGGGAATTGCCAGCTTCCGTATTCTTGAGGATGGCATGCTGGAACAGATGAATATCGCCACAATCCAGGGGATGAGGGGCTGCTATTTGTTCCTGGACCCTACTGACCGGTATATTTTTGTCAGCGGATATCATGATGGAAAACTGACTGTTCTGAATATCCGGGAGAATCATACTGTGGGAAGCATTACTGATTTTGTATTTCATAAAGGGATTGGGAGTGTTGCTGAAAAAACCCATCAGCCCCATATCAGCTGTGTCATGATGACACCGGATTCGAAATATGTGTGCGCGGTGGATTCCGGCATTGACCAGATTAAAGTGTACAGCTTTAATTATGAAACCGGTCGGCTGGCGCTGGCTGATATTGTCCGCTGTGATCTGGAGTCCGGTCCCCATCATATGATGTTCAGTAATGACGGGCGGTTTATGTATGTTGTATGCGAACTGAAAAAGCATATCTGTGTTTATTCCTATGACGGAAACGGGGCTTCTCCCTGTTTCGAGCTGGTTCAGAGGATTTTTACAGTGCGAAAAAACGCCAGCAGCGTCAGCGCAGCCTGCGCCATTGAGATGACATCGGATAACCGATATCTGTTCTGTTCCAACGCCGGGGACAACAGTGTCTGCATTTTCCAGAGAGACGCTGAGAGCGGCAGACTGTCCGTGATGCGGATTCTTCCCATCAGCGGTGACTACCCGAAAGACATCGGCCTCTTTCCCGATGACCGTCATCTGTTTTCCGTCAACCATGAGTCAGGTTCTCTGACCTTTTTCACTGTCAATTACGAAAAAGGGCTGATTATCATGAACCAGGTCCCCATCAGCGTGGATGAGCCAAACTGCGGGCTGATTGTGGAACTGTGACAGTTTTGGCGGGCTGGAGGTTTTATCCGGAAGGGAACGATAAGCAGGTATTTTTTGGAGGGAATATTTTGACAAAGGAAGAATTTTTAATCCGTATCAAAGAAGATGAAGAATATTCACCTGGCTGGCAGGCGATTGATGACGCTTTTGAAGCTTTGTACCCTGGCCAGACTCCGAATCACTTCGGAACGCTTCTGACTTCGAGGGCAATATTCGGCGGCGATCAGTATTTAGACGGATTTTCTGTATATACTTCTCCAAAAGGCTATAAGCATCTGGTTACGTATGGGATGACAGTGCTTTACGGCGATGAGGACGCTTTCGGCGGTGAATGGAACGGCTGGGGCTACGAAATGACTATAAAACTGAAAGAAAAAGA
Organism: Candidatus Paralachnospira sangeri; assembly: GCA_904397815.1. Classification (GTDB taxonomy): domain Bacteria; phylum Bacillota; class Clostridia; order Lachnospirales; family Lachnospiraceae; genus Paralachnospira_A; species Paralachnospira_A sangeri. The sequence goes on from CAJFOT010000128.1 coordinate 29,231, forward strand.
CACGGAAAGCTGTATGTGGGCAATTGATATGCTGTCTAACCTTGCGGGATACACATACAAAACCAGCCGTTATTTTGAACCGGGCCAATATGTGAAAGGCAACGGCACCTCCCTTCATATTGGCGCAGATTCTCTGATTACAGCGCTTTTGCTGGTAAACGATACCGAGGCCAAACCGCAGATGTCCGTGTATGGAAAAACAGAATTTATCCAGCTTGTCGGAATAACTGAGTCGGAAATTCAGGCGCTCATCAGGGATCGAAACAATATTTCCAGGCTGATTGAACTGATGAAAGCGGATGGAAATGAGGATCTGGTTACAGATATGAGAAGGTCCAAATCGTATTTGTAACCCTAAGAAAATATCAGGCCTCCACATGTCTGTCCCCGTCCCTGCACAGACCAATGCTGATAAAACATGGCATTGTTAACCGGCCTGCTGTCTGACGCAATGTATGGCTTTCACTTCTGTTCTTCTTACAAGATATAAGGCTACGTGACAGCGTTTTTGCTGGCTTTTTCATTCAGCGGCCAGTATTCAGAACCGCCGGACAGGGAAGCAGCGCTGTACCCCGGAGCGCTGCTTCCCTGTCCGGCGGTTCGTTCCTCCCGGTCTCTTTGTCTGCCTGCACACCGCAGTGCATCTGGATACTGGCCGCTGCAAGAACCCCCATATATTTTGTCGTTTTTTTCTGTTTGCGCTCCCTTTCTCTTTGTGATAAAATATAATCATCCTTTCAAAAACAGTTCATTTTTTCGTCCCATCGTTTCTATTTCGTGTTCTTTTATTTTCCGGTTGACTTTTTTATAAAAGTATACTAATATGTATTTATCGAACAAATGTTCATAGAAGACCGGCTGATTATGGAGGGTAATGATATGGTTAAAGAAGATAAATTAAAAGCGCTGGATGCCGCTTTGACACAGATTGAGAAGCAGTATGGCAAAGGTTCTGTGATGAAGCTGGGGGATTCGAACGCTCATATGAATATTGAGACAGTTCCGACCGGTTCCCTGAGTCTTGATATCGCTCTGGGGCTGGGAGGTGTTCCCAAGGGCAGAATTATCGAGATCTATGGGCCGGAGTCCAGCGGCAAAACGACGGTTGCCCTGCACATGGTGGCGGAAGTGCAGAAACGGGACGGCATCGCCGGCTTCATTGACGCGGAACATGCTCTGGATCCTGTTTATGCGAAGAATATCGGCGTAGATGTGGATAATCTTTATATTTCCCAGCCTGATAACGGCGAGCAGGCGCTGGAGATCGCGGAAACGATGGTTCGTTCCGGAGCGATTGATATTGTGATTATTGATTCAGTAGCTGCTCTGGTGCCGAAAGCAGAGATTGACGGAGATATGGGGGATGCTCATGTGGGCCTTCAGGCCCGGCTGATGTCCCAGGCACTGCGGAAGCTGACAGCCTGCATCAGCAAGTCCAATTGTGTTGTTATTTTTATTAACCAGCTTCGTGAGAAGGTGGGGGTGATGTTTGGCAATCCGGAGACCACCACCGGCGGCCGGGCACTGAAGTTTTATTCCTCGATCCGTCTGGATGTGCGCAGAATCGAGGCATTAAAGCAGGGCGGAGAGATTATCGGCAACCGCACCCGCATTAAGGTGGTAAAGAATAAAATTGCCCCGCCCTTTAAAGAGGCGGAGTTTGATATTATGTTCGGAAAGGGAATTTCCAGGGAGGGCGATATTCTGGATCTGGCGGCGAAGGTCGGGATTGTGGAGAAGAGCGGCGCCTGGTATGCCTATAACCAGGATAAAATCGGCCAGGGCCGGGAGAACGCGAAAATTTTCCTCCAGAATAATCCTGATATCATGGCGGAAATTGATCAGAAGGTGAGAGCTTACTATCATGTGGGAGAACCGGCTGATCAGGCGGCCCGGACGGATATTCCGAGTTCTTCTGATAACGATGAAAATTCTGCTGATATGTAACAAATGTTGTGTAAATTGTTCTAATTTTCACAAAATAATGTTATAAATATCCAATACACTTGACAGGGGACCAAAAACAGTTTAAAATTTAGATGTTGTATTTGTACAATGAAAACTAAATAAGGAGGTGCTCCTGAATCGATGGGTAGTTATATCATTGCTGTGTTGATCACACTTTGTGTTGTGGCACCTATTACTTGGTTTTCCGCTATTGCCTACCGGAAGAAGGTTTATGAGGACAAAATCGGGAAAGCAGAGGAAAAATCAAGAGAGATAATAGATGAAGCATTGAAGGTCGCTGAAACGAAAAAGCGGGAAGCCCTTTTGGAAGCCAAAGAGGAATCTTTGAAGACCAAAAACGAGCTGGAAAAAGAGACCAGAGAGCGTAGAAATGAGCTGCAGCGATATGAGCGCCGGGTTTTGAACAAGGAAGAAAACCTGGACAAGAAGGCTGACGCCCTGGAAAAACGCGAAGCAGGATTAGCAGCAAAGGAAGATTCATTGAACAGGCGGAGCAAAGAAGTGGAAACACTTTTTGCGAAGCAGGAACAGGAACTGGAACGTATTTCCGGACTAACCTCCGAACAGGCAAAGGAATATCTTTTAAAAACTGTTGAAGAAGATGTAAAGCATGACACTGCGAAAATGATCAAGGAGCTGGAAAGCCGCGCAAAGGAAGAAGCGAACAAGAAGGCGAAGGAGTATGTGGTAACCGCAATACAGAAATGTGCCGCAGACCATGTAGCAGAGACGACGATTTCTGTGGTCCAGCTTCCCAATGATGAGATGAAAGGACGCATCATCGGACGGGAAGGCCGCAATATCCGTACGCTGGAAACGCTGACAGGTGTGGATCTGATTATTGACGATACCCCTGAAGCGGTTGTTTTATCCGCTTTTGATCCAATCCGCCGAGAAGTGGCCCGTATTACACTGGAAAAATTGATTCTGGACGGCCGTATTCATCCGGCCAGAATTGAAGAAATGGTGGAAAAGGCACAGAAGGAAGTGGACACTATTATCCGTGAGGAAGGTGAGGCCGCGGTTCTGGAAGTAGGGATTCACGGAATTCACCCGGAACTGGTCAAGCTGCTGGGTAAAATGCGGTTCAGAACCAGCTATGGTCAGAACGCATTGAAGCATTCTATTGAGGTGGCTCATTTGTCAGGGCTTCTGGCGGGAGAGATCGGACTGGATGTGCGTCTGGCAAAGCGGGCCGGATTATTACATGATATCGGCAAGGCAGTGGATCACGAAATGGAGGGCTCTCATATTCAGCTGGGTGTAGAACTTTGTAAAAAATACAAAGAATCTGCAGTTGTAATCAACGCAGTGGAATCTCATCACGGAGATGTGGAACCCACATCCCTGATCGCGTGCATTGTGCAGGCGGCTGATACGATTTCCGCGGCGCGTCCGGGCGCGAGAAGAGAGACATTAGAAACATATACCAACAGATTAAAACAATTAGAAGATATTACGAATTCCTTTAAAGGAGTAGACAAATCTTTTGCTGTTCAGGCAGGACGTGAAATTCGAATTATGGTAATTCCCGAACAGGTCAGCGATGATGACATGGTGTTACTTGCAAGAAATATTTCAAAGCAGATCGAATCAGAATTGGAATATCCGGGACAGATAAAAGTCAATGTAATCCGCGAATCAAGGGTTACAGACTATGCTAAATAAAACATGAAAATACAAAAAGCTCGAAATATCATTTCGGGCTTTTTGTTTCATAAAAGGTTTTATGGCAATATCACGCAGAAAGGAGCGAAAATGGAAGAAATCAAAAGAATAAATCGGGAACTGAAATGCAAAGGGGCGATCGTGGATTTTTATTCCGATACGATGCTGCTGCCTAACGGGCATACAGCCCAGTGGGATTATATCGCCCATAAAGGAGCTGCCGCTGTGGTTCCGGTGACAGATGACGGGAAAATTCTGATGGTGCGTCAGTACCGGAACGCACTGGAGCGGTATACACTGGAAATCCCGGCAGGTTCATTAAACTATGCCGGGGAGCCGAAAATTGACTGTGCTTTCCGGGAACTGGAGGAGGAGACTGGTTACAGGGCGGAGACGCTGGATCATCTGCTGGACATCAACACCACAGTGGCATTCTGCAACGAGCTGATCGGCGTATATGTGGCCAGAAAACTGATCCCGTCCAGACAGCATCTGGATGAAGATGAATTCCTGAATGTACAGGCCTATGACCTGGATGAACTGTTGAAAATGATCGATGAGAAAAAGATAACAGACGGAAAGACTGTTGCGGCGCTGCTGGCCTATAAACTGAAATACGCTTAAATTCCGGGCGCAGAGCGGTTTTCTCCGGAATGGAATCAGCCGGATATCCGTTGAAGTTACGGACGCGTCAGCAGGCATGGCATAAAGAAAAAAATATGGGCATATAGTGGATGAGAGAGGAGAAGGCTTTATGAATCAGACATCCGACTATATGCCCCTTTTATTTTTCTGGCTGATTGGCGCAGCCGCAGGTACACTGCTGTTTTTTGCCGCCTGTCAGTCTGATGAGGCCAGTCTGCTGGCGGACAGCCAGATTATGATGAATGCTGTACGGACAGGACAAACATCAGGCTTCCCACTGTTTCGCTATATTTTTCAGCGGCGTTTTTTAACTGCTCTGGTGCTGTGGCTGCTGAGTATGACTCAGTTTGGGATGGCTGTACTCAACAGCGCTGTATTCTGCTGCGGTATGACAAATGGCTTTGCGGTGTCCGCTATGACTTATCTGTATGGGATTTCAGGCTATCCGATAGCAGTAGCTTCTGGATTTCCCCATAACCTGATTTATCTGCCTGTCTGGATTTTATTCTATTTTTTCTGCCGGAACGTAAACCGGCACAGCGGCGGCATTCTGCGGCAGAGCCCTTATTTTCTGGCAGTATGCGTGGCTTTTCTGGCAGCAGCTTTTCTGGAGGCTTATCTCAATCCGTGGATTTTAGAGTGGATTGGTCAAATCTTTAACATATTTTAGGAAAAATTGTTAAAAACTGTTTGATTTTACGGCATAATTCGTTATAATGTAAGATAGCAGTTTTCCGACTGCGGTGAACATAAAGGCAAGGGGATCTAACATGCTAATGAATGAAATTGACGAATTTATAAAATATTTAGGTCAGATAAAACATACATCATACAATACTCAGGTATCCTATCGCAGAGATTTGACGAAGCTTTCTGCCTTTTTGGAGAAACAGAGCATCAGCCGGTGGGAGAAAGTAACAGAGACGAGTTTGAACTTATATGCCCTGCAATTGGAAAAGGATGGACTGAAAGCATCCAGTATTTCCAGAAACATCGCGGCAATCAGGAGTTTTTGCCAGTATATGCTGCGCAACGGGAAGCTGTCCGCAGACCCGTCACAGCGGCTGAAGTCGCCGAAGATTGAGAAAAAAGTGCCGGTTGCCCTGAGCCGTCAGGAAGTAGAACGTCTTCTGCGGGAACCATCCGGCGATACGCCTAAAGAGATGCGGGATCGGGCGATGCTGATGCTGCTGTATGCTACCGGCATCCGGGTTTCTGAGTTGATACAGCTGACGATGGATGATCTGAATCTGTCATTGGGGTACATTGTCTGCAAAGACCGGACCATACCTTTTTCGGAACCGGTAAAGGCTGCGATTCAGGCATATCTGAAAGATGCCCGCGGCTATTTCGTGAAGAATCAGGAAAGTCGGTATCTGTTTACCAATTGCAGCGGCAATCCTATGAGCCGCCAGGGATTCTGGAAGCTTATGAAATATTATGGAGAGAAAATCGGTCTTTCTCAGGTGCTGACACCCCATGTCCTGCGCCATTCCATGGCGGTCCATATGCTGGAGGAGGGAGTTGGAATGCAGCGGCTTCAACAGATCCTTGGGCATTCTGACATATCTACCACCCAGATGTATGCATATTTCAAGCAATAAGCTGGCTGGCCGGTTCCATTTCGTGAATTTGACAGTTGTATTTTATTGTCAGGCTGCGTTATAATAAATAGAAATTTGCTAAGACCAGAGAGAAAGGATGCTTGAGATGAAACCATACAAGGAATTGGACAAAGAAGAACTGCTGGCGTTAAAAGCAGAATTGGACCGGAAATATAAAGAATACCAGGATATGGGACTGAAACTGGATATGTCCAGGGGAAAACCGTCCGCAGAACAGCTGGATCTGTCAATGGGCATGATGGACGTGCTGAACAGCAGTACAGACCTGAAATGTGAAGAGGGAATTGACTGCCGGAATTACGGCTGCCTGGACGGCATCCAGGAGGCGAAGGAACTTCTGGCGGCGATTATGGAGGTTCCTACAGAAAATATAATCATTTATGGTAATTCCAGTTTAAATGTAATGTTTGATACAGTGTCCAGATCCATGACCCATGGGGTGATGGGGCATACTCCCTGGTGCAAGCTGGACCGGGTGAAATTTTTATGTCCGTCACCGGGATATGACAGACATTTTACGATCACAGAATATTTTGGCATCGAGATGATTGCAGTTCCCATGACACCGGAAGGGCCGGACATGGATATGGTGGAGAAGCTGGTCAGCGAGGACGACGCAATCAAGGGAATCTGGTGTGTGCCGAAATATTCCAATCCCCAGGGAATCACCTATTCAGATGAGACGGTGCGCCGTTTCGCCAGGCTGAAGCCTGCGGCGGAGGATTTCCGGATTTACTGGGACAATGCCTATACCGTACATCATCTGTATGATGACAAGCAGGACCACCTGATTGAGATCCTGGAGGAATGTGAAAAGGCGGGTAATCCTGATATGGTTTATAAGTTCAGTTCTACATCCAAGATCACATTCCCCGGCTCCGGCGTGGCTGCCATCGCGGCATCCAAAAACAATCTGGTAGAGATCAGAAAAGCGCTGACAGTTCAGACCATCGGTCATGATAAGCTGAATCAGCTGCGCCATGTGCGGTTCTTTAAAAATCTGGACGGTATTACAGCCCACATGAAGAAGCACGCAGACATTATGCGGCCGAAGTTTGAGGCTGTTCTGGATATTCTGGACCGAGAACTGTCCGGCCTGGAGATCGGCAGCTGGATCAAGCCCAGAGGCGGATATTTTATCTCCTTTGACTCTATGGATGGCTGCGCGAAGGATATTGTGAAGAAAGCGAAGGAGGCGGGGGTTGTGATGACCGGTGCCGGCGCCACTTACCCTTATGGAAAGGACCCTCATGACAGTAATATCCGTATTGCCCCTTCTTATCCGACATTGGAGGAAATTGTGACGGCAGCAGAACTGTTTACTCTTTGTGTCAAACTTTCTTCTGTGGAGAAGCTGCTGGCTGATATGAAATAAAACATTTATCTTTGACTGTTTTTCAGGTGAAAAGGAAAAAACGCCGGAAAGCGGTATCGCGCCGACAGGGGCACTGCGATGCTGCTGTCCGGCGGTTTTGATTTTAGTTGCTTCTTGCCTTTTTACCCATTTTATATTATAGTGTTTCTGGAAAGAAATCCGGAGGATTGCCATATCTTCCGGAAGAACAGGAATATACGACGAAAGGAAGAGCTTGATGAAGAAAACACCCTTTTTAACGTTAGAGCAGGTTCAGGATATTGTGAAAACCTATCCGACGCCTTTTCATATTTATGATGAACAGGGGATCCGTGACAACATGGTCCGACTGAAAGAGGCTTTTTCCTGGAATAAAGGATTCAGGGAATATTTTGCGGTGAAGGCTACGCCCAATCCCTTTTTGATTAATATTCTGCGGGAGTATGGCTGCGGCTGCGACTGCTCTTCTCTGACAGAACTGATGCTGGCCGATGCCATCGGCTGCGGCGGAGCGGATATTATGTTTTCCTCCAATGCTACTCCGGCGGAGGAGTTTGTGTATGCCCGGAAGATCGGCGCGGTGATTAATTTGGATGATTTTACCCACATCCGGTTTCTGGAGGACTGCGCAGGACTGCCGGAAACCATTAGCTGCAGGTATAATCCGGGCGGTGTGTTCCAGATGAGCAACGGCATCATGGACAATCCGGGAGACGCTAAGTATGGATTTACCACGGAGCAGCTTTTCGAGGGCTTTCGTATTCTGAAAGAAAAAGGAGTTAAGAATTTCGGTCTCCATGCTTTTCTGGCCAGCAATACGGTGACCAATGAGTATTATCCAATGCTGGCGAGGGTATTGTTTGAACTCGCTGTCCGTCTGAAGGAGGAGACAGGGGTTCATATCGGCTTCATCAACCTGTCCGGCGGAATTGGCATTCCTTACCGGCCGGATCAGGAACCCAATGATATCTATGAGATCGGCAGAGGGGTAAAAGAGGTCTATGACCAGATCCTGCGCCCGGCGAAGATGGATGATGTGGCTATCTACACAGAGCTGGGCCGTTTTATGCTGGGGCCTTACGGCGCTCTGGTTACCCGGGCGATCCATCAGAAGCACATTTACAAGGAATATATCGGCTGTGACGCCTGTGCCGCCAATCTGATGCGCCCTGCGATTTACGGAGCTTATCATCACATTACGGTTTTAGGCAAAGAGGAGGCGCCCTGCGACCATCAGTATGATGTCACCGGTTCTTTGTGTGAGAATAATGATAAATTTGCGGTCGACCGCATGCTGCCTCAAATTAATGTGGGGGATTATCTTTATATCCATGATACTGGGGCGCATGGTTTTTCCATGGGATATAACTATAATGGAAAACTCCGCTCTGCGGAACTGCTGAAAAAAGCTGACGGCACCATACAGCTGATCCGTCGGGCTGAAACTCCGAAAGACTATTTTGCCACCTTTGATTTCTGCGACATTCTGGATGACATCTTAAAGAAATAAGGTTATAATGTAATGATAGAAAAAGATGTGAGAAAATGAGGAACGGAGCGTTCATATGAAGAATGAGAAAGAGGCCGCGCGGAGAAATGTCCTGGTGGTGGAAGCGGTTCTGATTGCGATTCTGGTCATGGCGCTGACAGTGCTTCTGGTACTATATTTTGAAAAAGATGCTCCCGAACAGCGGGGCGAACTGTCCTTTGAGGAAATGGAGACCGCAGTATCTGACGGAGATGAATCAGAAACAGCGCCTCAGCCGGAGTATGTTTATGAACGGATTCATCTGGAGGATTCGATTCTGGGAGACATCTCGATTCCCACAATGCCTGATGTGCGCCGGCACAGTTATTCCTGGGATAATCTGACGGAAGAAAACGGCAGATATTATTATGAATCTGACACCTGGCAGTCCAGAACCGGAATTGATGTGTCTTATTTCCAGGGAGAGATTGACTGGGAGCAGGTGAAAAATGACGGCATTGATTTTGCGATCATCCGTCTGGGCTTCCGTGGATACGGAACCGGCAATATCGTTATCGACGAGCAGTTTATCTCAAATATAAACGGGGCATTAAATGCAGGCCTGGAGGTAGGCGTTTATTTCTTCTCCCAGGCTGTCACCCAGGATGAGGCTGTCCGCGAGGCGGAAACTGTCCTGAGCATGATTGAAAACTATCAGATTACTTATCCGGTGGTTTATGATCTGGAGATAATTGATGATAACGGCTCCCGAACCAGAGATCTGACTTCGGAGACAATGACGGCGAACGCTGCAGCTTTTTGCAGTGTAATCGAAGATGCAGGATATGATGCAGTATATTACGCTACCTTGCGGACAGCCCTGCTGAAGTATGACATGGCACAGCTGACAGACTATGATCTGTGGTATGTCCAGTCGGAAGAGGAGCCGGCGATCCCTTATGATTTTATCATGTGGCAGTACACCTCGGAAGGTGAAGTGGACGGCATCGAGGGCAATGTATCGCTGAATCTGTATTTTGAGAGGAAGACCGCTGACGGAAATACAGACGGAACCGGCCAGGGAGACGGGACAGAAACAGAAAATGGGACAGAAACCGTGACAGAGAGCGAAACAGAAACGTCGGGAGAGGAATAATTTTGGCTAATTTATCACCAATGATGCAGCAGTATGTTGCGACAAAGGAACAGTATAAAGACTGTATATTATTTTATCGGCTGGGTGATTTCTATGAGATGTTTTTTGACGACGCGCTGACTGCGTCGAAAGAACTGGAGATTACCCTGACGGGTAAAGACTGCGGACTTCCAGAGCGGGCGCCCATGTGTGGCGTCCCTCATCACGCTGTGGATGTATATCTGAACCGGCTGGTTCAGAAGGGATATAAGGTAGCGGTGGCGGAGCAGATGGAGGATCCCAAACAGGCCAAAGGCATCGTGAAACGGGAAGTGATCCGTGTGGTGACTCCCGGCACCATTCTCAGCAGCCAGGCCCTGGATGAGGGGAAGAATAACTATCTGATGAGCATTGTTTATCTGGGCAGATTCTTCGGCATCTCCATCGCTGATATTTCCACCGGTGATTTTTATGTCACGGAGGTGGATCAGCTCAGAACACTGACGGATGAAATTAATAAATTTATGCCTTCGGAAATCATATGCAATGAAGCTTTTTATATGAGCGGCGCGGATATTGATGATCTGAAGAACCGGCTGACTATCTCCATATCTTCTATGGAGAATTATTATTTTGACGATGACAGATGCCGGCAGATCCTGCTGGATCATTTTCATGTCAGCCGCCTGGAAGGACTGGGGATCACCGATTATCCCATCGGCATGATCGCTTCCGGCGCCCTGCTTCAGTACCTGTATGAAACCCAGAAGAATGATGTGGCCCAGCTGACAGCTATTCACCCCTATCAGACTGGAAAATATATGATTATTGACACGTCCACCCGGCGGAACCTGGAGCTGACAGAGACTCTGCGGGAGAAGAATAAAAGGGGTTCACTGCTGTGGGTGCTGGATCAGACCCGGACGGCCATGGGCGCCAGAACCCTGCGCAGCTGGATCGAACAGCCTCTGATCGACCGGCAGGAGATCATTCAGCGCCAGGATGCTCTGGAGGAACTGAATGAGAATTTTATCCTCAGAGAGGAACTGGCCGAATATCTGAATCCTATTTATGACCTGGAGCGGCTGATCAGCAGGATTATCAATAAAACAGCCAATCCCAGAGACCTGATTGCCTTCAAGAATTCTCTGGCCATGCTGCCGCCGGTAAAAGAGCTGCTGGGGCAGTTCCGCAGCGACAAGCTGAAAGAAGCGTGGGAGGAACTGGATGACCTGAAGGATATTTTCGACCTGATCGATGCCTCCATCATCGAGGATCCGCCGGTTACCCTGCGGGAAGGCGGCCTGATCAAAGATGGCTTTAACGAGCAGGCCGACCAGTACCGGAAGGCGAAAACAGACGGGAAAAGCTGGCTGACCCAGCTGGAGATCCGGGAGAAGGAAAAGACAGGAATTAAAAATCTGAGAATTAAATATAACAAGGTGTTCGGTTATTATCTGGAGGTGACCAATTCCTTTAAGTCTCTGGTGCCGGATTATTACATCCGCAAACAGACGCTGACTAATGCAGAGCGGTATACCACAGAGGAACTGAAACAGCTGGAAGAGGTGATACTGGGAGCGGAGGACAAGCTGTTTGCCCTGGAGTACGATCTGTTCTGCCAGATCCGGAATCAGATCGCCGAACAGGTGGTCAGGATTCAGAACAGCGCTAAAGCCATCGCCAGGGCGGATGTCTATGTGTCTCTGGCCAAGGCTGCGGACCGGAACCAGTATGTGCGCCCGAAGATTAATGAGAAGGGCCTGATTGATATCAAAAACGGGCGCCACCCGGTGGTGGAGCGGATGCTCCAGGGCGAGCTGTTTGTGGAAAATGACACCTACCTGGACAACGGGCAGAACCGGGTATCCATTATCACCGGCCCCAATATGGCGGGCAAGTCTACATACATGCGTCAGGTGGCTCTCATCGTGCTGATGGCCCAGATCGGCAGTTTTGTCCCGGCTCAAAGTGCAAACATCGGCATCTGCGACCGAATCTTTACCAGAGTGGGAGCTTCCGACGACCTGGCCTCCGGCCAGAGCACCTTTATGGTAGAAATGACGGAGGTGGCCAACATTCTGCGCAATGCCACCCGGAACAGCCTGCTGATTCTGGATGAGATCGGCAGGGGAACCAGTACTTTCGACGGGCTGAGCATTGCCTGGTCTGTTATCGAGTACATCAGCAATGTGCGGACACTGGGGGCCAAGACCCTGTTCGCCACCCATTATCATGAGCTGACAGAGCTGGAGGGCGCCATCAGCGGCGTCAATAATTACTGCATCGCTGTCAAGGAGCGGGGAGACGACATCGTGTTTCTCCGGAAGATTGTAAAAGGCGGGGCGGATAAGAGTTATGGCATCCAGGTGGCAAAGCTGGCCGGCGTGCCTGACCCGGTGATCAGCCGGGCCAAGGAGATCCTGGAGGAGTTAATCAGCGCCGATATTACCATGAAGGCAAGTGAGATGGCTGCCTGTGCCGGCGTGAAGAAAAAAGGGGTGACAAAGCCGGATGAGGTGGATATGACCCAGCTCACCCTTTTTGATACCGTAAAAGAGGACGATATTATTACAGAGCTGACTCAGATGGATCTGGGCAATATGACTCCCATCGACGCGCTGAATACTCTTTATCGTCTGCAGAGCAGATTAAAAAACAGGGTGTGAGATAAGAGATGGCCAATATAACCAGACTGGACCAGAGTACCATTAATCAGATCGCCGCCGGCGAGGTGATTGACCGGCCGGCCTCCGTAGTAAAAGAGCTGATGGAAAATGCCATTGATGCGGGCGCCACTGCTGTGACAGTGGAGATCCGGGAAGGCGGCATTTCCTTTATCCGCATTACCGACAACGGCTGCGGCATCGAGGGGGAGGACATTCCCCTGGCTTTTCTGCGCCATACCACCAGTAAGATCAAATCAGTGGAGGACCTTCTCACTGTGAAAAGCCTGGGGTTCCGAGGCGAGGCACTCTCCAGCATCGCCGCAGTGGCTCAGGTAGAGCTGATTACCAAAACTGCCGGGAGTCTGACCGGATACCGATATGTAATTGAAGGCGGAGAGGAGAAGAAACTGGAGGAGGTGGGAACGCCGGAGGGTACCACCATCATTGTCCGGAATCTGTTCTACCACACGCCGGCCCGGAAGAAGTTTCTGAAGTCGGCGGCCACCGAGGGCTCCTATATCGGAGATCTGGTACAGCGGATGGCCCTGTCCCACCCGGAGATTTCCCTGCGGCTCATTGTCAATAACCAGACCCGCCTCCACACGGCAGGCAACCATAACCTGAAGGATATCATCTACGGGATCTATGGGAAGGAGCTGACCCGGGAGCTGATTCCTGTGGATGGGACGCTGTTCTGCGGCAGCCTGCGGGGTTATATCGGAAAGGCGTCTGTCTCCAAAGGGAACAGAACCTGGGAAAACTATTTTATCAACGGAAGATATATTAAGAGCAATATCATCGGGAAGGCGCTGGAGGAGGCTTACCAGGGGATTATGATGCAGCACCGGTATCCCTTCTGCGTCCTTCATCTGTCCATCGACCCGGCCTATATCGATGTCAATGTCCATCCCTCCAAGATGGAGATCCGTTTCCAGCAGGGGGAGCAGCTGTATCAGGAGCTGCTGGAACAGATCAGAGGGGCGCTGCGGGGAAAGGAGATGATTCCCTCCTTTACCGTGGGGGCTGAGGAAAAGAAAGAAAAGCCTCAGCCGCTGCCGGTCCGGGCTCCCGAGCCCTTTGAGCAGCATCGGATGGAGCAGGAGCGTCAGACGGAACATGCGGAACACCTGATGGCTCCGGGCGGGCAGCCGGACTGGCTGGCGGCGGGATCTCAGACCGGCCCGGCGGCAGAACAGCAGGATGGAATACTGTCTGCCGGCACAGAAGGACAGAGCAGTCCTGCAGCTGCGGCAGACAGCCCCGTAGTCTCCGGCGCCGGGGGGAAAGACGGATGTGATCTGACCGGGCGGACAGAATCGAAGACAGAGCCGGAACCGGCGGTGAAAGAGCCGGCTTCCTATGTGATTGACCATACGCCTGTGGCAGAGGAAGTGCGGCAGCAGGAGCTTTTTGAGGAAAAAATTGTCCAGAAACGGCTGCTGGATGACTATCAGATCATCGGCCAGCTGTTTAAAACTTACTGGCTGGTGCAGTTTCAGGATAATTTCCTGATTATTGATCAGCACGCGGCTCATGAAAAGGTGCTGTATGAGAAGCTGGTACGGGAGTTCCGGGAACAGAAGATCATGAGCCAGCAGATGAATCCCCCTGCGATTCTGACATTGTCTCCGGGGGAGGAGGCGCTGGTAAGGGAATACAGCAGCCTGCTGCGGGAAGCAGGCTTTGAGATGGAGCCCTTCGGCGGTTCAGAATATGCCGTTTATGCCATGCCGGTGGATCTGTATCGTACTGACAGTGAAAGTCTGCTGCGGGAGATCATTGACGGTTTGGGTGAGATGAAGGGCAGCAGGGAGTCAATGCTGATTTTCGAGCAGATTGCTCTGCGCTCCTGTAAGGGTGCTATTAAAGGAAACCAGGAGATCAGCAGAAGGGAAATGGAAGCGCTGCTGGCCCAACTGATGGAGCTGGAGAATCCCTACACCTGCCCTCACGGGCGTCCGGTGATCATCCGGATGACCCGGTACGAGCTGGAGAAAAAATTTAAGCGGGTGATATCATGACAGTGAAAGAAAAAAAGCCTCTGGTTATTCTGACAGGTCCTACGGCAGTGGGAAAGACGGCTCTGTCCGTCCGGCTGGCCCGGAAGATCGGCGGTGAGATTATCAGCGCGGATTCCATGCAGGTATACAGAGGGATGGATATCGGCTCCGCGAAGGTGAGCCGGGAGGAGATGGAAGGGATTCCTCATTATCTCATCGATGTGCTGGACCCCAGGGAGCCTTTTCATGTGGCCGGGTTTCAGGAGATGGCGAGGGAGGCCATGGAAAAAATCTATGCCGCCGGCCATATTCCTGTGATTGTGGGAGGCACCGGTTTTTATATCCAGGCGCTGGTGTATGATATTGATTTTACGGAGACTGCGGAGGACAGAGGATACCGGGCAGAGCTGGAGCGGACGGCGGAGGAAAAGGGAAACGGCTGGCTTTACCGGCAGCTGGAGGAAGCGGATCCGGAATATGCCGCCCAGAACCATCCCAATAACCGGAAGCGGATCATTCGGGCGCTGGAGTATATTCATCTGACAGGAGAAAAATTTTCTCTTCATAATGAAGAAGAGAGGGGAAAGGAATCCCCCTATCAGTTCGCCTATTTTGTGCTGACCATGGACCGGGACCGGCTGTATCAGCGGATTAATATCCGGATCGACCAGATGATGGAAGCCGGTCTGGTAGATGAAGTGCGGAGACTGATGGAGATGGGCTGCCGGCGGGGCATGACCTCTATGCAGGGTCTGGGATATAAGGAGATTCTGGACTGTCTTGCGGGGGAGACCACTCTGGATGAGGCGGTGGAGATCCTGAAACGGGACACCAGACATTATGCAAAACGGCAGCTGACCTGGTTCCGGCGGGAACGGGACGTGATCTGGGTAGACAAAGATCAGTTCTCCGGGGATGAGGCGATTCTGGAATTTATAACAGAACAGTTAAAGTGGAAAGGAATTATCAAACATGAATAAAGAGCTGATGGAGATGTACCTTCAGCTGGGTCTGAGCCCGGCGGTTATCCGCATTGGAGAGGAGACAGAACGAAGGCTGGAGGAACGTTTTCGGGAGATTGACAGGCGGGCGGAATACAACCAGATGAAGGTGTTAAAAGCCATGCAGGAGTGCCGGGTGAATGCGGGTCATTTTGCTCCTTCCTCCGGTTACGGTTATAATGACGACGGACGGGACACCTTGGAACAGGTATATGCCAGAACCTTTCACTGTGAGGATGCGCTGGTACGGGCTCAGCTGACCTGCGGCACCCATGCCCTCCATGTGGCGCTGTCGGCGATTCTGCGTCCTGGTGATGAACTGCTTTCGCCGGTTGGGAAACCATATGACACCCTGGAAGAGGTGATCGGCATCCGGGAGTCCGCAGGCTCCCTGAAGGAGTTCGGTATTTCCTACCGGCAGGTGGATCTGCTGCCGGACGGGGCATTTGACTATGACAGAATCCGTGAAGCGATCAGGCCCAACACCCGCATGGTTACGATTCAGCGATCGAAGGGCTATGATTCCCGTCCCACACTGTCTGTAAGCCGGATCGGGGAGCTGATCCGCTTTATCAAAGATATTCGCCCGGATATTGTCTGTATGGTAGACAACTGCTATGGAGAATTTGTGGAGACCACAGAGCCCACTGATGTGGGAGCTGATATGATCGTCGGTTCTCTGATTAAAAATCCCGGCGGCGGTCTGGCGCCGATCGGCGGCTATATCGCAGGGAAAAAGGAACTGATCGAGCGCTGCGCCTACCGTCTGACATCTCCCGGCCTGGGAAAAGAGGTGGGCGCAAGCCTGGGCATCAACCAGACCTTTTATCAGGGATTTTTCATGGCGCCGGTGGTGGTGGCGGGAGCGCTGAAATCGGCGATTTTTGCTGCCTGCATTTTCGAAGGGCTTGGATTTCCTGTCCTGCCTGACGGAACTGTATCCCGTCATGATATTATCCAGGCGGTGGAGCTTCAGACACCGGAGAGGCTGATTGCTTTCTGCGAGGGGATTCAGGCGGCTGCCCCCGTGGACAGCTATGTACGGCCTGAACCGTGGGCGATGCCGGGATATGACTCGGATGTGATCATGGCGGCGGGTGCTTTCGTCCAGGGGTCATCTATTGAACTGAGTGCTGACGGGCCGCTGCGTTCCCCTTATACGGTATTTTTCCAGGGAGGCCTGACCTGGTATCACGGAAAATTCGGGATTCTGAAGGCGCTGCAGAGAATGGCGGAAGAGGGGCTGGTCGCTCTGCCGGAAACTTTGTAACAGTTCAGCCATGCAGGCCGCGGACCGCCTGCTTCGGAGGCTATCCGCATGGCTGAACTGCTACGAAAATTATTTGTAAATTCCATCACAAATATGTACATTGGCAGAATAGTATGTTAGAATATTCTAAATTTGGGTTTATGTAAATATTAAGGAGATTGTTTGGATATGAAGAAGTCTCGCAGTACCACAGCGCTGCTGATTCTGCTGTTATGCGGTGTGGTTTTGGGCGGCTTTATCGGAACGCTGGCCAGTGGAATCGGCGCTTTGAGCTGGCTGGATTACGGACAGACCTTTGGTCTGACGAATCCGCTGATGCTGGATCTGGGTGTGATGTCCATCACTTTTGGCCTGACGATCCGTATCAGCATCGCCAGTATTTTAGGAGTGGTGATTGCCATCCTGATCTATCGGCTGCTGTGATCTGCCGTCCCCGGCATACCATGTCTGGAGAGCTGCCAGAGGTATATGATATGTCACATTACAGCATGAAAGAACTGCCTTTAAAGGAACGCCCATACGAAAGATGTCTTGAGCGGGGGCCGGAAGCGCTCTCTGACGCAGAACTTCTGTCGGTGATTATCCGCACAGGTGCCCACGGTGAAAATTCCCTGGATCTGGCCCGAAAGGTACTGGGCTTAAGCAGGGAGGGAGAGGGTCTGGCCGCGATTCTCCACCTGTCGGTCCCGGAACTCTGTTCACTGAAAGGAATCGGGAAGGTGAAAGCGGTGCAGATTCTGTGTGTCGGGGAATTGTCAAAGCGGATTTCCCAGAGCCGTCGGGAGAAGCAGCTGATTTTAAATTCGCCCAGTTCCATCGCTGCCTATTATATGGAACGGATGCGCCATCAGGAACAGGAGGAGATGATTGCGGTCTTTTTTAATACGAAAAACCGGCTGCTGAAGGATAAGCTGCTAACCAGGGGAACAGTGAACGCTTCTCTGGTTTCTCCAAGGGAGATTTTTATCGAGGCTTTGCGCTATCATGCCGTTTACATTGTTCTCCTGCATAATCATCCCAGCGGAAGTCCTGAACCCAGCAAAGAGGATATGCTGGTAACCCAGCGAATTGAACGGTCGGGAGAGATGCTGGGAATTCGCCTGATCGACCATATTATCATTGGTGATAACCGATATATCAGTTTTAAAGAACGAGGTTTGTTGTAAATGAAAGATGGATTTAACTTTAAGATTCCGGCCAAAATGGTGCTGTTTCTTCTGACACTGCTTTTTGCGGTGCTGATTGCTCTCTCCTTTTTCCAGAGCAGTGTGACAGACGCGCTCAGCAATGGAATCAGCGCAGCAGTCCTGCCTATGCAGAAGGGGTTGAATCGGCTGGGCACACAGGTCTTTACTGAGGCAGAAAATCTGGTTTCTCTGAAACATGCTCAGGAAGAAAATGAGCGTCTCCGGGAGCAGATCGCCGCTCTTCAGGAGGAGAACAGCCTGTCAGAGCAGGAGAGATATGAGCTGGAAACCTATCGGGAGCTCTATGATCTGGATCAGGAATACTCTCAGTATGAAAAGGTAGGTGCCCGGGTGATCGGCAAGGATTCCGGCCAGTGGTTCCATTCTTTTCTGATCGACAAGGGCAGCGAGGACGGTCTGGCAGAGGATATGACTGTTATCGCTCAGGGCGGCCTGGTAGGAGTCATCACGGCGGTTGGACCTCATTCAGCCAGGGTGATGTCTATCATTGATGATGAGAGTAATATTACAGCTATGTCTGTGAACAGCAGAGAGAGTTTTATCGTGTCCGGCGATCTGGAGCTGTATGAAGACGGACATCTGCAGGTGATGTATATTGACCGGGAAAGTGAAATCAGCCCAGGAGACAAAATTGTCACCTCCAATATCAGCAGTGTCTATCTGCCGGGCATCCTGATCGGATATATTGATGAAGTATCAGTGGATCCCAACAACATGACCAAATCGGGCACGCTGATACCGGTTGTGGATTTTGAACATTTGGAGACTGTTCTGGTGATTACCACACTGAAAAATACAGGTGATGATATTGTTGAATAGGAGGCGGTGTATTTTTTGATGAAAGTGAAACGTATCATCGGCATGCTTCTGGTGATTGTGGCCGGTTTTCTGCTGCAAAGCAGCATTCTTCCGGCGTTTGGCTGGATGAATTATATTCCCAATATACTGGTGATAACAGTCTGTGCGTTCGGACTGACCAGTGGCCCCTACTACGGTATGCTGGCGGGGGTTCTTTGCGGCCTTCTGATGGACAGTGTTTTTGGGCACCGGATCGGCTATTATTCACTGATTTTCCTGTATATGGGTTATCTCAACGGCATCTGTCAAAAATATTTCTTTTATGATAACCTGGCTGTCCCGCTGCTGGCCTGCGGCCTCAGCGATTTCGGTCTGGGCTTTTATATTTTTGTCGTCAGCTTCCTTCTGCGGAACCGGACGAATTTTCCATTTTATATGATGAATATGATTCTGCCGGAACTGGTCAGCACCATCGTGGCCGCGCTGATCCTTTTCCGGATTATCGCTTTGATCAACGCAAAAATGACGGAACTGGAAAAAAGGAGATCGACGAAATTTGTTTAAAGAACTATTGCAGATTGTCACAGAATTTTTAAAAAACTTTTTTACATCCCGGCTGTTTGTCATTTCTGTTGTGATACTGGGAATGATGGCCACTTTGGCGGTTCACCTGTTTCAGCTCCAGATCGTAAACGGAGAATCCTATCAGAATGACTATATCAATCAGACACTGACCAGCGTGGCTGTCGACAGTTCCCGGGGCGTGATCTATGACAGAAACGGAACGCCGCTGGCCTATAATAAGCTGGCTTATTCCATCACAGTGAAGGAGACAGGGGCTTACAACGGCTATGAGCGAAATCTGATGCTGCTGAATCTGCGGGATATTCTGGTGTCCCATGGAGAGGAGATCGTGGCTTCTGTCCCGATTGCTCTGGATGAAAATGGAAATTATGTTTTTACCACCACTTCCGAAAACCGCCGTCTGGGCTTTTTGCGGGATGTATACGGCCTGCAGAGCGTGGATGAACTGGACGATGAGGAGGAAACCCGGTCTGCCTCTACGGCACAGGATATCGTGGATCTGCTGGTGGAGCGGTATGGCATCGGCGCTTACGGCTCCAGACCCGAGGATGGTACCTATGAGGTGACCAAAGAGGAAACCCTGGATTTGATTTACATCCGTTATTCCATGGCGCTGAATTCCTATCAGCGCTATCTCCCCACAACGGTGGCCCAGGATGTAGACATGACTACAGTGGCCGATGTACTGGAGCATGCCAGTGAACTGGAAGGCGTCGAAGTGGAGGAAGACTCCATCAGAGTCTATGAAAATGGTGAGTATTTCGCCAACATCATCGGTTATATCGGTCAGGCTGACAGTGAGGAACTGGAGGCATTGCAGGGCGATGGAGGTGACTATGTCACCGGGGACCTGATCGGAAAGACGGGGATCGAGGCTACGATGGAGTCTCAGCTGAGAGGCACCAAGGGGTCTCAGACCATGTATGTAGACAGCCAGGGTCATATCCTGGAGATCGTGGATGAGGCAGAGCCGGTGGCGGGAAATGACATCTATCTGACTATCGACAGTGAAGAAACGATTGCGATTTATAACATCCTGGAGCAGCAGCTGGCCGGGGTGCTGGTGTCGAAAATCGTAAATGAGGATGTTACCATCACACCGAATATGTCTGCCTCCCAGATGTTTATTCCGGTAAAGGATGTATACTATCAGCTGATCGGCAATAACGTGCTGTCCATTTCCCATTTCAGTGAGGATGACGCCAGCGAGACAGAGCAGGGAATCTATGCCAAATACCTGGGACGGAAACAGCAGGTGATTCGGGAACTATCGAATACGCTGATGAACGAAAACGCTGTGGCGATCGCAGAGGAAAGCGAAGAAATGCAGTCTTACATTTCTTATGCTTATAATATGCTGGTGAATAATAATATCTTGGTGCGTGACTGGATTGATACGGAGGATTCCATGTATCAGGAATGGCAGAATGATACATGCAGCTTCCGGGAGTTTCTTCTCTACGCTCTGACAAATGGCTGGATTGATACCAATGAGCTGGATCTGGAGGACAGGTATTCCAGTACAGAGGAAACTTTTTCTGCTCTGGTCAGCAAAATGGAGGAAATTCTTGACACGGACTCAGATTTTACCAAACAGATTTACCGCTATATGATCGATGACGAAACGCTGACCGGCAGGGAACTGTGTCTGGCTCTTTTTGATCAGGGAGTTCTGGAATATAATGCGGATGATTATCAGAGTCTGTCTCAGGGGAGCAGCGTAACTGCCTACAATTTTATCAAAGAAAAAATAGCAAATATTGAAATTACGCCGGCTCAGCTGGCGCTGGATCCCTGCTCCGGGTCAGTGGTGGTGACGGATGTTAATACCGGCCAGGTGCTGGCCATGGTGTCTTATCCGGGGTATGACAATAATCTGCTGATGTCCAGCAGTACTTATTATGCTCAGGTCAGCAGCGATGAGTCGCTGCCTCTTTACCCACGTGTGACTCAGACCCGGACGGCGCCAGGATCCATCTTTAAGATGATTACAGCAATCGCCGGTATGGAAGAAGGGGTGCTTCAGCCCGGGGAGACGATTCAGACCAGAGGAATTTTTACAGAACTGGGTCTGAACCTGCGGTGCCAGGCTTATCCGGGTACACACGGCACCATCGGTATTCCAGAAGCACTGCAGCGATCCTGCAACTACTTTTTCTGTGAAGTCGGATATCGGCTATCTCTTGATTCCACCGGTACCTACAACGAGACATTGGGCCTGAATACCATCAGGAAATATTCAGAGGACTTCGGTCTGGGACAGAAATCCGGCGTGGAGGTTTACGAAAATGATCCCCATGTAACAGATGAAAACCCGATTCCTTCCGCTATCGGACAGGGCTCCCATTCCTATACCAATACCCAGATGAACCGGTATGCTGTTACGCTGGCCACCAGGGGAAATGTACTGGATCTGAACCTGATTTCCCATGTCTCCAGCCCTTCCGGCGAACGGCTGGAGACATATGGGACAGAAATCATTAATCAGCTGGATTATTCGGAAACTTCTTGGGATGTAGTATGGGAAGGCATGAGAAATGTAATCACCGGAGGCTCTTACAATGCGCTGTTTGCAGATCTGCCTGTGACGGTAGCAGGTAAGACCGGTACGGCCGAGGAAAGTCTGGTCCGGGCGCCTCATGCGAACTTTATCTGCTTTGCGCCCTATGAGAATCCGGAGATTGCTGTCAGTGTCAGCATTCCTTACGGTTATACCGCCGCAAACGCAGTGCAGGTGGCGAAGGCGACTCTGGAATACCATTATGGAGTGACTACTCTGGAGGATATTGTGGGTTCCAGCGCTTCCGGCGGAAATATGGTAGATGAAAATGAAGAATGAGGTGAAAGAGTATGAAGCAGTCTGTGATGATAAAAGGAAACGCATACGGAATTACCGTGGTTTTGGATCCGCAGATTCCCTTTCCGCAGCTGAAAGAGGATGTGTCGGCCAAGTTTCGGGAATCCGCCAGTTTTTTTAAAAATGCGAAAATGGCAGTTTCCTTTGAGGGCAGACCGCTGACCGATGAAGAGCAGATGGAGCTGGTGGGTGTAATCTCAGACAGCTCTGCGATCCATGTCCTCTGTGTGGTGGATACGGACCGGGAAAAGGAAGAACTGTTCCGCAGCAAGGTCAGCCGGGTGGAATCGCCGGATTACAATCCGGGACAGTTCTATAAAGGGACGCTGCGGGGCGGCCAGGTTCTGGAAGCAGAGGGCAGCATTATTATACTGGGGGATGTGAACCCCGGGGGGAAAGTAATCGCCAAAGGCAACATCATCGTGCTGGGCGCTCTGAAGGGAACAGCCTATGCGGGCATTTCCGGCAATGACCATGCTTTTGTGGCAGCGCTGGAGATGGACGCCATGCAGATCCGGATCGGCGATGTCATCGCACGCAGCGATGATGCCAGGGCTTCCGCCCGCACTTCCACACCGAAGATCGCTTTTGTGGAGGACGGAAATATTTACGTGGAAACAATCTGTAAAGAAGTCATAAATGATATAAAATTAATTTAAAATAACTAGCATTATTTTTTGTTTTCATGTACAATGAAGATGTGAGATTGCATATTATTTTGGGAGGAAATAATCATGAGTGAAGTTATAGTAGTTACATCAGGCAAAGGCGGTGTGGGAAAGACTACCACCACTGCGAATGTCGGCACCGGGCTTGCGATGATGAATAAGAAAGTGGTGCTGATTGACACAGATATCGGTTTACGTAATCTGGACGTAGTGATGGGACTGGAAAACCGGATCGTCTACAACCTGGTGGATGTGGTGGAGGGCAACTGCCGCATGAAACAGGCGCTGATTAAGGACAAGCGCTATGACAACCTGTTTCTGCTGCCGTCCGCACAGACCAGAGATAAAACTGCAGTTTCACCTGAGCAGATGAAAAAGCTAACCGATGAATTGCGTGAGGAATTTGACTATATTTTACTGGACTGTCCCGCGGGAATCGAGCAGGGATTTAAAAACGCCATAGCGGGCGCTGACCGGGCACTGATTGTTACGACTCCTGAAGTGGCAGCTATCCGCGATGCCGACCGGATTATTGGTCTGCTGGAAGCCAATGAAATCCACAAGATCGACCTGATTATCAACCGTATCCGTATGGAACTGGTGAAACGGGGTGATATGATGACCAATGACGATGTCATTGAGATTCTGGCAGTTTCACTGATCGGCGCTGTACCGGATGATGAGAATATTGTTATCGCGGCCAATCAGGGAGAACCGCTGGTGGGCAATGACACATTGGCCGGACAGGCATATATGAACATTGTGCGCCGGGTAATGGGCGAAGAAGTTCCTTTCCTGGATCTGGACAGCGGCAGCGGCTTTTTTTCCCGCCTGTTAAAACGTCTGGGTGTGAAGTAGGCAGAAAGGGGCAGCTATGAGCATTTTTGATTTATTTAAAAAAAAGAATTCCGGTTCAATTGCCAAGGATCGTCTGAAATTGCTGCTGGTTTCGGACCGGGCCAGCTGTTCTCCTGAAATTATGGAGGCAATTAAAAACGATATCATCAATGTGATATCCAAATATATGGAAATTGACGCCGAGGGACTGGATATACAGATTACACAGACTGAATGTGAAGGGAGCGAAGGAAAGGTACCGGCGCTGTTTGCCAATATTCCGATTAAGGATATCCGGAAATGACGGATGCCGGTCAGATGAGAGTGGATGTTTGCGTTCAAGAATTATAAATTAAGACATTTTAATTTTAAAATGGTTCTTTACATTTTAATCCTGTCGGTTATCGGCATTCTGGTAATCGCCAGCGCTACGATGAATGACGGCCCGTCTACTTATTACAGGCAGATTATGGGCGTTTCGGTAGGCTTTATCTGTATGCTGATTATCTCAATGATCGATTATCACTGGGTATTAAGATGGTACATTTTAATATATCTTGCAATGGCCGGGATGCTGATTGCTGTTCTTTTGTTTGGAACTTCAACGGATACCGGTGTTACACGGTGGCTGGTCCTGCCTGTCATCGGGCAGATACAGCCGTCAGAATTTGCCAAAATTGCCGTAATTGCTTTTTTCGCCAGGTTTTTTGAAAAATATGAGGACAGAATTAATTCTCCGGCTGTTGTTTTCGGAAGCGTTGCGCTGCTGGGCATTCCGGCGGTGTTGATTCTGGAACAGCCGAACCTGTCTACCGCGATCGTATTTTTCATTATTTTTCTTGTCATGATCTATACCGCAAAAATCAGCTACAAATGGGTATTCGGCACAGTGGCTGTGGCGCTGCCGTGTCTGGGGATCTTTTTATTCCTGCTGTCCAACGGCTATAATTTATTCCTGCGCAGCTACCAGGCCAACAGAATTCTGGGCTTTTTCGGACTGGCGGCGAATACGGAGGATATCCAGCTGCAGCAGATCAATTCCCGGATGGCGATCGGTTCCGGTCAGCTGTATGGCAAGGGATTGTTTAACACAACACTGGAATCTGTGAAAAACGGTAATTTTCTGATGGAGGAGGATACTGATTTTATTTTTGCTGTAGTAGGAGAGGAGATGGGTTTTATTGGGAGCTGCGTGGTCATCGGGCTGTTTGTCCTGATTATTCTGGAATGTATCTGGCTGGCAGCCAGAGCCAAGGATATGTCAGGGCGGCTGATCTGTATCGGCATGGCATCGCTCTTGGCCTTTCAGGCCTTTATCAACATTGGTGTGGCATCTTATCTGCTTCCGAATACGGGACTGCCTCTGCCGTTTATCAGTGCGGGCCTGAGTTCCCTGATCAGTATATTTATGGGGATGGGACTGGTATTGAATGTCGGAATGCAGAGAAAGACAGAGTTGCTGTAAATGTTTTTATGCAGCTGCAGAAGACAGAGCATAAAACTGTAAAATGAAGAATCGAGGGATACTATGAACATTGGACTGATTGCCCACGACGCGAAGAAAAAACTGATGCAGAATTTCTGCATCGCGTATCGGGGAATATTAAGCAAGCACGAATTATACGCCACCGGAACAACGGGACGGCTGATCGAGGAAGTGACAAATCTGAATGTCCACAAATTCCTGGCGGGTCATCTGGGAGGCCAGCAGCAGCTTTCGGCTCATATTGAGCAGAATCTGATTGATCTGGTTATTTTTCTGAGGGATCCTTTGTCCCCTAAATCTCATGAGCCGGATGTGAACAGTGTGATGGAAATCTGTGATAAGCACAATATTCCGCTGGCTACCAATCTGGCTACCGCCGAGCTGCTGATCAAGGCGCTGGAGCGGGGAGATCTGGAATGGCGAGAGACGTTTAAATAAACAGATAGAGGGACTATTATGAAAAAATACAGGCTGTGGCTGGCCGCAATTGCGGCAGCTGTCATACTGGGCGGCTGCAGTGACCGCGCTCAGAAGGAAATGTTAAAATCATATGAGGTTTCCTATGGAATGGATGAAGTATTGTCCAGTCCATCGGGGAACAGCGGGAAGGCAGATTTTTTTGCTGAAAACCTCTGCGTGGTTGAGAGTGAAGACGCTTTCACTGATGATCTGATCAATGCCGGCGCTGCCATCATTTTTAACCGTACGGACAGAGAAGTGGTATTCAGCAATGACGCTTATACCCGGCTGTATCCGGCCAGCATCACGAAACTGATGACCGTTCTGGTGGCACTGGAAAATGGAAATCTGGAGGATACAATACAGATTACGGATGAGATGCTGACAGGACTGGAGGGAACTTCTCTGGCAGGAATTCAGTCCGGGGAAACCTATACACTGGAACAGCTGCTTTACGGCGCTCTTCTCCCTTCGGGCAATGATGCGGCTACAGCGATTGCCTGGCTGGTGGGAGGAGGCAGCGCGGATAATTTTGTATCCATGATGAATGATACTGCTGCCAGTCTCGGCGCTACCGGGACACATTTTATGAACCCTCATGGATTGTCAGATGACAATCATTATACAACAGCCTATGATATTTATCTGATCATGAACCGTCTGCTGGATTATGAACAGTTTACACAGATTATTTCCACATCCAGCTATACCGCTGAATATACAGACGCAGATGGCAATCCCGCT
This sequence comes from Candidatus Paralachnospira sangeri, assembly GCA_904397815.1. Classification (GTDB taxonomy): domain Bacteria; phylum Bacillota; class Clostridia; order Lachnospirales; family Lachnospiraceae; genus Paralachnospira_A; species Paralachnospira_A sangeri. Next base: position 55,676 of record CAJFOT010000128.1, read on the forward strand.
GAACGGGTATTTTCCACCACAGTCCGTTATGTCAGCGGCGACACGGAAGCGCCTGAAGGCGTGACAGTACTGGGCGGCAAAACCGGCACCACCACACCTGCCGGTTCCTGTCTGGCGCTGGTTTCTACAGACGGGGAAGGGGATCAGTATATTTCCGTTATTTTAAAGGCAGACAACAGAGCTTCTTTATATGAACAGATGGATGAATTATTAACTAAAATTTTGAAATAATTCTTGTGTTTTTGTAAGATTTGTACTATAATTATTTTAAATATCATATACGTTTCGCACAAAAGGAGGAGAACGCTATGGTCGAAATTATAGCAGGTCAAAAAGGAAAAGGGAAAACAAAATACCTTTTGGAGAAGGCAAATAATGCTATAAAGGATGCAAAGGGCTCGATCGTATATCTGGATAAGAGCTCAAAGCATATGTATGAATTAAATACCAGGGTTCGTTTGATCAACGTGGCTGATTTTGGTATCGGGTCTTACGAAGCGTTTATTGGTTTTATCTGTGGAATTATTTCTCAGGATCATGATTTGGAACAGATGTATTTGGACAGCTTCTTAAAGTTATCGTGGCTGGAGGGTCAGGATATTGCGGAAGCGATAGATGAATTAGACCGAATTGGAAAGAAATATGAAGTCACATTTGTATTAAGTGTTTCCCGGGATGCTGCTGATCTTCCTGAAAATGCGAAAGACAAAATTGTTGTTTCATTGTAATGGGATATATGCGAGATTGCGCTACATATGAAAAAGAGAAAAAGCTCCGTAACGGAGCTTTTTCCATTGGGTGTTTTGTCACACCTTGTCCGCAGATTCGATTCTTCCGTAGGTACTGATCAGATACAATCCGGCGATTCCTACCAGACCGTATACGATTCTGGACAACAGCGACATATCACCGAAAAGGAAGGCCACCAGATCAAAACGGAAGAAACCGATCAGTCCCCAGTTAATCGCACCGATAATGGCGATGGTTAATATTGTATAATCAATTCCTTTTGTGTTCATTTGATTACCTCCATTCTTTAATCAGGATATCCATTTTGACAAAAAATATGTATTGCGCATTCCGCATTCTTTTTTTATAATAAAAGGGTTGGAAGGGAGACTGAATGGCTAAGAAAAATAAGAAGATAATCCGCTTAAGAACATATAAATTTATTAATATCGGAACGATTATTTTTGCGTTCATCCTTCTTTACCTGATCATCAGTGTGGTGATGTATCTGTCCAAGGAACGCATTCAGATCTACACAGTCAGCGAGGGGAGTCTGGCGGTGAATTCTGACTATACCGGCATTATTTTGAGGGATGAAACAGTTTATAATACAGAGTACAACGGTACTGTGTATTATTATATGCAGGAGGGTCAGAAAACCGGCGTGGGCGATCTGGTCTATTCGATTGATGAAACCGGGCAGATGGCTGAGCTGCTGGCCCAGCAGAGCGCAGACGGAAATCAGCTGTCGGAGGAAAATCTGACGTACCTGAAGCGGATGCTGGCGAACTTCAGCACCAGTTATGATCAGGTGAATTTTTCAGATATTTATGAAGTAAAATATTCGATTCAGGCAGCTCTTCTGGAATACGCCAGCATGGACGCCATGACGGAGCTGAACCAGGCTCTGACGGAAATGGATGCCCAGTTTCAAATGTATTATGCGCCTTCCAGCGGTGTGGTTGCTTATTATTCGGATGGCTTCGAAGGGGTATCAGCAGAACAGTTGACCATGGATTCTTTTAATAAAGACAACTACGAAAAACAATATTTTCAGGCCGGTGCTATGGTAGAGGCCGGTACAGCAGTGTATAAAACAGTAAACAGTGATCAGTGGTCTGTAATCATACCGATTACAGAAGAAGATCTGACGGAACTGGCTGACCGGGATACAGTACGTGTCAAATTTAAATTAAATCAGTTTGAAACCACGGCTGATTATTCTACTTTTGTGACCAATGACGGCACTACATTGGCACGTCTGTCTTTTGACAACTATATGGCTCAGTTTTTGTCAGAACGTTTTGTGGACATTGAATTGGACAAGAATCAGGCGGAAGGGTTAAAGATTCCGGTCACATCTCTGACAACGAAGGATTTTTATAAAATCCCTGTTGATTTTCTGACGAAAGGCGGCGAAAGCAGTGAGAACGGCTTTAATGTGGAGACTGTAGGAGAGGACGGAGAAGTAACTTCCCGTTTTGTGGCAGCAACAATTTATTATTCTACTGATGAGTATTACTATATCGATACAGGGCTGGAAGATATTCCTTCTGGTTCTTACCTGCTGAAACCGGACAGCAGTGACCGGTATATGGTGGGGGAGACAGAACCTCTGACAGGTGTTTATAATGTAAACAGCGGCTATGCGATCTTCCGGCGGGTTGATATCCTGGAGCAGAATGAAGAATACTGCATCGTCAGCGACAGCACGCCGTATGGCTTATCTGTATATGATCATATTGTGCTGGATGCATCCACTGTGAATGAGGATGATATTATTTATTAAAATACCCGAAATTGATTATTTTCCGGCGATGATTGATTATGAAGGCGAAATGTGGTATCATTGATGTAAATGTTTGGAGCCCTGACAGAGGTGCCTGACATATCGTACATAGGGAAAAAGGATTATAATCTTGCAATATATTTAGAAATGGAGCGGTAGTGCAATGGCTGGTTTTATTGAAAAATTTTTGGATATGGTAAAATTGTCAGACCGTTATGACGAGGATGAATTTGATGAGTTTGGCGACGAGGATCTGGACTATGAGCCAAAGGAGGAAAAACGCAGCAAACGGTCTAAGAAGGAAAAAGAGTTTCAGGATATCGATCTGAGAGATATGTCAGATGCAAAGCCATCCCGAAAGAGCAATGTGGTTCCGCTGACCCGGAGCAGCAATGGACGGGGAATGGAGGTATGTGTGATCAAGCCTGCTTCTATGGAAGATTCCAAGGAGATCGTAGATACATTGCTGAAGGGAAGGGCAGTGGTCATCAATCTGGAAGGCATTCATATTGAAACCGGACAGCGGATCATAGATTTTACCTTCGGCGCCTGTTATTCCATTAACGGGAACCTGAACAAGGTGACAGAATATATCTTTATTGTAACGCCCAGCAACATAGAACTGTCAGGTGACCTGCTGGATGCGCTGTCAGGAGAAAATTTTGACTCCACTACCTTTAAGCTGTAAGAGGGAGACAGTATGAGTCAGGATGAGCAGTTACTCGGGAGACGTCTTGTGGAACTGGCAAACCAGTGCTACCGCAGGGACATCCCTGTATTCAGTCATTTTTTAAATTTGAGTGAGCAGACAGTTTTCCATTCACTGCGGTCAGAGCTGCCGCCGGTCAGCACAAAGCTGGAAGGAGGATATGAAACCGCGGAACGGAAGATTGTTTGCTTTCTTCCTGTCAGGGAGGAATATCCGGCAGCAGCACCTATTTCCGCGGTGCTGATCCGGCCGAAAGCCCCCAAATATGCTGTTCCCTGTTCCCACCGGGATTATCTGGGCGCGGTGCTGAATCTGGGGATCGACCGGAATCAGACAGGAGACATTCTGGTCTCCGGTCAGGATGCCTGGCTGCTGTGCAGAGAGCAGATCGCTCCTTTTATCGCAGAGCAGCTGACCAGTGTCAGGCATAACGCGGTGACCTGCCAGATCACCGCCCCGGAGGAAATTGCGTACACGCCCAGGTACCGGGAGGTCACCGGCAGCATCGCTTCCGTCAGGCTGGACAGCCTGGTGGGACTGGCTTTCGGCCTGTCCCGGGCGAAAGCCTCGGAGTGTGTCAAAGGCGAGCGGGTATTTGTTAATGGAAGGATGGTTATCTCTTCCTCTTTCACCCCTGAGGAGGGGGCGCTGATTTCCGTCAGGCAGCTGGGAAAATTCCGGTATGAAGGATTTATGACAAAGACGAAAAAGGGACGGGATATGGTCTGTCTGGAAATATTTGAATGAGAGGAGAAATATATATGACTGACAGAATTACAGTGCATAATCAGGGAAATCCGATTTATGATATTGTATTTCAGCGGGATTTCAGCGAAATAGCGGAGGAGCTCAGAACAATGGGGCTGGAGCAGCGGAAGATCTGCGTGGTCACGGACAGTACAGTGGCTTCTTACTATTTGGAGGAAGTACAGTCAGCAGTGAGCGGATGTGCCGCGGCCTGTACTTCCTTTGTGTTTCCCGCCGGGGAGGAAAATAAAAATCTGGATGTGGTGCGGAAACTGTATGAGCATCTGATTCTTCACCATTTTGAGCGGAAGGATCTGCTGATTGCTCTGGGTGGAGGTGTGACAGGAGATCTGGCAGGGTTTGCCGCGGCCACTTATCTGAGAGGCATTGATTTTATCCAGGTGCCCACTACCCTGCTGTCCCAGGTGGACAGCAGTATCGGCGGGAAGACAGGAGTGGACTTTGATTCCTATAAAAACATGGTGGGGGCTTTTTATATGCCCCGCCTGGTATATATCAACCTGTCCGCCCTGAAAACCCTGACAGAACGGCAGTATCTGGAAGGAATGGGGGAGATCATCAAGCATGGCCTGATTAAGGACAGAGACTATTTCTTCTGGCTGAAGGAGCACATGGCAGAGATCAGGAGCCGTGACCTGGAAGTATGTCGGCAAATGATCCGCCGCAGTTGTGAGATCAAACGGGATGTGGTGGAACAGGATCCGAGGGAGCAGGGGGAGCGGGCGCTGCTGAATTTTGGTCATACCCTGGGGCATGCGGTGGAGAAAGAGCAGGGGTTTGCCCTCCTTCACGGAGAGTGTGTGGCCCTGGGCGCCATCGCCGCCGCATATATTTCCATGAAGCGGGGCGGGATCTCCCGGACGGATTATGAGGAGATCATTGGGGTAACCGGCGCTGCCGGACTGCCTGTCTCCCTGTCCGGCGCTGACACGGAGCGGATTCTGGAGGCAGTCAGACATGACAAAAAGATGGAGGCCGGCGTCATTAAATTTATTCTGCTGCGGCAGATCGGGGAAGCCTGTATCAGCCGGGATGTCAGCCAAGAAGAAATGGCCGGAGCCCTGGGAGAAATCTTGAAAAAATGATAGAGCGGAGGAACTATGAGACAAAAAAGAATCAAATCATTTCTGATCTTTGCCGCGGCGGCTATTCTGCTGATTATCCTGGATCAGTGGACCAAGTCGCTGGCAGAAATCAGTTTAAAGGGTCTGTCATCGTCGGTGCCGGTAATTCCAGGCATCTTTGAACTGGTGTACGTGGAGAATCGCGGGGCAGCTTTCGGAATTCTGCAGAACCAGATGCTGATTTTCTATATCGTGACGCCTCTGGTTCTTCTGGCTGTCCTTTATGTATATCTGCGGACGCCGCTGACCCGGCGCTTTCTGCCGCTGCGGGTGATCTGTATCCTGCTTTTTGCGGGTGCGGTGGGGAACCTGATTGACAGGATGGTTCAGGGTTATGTGATCGACTTTTTCTACTTCGTCCCCATTAATTTTCCTGTCTTTAATGTGGCGGACTGTTATGTCACGGTAGCGACTGTCCTGCTGTTTATTTTTCTGCTGTTTGTGTATAAAGAAAAGGATCTGGAGTTTTTGTTTTTCAGACGGAGGGGAGAAGGGGCTGAGACTGATTGAAGCAGCTGTATTTCAAGGTAGAGGATGCTTATGAAAAAGAACGGCTGGACAAATATCTGGCGGAGCAATGCGCTGATATGTCCAGGTCTTATATCCAGAAACTGCTGAAAGAGGGGCATGTTCTGGTTAATGGGACAGCGGGGAAGAGCAGCACCCGTCTGACTGCCTCAGATGAAATCTCTTTTGATGTGCCGGACGCGGCAGTGCCGGAGATTCTGCCGGAGGATATTCCCCTGGATATTGTTTATGAGGATCAGGATGTGATCCTGGTCAATAAACCCAAGGGGATGGTGGTCCATCCTGCTGCCGGCCATTACTCCGGCACACTGGTTAACGGTCTGATGTATCACTGTGCCGGCAGCCTGTCGGGCATCAACGGTGTGATGCGGCCCGGCATTGTCCACCGGATCGACAAGGATACTTCGGGGCTTCTGATCGCCTGCAAAAACGACGGGGCTCACCAGGCAATCGCGGCCCAGCTGAAAGAGCACTCTGTCACCCGCCGGTATCTGGCCATTGTCCACGGACAGATGAAAGAGGAGCAGGGGGTGATTCACGCGCCTGTGGGCCGCAATCCCCGGGACCGGATGAAGATGGCCGTGGTGGCCTCCGGCGGAAAAGACGCGGTCACCCATTACCAGGTGGTAAAGCAGTGGGAGAAGTACGCTCTGGTGCAGTGCCGGCTGGAGACCGGGCGCACCCATCAGATTCGTGTTCATATGGCTCACTGCCGCCATCCGCTGGCGGGAGATTACGTCTACGGGCCGGATCCGTGTCCGGTAAAATTGATGGGAGTTACCTGGGAGGGGCAGGCCCTTCATGCCGGCGTGTTCGGATTTGTCCATCCCACAACCAGCCGGTATATGGAGTTTCAGGCGCCGCCGCCGGATTATTTTGCAGCGCTGATGGAACGGATGAAGTAATAGAATCGATTTTTTCATACTTCCGCAACGAAAATAAGGAAATCAGCATAAAATGATAGGAATCCCAGATGAAATGTGCTATAATTTAGTTATCAGAAGAGCGAATGTCTGAATCTTATATTGGGGATGTTGTGAGGAGGGATCTATATGAGTAAAAAGATTATTATTACAATCGGCCGGGAATGCGGCAGCGGCGGAAAGCATGTGGGAGAATTAATTTCTCAGAAGCTGAATATTCCGTTCTATGATAAAGAACTGCTGGCTGTGGCTGCAAAAAACAGCGGGCTGTGCGAGGAGATTTTTGAGTTCCACGATGAAAAGCCCACAGGCTCCTTCCTGTATTCACTGGTTTCTGATACCTATTCCATGGGCTATAACCATTCCGGCTATATAGATATGCCGCTGAACCAGAAGGTCTTTCTGGCCCAGTTTGAGGCAATCCAGAAGATTGCGGATGAAGGCTCCTGCGTCATCGTGGGCCGGTGCGCGGATTATGCCCTGGCGGATTATAAAGAGATGACCTCCGTCTTTCTCCATGGCAACCTGGAAGATAAGGTGAAATATACGATGGAATACTATCATCTCCCTGAAAACAAGGCGAAGGAATTTATGGTAAAGACGGATAAGAAGCGTTCCAGCTATTACAATTATTATTCTGACAAACGGTGGGGAAGCCTGAAGAGTTATGATCTCTGCCTGAACAGCAGCATCCTGGGACACGAGGGAACAGCGGATTTTATCATTGAGTTTGTCAAGAGACGGTATCAGCTGGATATTTAAGATGGAAAATATCTGATTATATAACAGTTAAAACCTGACAGCAAAGGCGCTGAAACGGGCTGGATTGAGCGCATCCTCCCCATTCAGCGCCTTTATTGCGTCTTTTAAAAGAATGCCATCATTTACCTGCGTAAGGAGCAGACAAAAAGCAGGCGTAAAAAGGAGGATATCAGTTCATGGGAGCATTTGATAAGATTGACAGCGGCCTTCCTTCTGTAGATCAGCTGTTGGATCATATACGGCTTGGTGACAATGTGGTATGGAGCGTGTCGGATCTGGAGGATTTCAAATTTTTCGCTTTACCCTTTGTGGAGCAGGCGATCCGGGACGGGCGGAATATGATTTATATGCGGTTCGCCAGCCATGAGCCTCTGCTGACGCCCAGAGAGGGGCTGAAAATCTATGAATTTGACCCGGATAAAGGCTTCGAGGCTTTTACCGTGGACATTTATAACCGGATTACAGAGGAGGGGAGGGAAGCCTTTTATGTATTCGACAGTCTGTCCGCTCTCCAGTCTGTCTGGTATACGGATCTGATGATGGGTAATTTTTTCCGGGTGACCTGCCCCTATCTCTTCCGCCTGGATACGGTGGCATATTTTCCGGTGATCCGGGGGCGGCATTCCTTCGACGCTGTGGCCAGGATCCGGGACACCACCCAGCTGCTGCTGGATGTCTGCAGCAGCGGCCGGCAGATTTACCTGCATCCACTGAAGGTGTGGAACCGCTATTCCGCGAAAATGTTTATGACCCACGGCGGAGACAGAGATATCGGGGTGTTTGCGCCGCTGACAGATGGCGTCACGCTGAGCCGGTACTACCAGCTGCTGGAACAGGACAGTATTGCCGGCCAGGATCAGAACTATGACAGCCATGATCGTTTCTTCTCCATGGCGAAGCTGGAGTATCAGCATGGGGTTTTCAGCGAGGAGACAGAACAGCAGATTCTGGAGAGCACCATGACAAAGGATCCCCGGCTCCAGAAAATGGTGAAGGAATATTTTACACCGGATGATTATTTCAGGCTCCGCAACCGGATGATCGGCAGCGGCTCCATCGGCGGAAAAGCCTGCGGCATGCTGCTGGCCCGGAAAATCATCCATTCCCGCGTCCCGGAATACCTGCGGTACCATGAGCCCCATGATTCTTTCTATATCGGCTCAGACGTGTATTATACCTATATTGTCTCCAACAGCTGCTGGGAGCTCCGGATTGCCCAGCGGACGGAGGAGGGCTACTTCGAGCGGGCAGAAGCGTTGAAGGAAGCCCTCCTTAACGGCACCTTTCCCTCCAATATACGGGAGAAGTTCCGTTCTCTGCTGGAATATTACGGGCAGAGTCCGATTATTGTGCGTTCTTCCAGCTTCCTGGAGGATGGCTTCGGTAATGCCTTTGCGGGAAAATATGAGTCCGTGTTCTGCGTCAACCGGGGCACCCCGGAGGAACGGCTGGAGGCCTTTGAGGACGCAGTGAGAAGGGGTTATGCCAGCACTGTGGATCTCTCAGCCCTGGAGTATCGGAAGATTCAGGGGCTGGAGGGCCATGACGAACAGATGGCCATACTGGTGCAGCGGGTGTCCGGCTCTTATTACGGAAACTGGTTCTTCCCGTCAGCAGCGGGAGTGGGGTACAGCAGAAGCTTCTACCGCATGGACAAAAACATGGATCCCGCCGCCGGGCTGCTCCGTATCGTGACAGGCCTGGGAACGAGAGCGGTGGACCGCACAGAAAATGATTATCCCCGCCTGGTAAATCTGGACCGGCCTGCAGTCTCTATGTATACGAATGAGAGAGACCGCCACCGCTTCTCTCAGAGAATGATGGATGTTCTGGATATTCCCAGCAATGTCCTGACGACAATCCCGGCGGAGCAGATGATGGATCAGCTGCCTCTCTGGTTAAAAAAAGCTGTGATGGAGCGGGACAGGGAGGCGGAGAGCGCTCTTCAGAGGATGGGCAGACGGCAGGAGGTATGGTTCGTCACCTGCCAGAGATTGTTGGAAAATCAGGCGTTTACCGGTTTTATGCGAAATATTCTGAAAACGCTGGAAGAGGCGTACCACAATCCGGTGGATATCGAATATACCGTCAATCTCAGCGAAGATGGCGAGTTTGTGGTAAATCTGGTTCAGTGCCGGCCGCTGTACACCGGGAAGGAGGGAAAAGCAGTTCAGATCCCCCGGCTGCCGCAGGAACAGACATTCTTCCGGCTCCGGAATTCCTCTATGGGAAATTCGGCAGAAATGGAAATCCAGGCCGTGGTGCAGATCGATCCGGTGCAGTATTATAACTATCCCTACGCCCTCAAGACAAAGGTGGCGGGAGCGATAGGGCGGATCAACCGCTTTTTCCGCCAGAAAGGCTGGAACCTGCTGCTGACTGCGCCGGGCCGGCTGGGCACTTCCTCGCCGGAACTGGGCGTCCCGGTCAGCTTTGCAGATATCTCAGGCTTCCGGGCCATCTGCGAGGTATCCGACAGCCGGGCCGGCTATCTGCCGGAACTGAGCTACGGCAGCCACATGTTCCAGGACCTGGTGGAAGCAGACATCGCTTACCACGCCATCTGGAACGACAAACGGACTCTCTGCTACAACGAAAATTTTTTTCAGGGCCGGGAAAACCTCTTCCCGGAAATCTGCCCCGACATGACAGACCTCTTTGAGATGATCCATGTATGGAAAACCCCCGGACTGGGCTGCTGGAACGATCCCCTGTCCGGAATGGCGCAGTGCGGGTGGAGATGAGGGTTTTCAACAAAAAAGTCAGCCGTGTAACAGTTCCCGCAGCTGTTACACGGCTGACTTTTTTGTTCGGGTGGGTGACAGCCCCCTAAACGAAAACATTTACTATTACTTATCAGTCATCATCATCATGATATCGTTGCTTCTCCTGATGAATTCGGTCATCCGCTCCGGTGTCAGTGTTCCGTGGCTTAACTGTGCCAGGTCGTACAGCTGCTGACAGATGACGGGCGCCTGCTCGGAATCTTTATGGCTGGTCAGGTACTGTACCAGCGGATGGCTGGCGTTTAATACCAGGGTCTGTCCTTCGTTTGCGCCGCCGAAGAGGGAAGCGTCCATACCGTACATCTTCATCATATCCTGCATTCTGCGGCCTTCCTCAGATACAGTAATCATGGAAGCGACAGAAGCGTTTTTCAGTTTTTCTACCTTCACTTCCAGTTTTTCCATATTTAAGGCGTCTCGGAAGGCTTTGGTCAGATCCTCGGTATAGGTCTTGATCTGTTCTGCCTCGCTGTCATCCACTGTTTCCTTAAAGGAATCGGTGAGATCCGCGTCGATCCGGACGAAGTGAAGGTTTTCATTTTTCTGTTCTGTGTGGCTGATGAAGGGGGTATCGATATTGTGGGGCAGCAGCACCGCGTCGATGCCTTCCTGGCGGAACATATTGATGTACTGACTCTGTTCCTTTTCATCTGTCACATAGAAAATGGTGTTTTCATGTTTCTCCTTGTTCTCTTCCAGGCACTCGGAGAGGGTGAGATATTTGCCGTCGATGTTCTTATAAAGGATGTAATCCTTCATCTTATCGTCAAACTTCTCATCCTTCAGGCAGCCGAACTTGATGAAGGGACTGATATCATCCCAGTATTTTTCATAGTTTTCCTTGTCGGTCTTGCACATGCCGCTTAACCGGTCAGCCACCTTCTTGGTGATATAATCGGAGATCTTCTTTACGAAGCCATCGTTCTGCAGAGCGCTTCTGGATACGTTCAGCGGCAGGTCAGGGCAGTCAATCACACCCTTGAGCAGCATCAGGAACTCAGGGATTACTTCCTTAATATTATCCGCGATGAATACCTGGTTGTTGTACAGCTTGATAACGCCCTCGATGGAGTCGTATTCCATATTGATCTTCGGGAAATATAAGATTCCTTTCAGGTTAAAAGGATAGTCCATGTTCAGGTGAATCCAGAACAGCGGCTCCTTGTAGTCGTGGAATACCTTCCGGTAGAAGTCTCTGTATTCCTCCTCCGTACACTCGTTGGGGTGCTTTGCCCAGAGGGGATGGGTATCATTGATGGGCTCGGGGCGTTTCAGGATCTTTACCTTTTCCTTCCGGGGAGAAACCTCTACAGTTTCCTTTTCGCCGTTTTCATTTTCCCGCTCTTCGGTCTTGGCTTCCTCCACGATGTGTTCAATGACAGTATCGGTATCCTTTACGTCAGCCTCATCGATGGTTTCGTATTCAGGCTCCTTGCCTTTTACAGTCAGATAGATTTCTGTGGGCATGAAAGAGCAGTATTTCTCCAGAACCTCTCTCGCCCGGTATTCATTGGCAAATTCTACGCTGTCTTCGTTAAAGTAGAGGGTGATGGAGGTACCGACTTCTTTCTTGTCGCTGTCGGTCATCTCATACTCTGTGCCGCCGTCAGACTCCCAGTGGACAGCTGTGGCCCCTTCTTTATAGGAAAGCGTATCGATGGTTACCCGGTCTGCCACCATAAAAGCGGAGTAGAAGCCCAGGCCGAAATGGCCGATGATCTGGTCCTCGTTGGTCTTGTCCTTATATTTTTCCAGGAAATCCTGGGCGCCGGAGAAGGCGATCTGGTTGATATACTCATCTACCTCCTCGAAGGTCATGCCGATACCGTTATCGGTGACAACGGCTGTCTTTGCCTCCGGATCCAGTTCCACTGTAACCTTTGCCTTGTAATCATCGGGAAACTGGTATTCACCCATGATCTCCAGCTTTTTCAGTTTGGTGATGGCGTCACAGGCATTGGAAATAAGCTCTCTATAAAAAATGTCGTGATCGGAATACAGCCATTTTTTTATGATCGGAAAAATATTTTCACTGTTAATCGATAAACTTCCTGATTGTTTACTCATAATCACAGCTCCTTTACTAAAATCTTATCGATACTGTATATCTTAATACCTGAAAGGCCGGTTGTCAAGAAAAAATTAGCACTCATTTCAGATGAGTGCTAATAAAAACGTTTATTCGAACGGGATGGCCAGCTGGCGCAGCAGCTTCCGCACCGTATCGTCCCACAGCTGCTCCAGGCTTTTGTTCATGGAAAAGGTATTCAGGGATGTCCCCGATATGGCGGTAAGGCCATGTTTTTCATAGCGGAAATTCAGATACAGCCCGCCGATTTCATCCATGGAAAACGGCACCGGATTCTGCTGAATCAGTCTCTGGATATTGTCCCGGGACAGAGCCAGGGCAATCTGAAAGGAGAGGGGCAGACGGGTTCCTTTGATCAGGGAAAAGCATACCGGCCGGATGGCCTTCCATTCCATCAGAGCAGTATCCCGCATGGCGTCCAGCTCCTCCTGAGAAAAAAAGTCCTTTTTCATTCCGCCGTCGATGATATAGGTATTCGAAGTGGTGATCACGGCTTCCTTCAGAAGAAAATAGTCGAAAGACGGCCGGGCAAAGAGATGGGCTGTGGCAGTTTTTAAATCCGGCAGCTGTAAACCAATCATAGTAATCCTCCCAAATGATAGTTGTCTTTGGCTATAAGTATACGGCAGCCGGCGGAAAAAGAAAAGAAAAAAGTGACTGCCGAAACGAAAAATCGTAACAGTTCAGCCATGCAGGCCACAGACCGCCTGCAATCGGGATTGCCGGAACGTGTGGGGTATGATAAACTGAAGCTGTCTCAAGAGATTGTGCCGATACAGGAAAGAAGGAAGTGACTGGGATGTGCAGGAACACGAAAAAGAGGAACAAAGCTTTTCTCCACGCAAAGCCGGCGCGCGACAATTGCGTGGAGTAACCTGTCGCGACAAAGATGTGCCGGCTTTGCTGCCTGATGATCAGATCAAGGAGGAAGCCAGCATGAAATATTATAATGCAAACATGATACTTCCGGATGCTCTGGTGAAGGAGCTGCAGACTTATGTCCAGGGCGGTTATATCTATGTTCCCATCGAACCTAAACGGCAGAGGCGCTGGGGAGAAGTCTCCGGCTACCGTCAGGAACTGAAGGAGCGCAACCGGCAGATCAGAGAGGCATATCGGAAAGGGATTCCCATGGAACGCCTGTCTGAAACATATAGCCTGTCCCTGTCTGCTGTCCGGAAAATTATATATCAGAAATAATGCTGCGGGGCTGCCGGAAGGCGGCCCTGTGTTTATTTCGGTATCGTTCTGTGTATAGAATGTTGATCCCGGCAGCGGTATGATAAAAAAGAAGGAAGTATGAAATAGGTTAAGAAAGGAGCCGTTATGACACAGAAAATCTATCCCCGTTCCCGTGACAGGGAAACGGTCTATCTGAAAAGTGTTGTCAGCAATCCCAATATTATCGTCGGAGATTATACGATGTATCATGACTTTGTCAATCACCCTGAGGATTTTGAGAAGAATAATGTTTTGTATCAGTATCCGGTCAATCAGGACAAGCTGATCATCGGCAGGTTCTGCTCCATCGCCTGCGGCGCCAGATTTCTGTTCAACAGCGCAAATCACAGGCTGTCGTCTTTGTCCACCTATCCTTTCCCCATATTTTTTGAGGAATGGGGGCTGGATGTAAAGGATATTACAAAAGCGTGGGACAACAAAGGAGATATTGTAATCGGAAATGATGTGTGGATCGGCTATGAGGCTGTCATTCTGGCCGGGGTCACGGTCGGCGACGGCGCCGTCATCGGGACACGGGCTGTTGTGACAAAGGATGTTCCTCCCTATACCATCGTAGGCGGTGTTCCGGCGAAGCCGATCAGAGAGCGGTTCAGCCGGGATATCATTGACTCTCTGCTCCGGATAAAATGGTGGGACTGGCCGGCGGAGGAGATTTCACGGCACATCGCCGACATACAGGCGGGAAACCTGGGCAATCTTTTGGGTGGAAATCACTGTCATGATTATGTATAATAGGAAACAGATGAAATGTTCCATTATATGAAAAAGCAACAGGAGGATACCTATGATGAATCAGGATCAGATCACCCATTGGATAGCCTTTCTCCAGAAGGCTGTCAGCCCCTATCATTCCGTGGCGGCGGCGGAAGAGATGCTGGAGGCAGCAGGCTTTCAGCGGCTATCCCAAGAGGATATATGGAAGCTGGAGCAGGGCGGGCGCTATTATGTGAATTTATATGGCACGTCACTGGCAGCCTTTCGGGTCGGTGAACAATGCGGGCCGGAGGACGGCTTCCGGATCGCCGGTTCTCACACTGACTGGCCGGGCTTCCGGGTAAAGCCTGCTGCCGAGACAGCGGCGGCGGGGTGTGTAAAATTGAATGTAGAGCCCTACGGCTCCCCGATCTATTCATCCTGGATGGATCGTCCGCTGTCTATGGCGGGAAGAATCTGCGTAAAAGGTGAGAATCTGTTTCATCCGAAAACGAGGCTGGTAAATTTCACCGATCCCATGCTGGTGATCCCCAGTCTGGCGATTCACTTCAACCGGGAAGTCAACAAGGGGGTGCCGCTGAACCCGGCCAAGGATATGCAGCCTCTGCTGGGCATGATACAGGATTCCCTGGAGGCAGACGGCCTCATATACCGGCTGCTGGAAAAGGAGACAGGCGTCCCGGCGGAGTGGATTCTGAATTTTGACCTTTACATATATAACTGGGAGGCGCCTGTGCTGACCGGCCCCCGGAAAGAATTTATCTCCAGCCCCAGACTGGATAATCAGACATCCGTCTATGCCGGGCTGATGGGCATCACCCAGGAACAGAGGCGCCGCCGGGGCATTGATCTGGCAGTGCTTTACGACAATGAGGAGATCGGCAATAAAACCAAACAGGGAGCGGAAAGCCAGACACTGCTGCGGGTGATGGAAAAGATCGCGGGGGGACTGGGCTTTGACAGGGCAGCCTTTCTGGCCATGCTGTCCAGATCATTCCTCCTCTCCTGTGATGTGGCCCATGCCCTCCATCCCAATTATACGCAGATGTATGATGAGCAGAACCGGATTCAGATGGGGCAGGGGGTCGGATTAAAGTGGAACTTCTCTCAGAAATACGCCACAGATATCAGGGCCTCCGCTATTATCCAGCAGCTGATGGAGGAGGAGCAGATCCCCTATCGGAAGTATTTAAACCGTTCCGATCTGCCGGGCGGAGGCACCCTGGGCTCAGCGGTATCTGCCCTGCTGGGTATCCCGGCGGTGGATGTAGGCGCGCCCATTCTCAGCATGCATTCCGCCAGGGAGATGATGGCAGTGGAAGACCAGTACAGCCTGAACCGGCTGCTGTGCGGGTTTTTTGCTGCGGAGGAGAAATAAACTTTCTGTTTTGTGAAATAAAAGATTTATCTTTTTTTATCAAAAACGGCAGTAAAGAATTTTGGTATATAATAATAGTATGAAAACTTTTCGAACAGGCCGCTGAATGAACAGGCGGCCTGTTTGGATATGACAGGGGGTAATCAAAAGATGACCAATAACTTAAAGTTTGATTTGGATGGATACCTGGAGAGAATTCATATGAAAAAACCTTTGCATGTGAACCGCGAGACTTTGGATCAGCTGATGTTTGCCCAGCAAAGTCATATTCCTTATGAGAATCTGTCTATTTATTATGATACAGAGCCGATTCTTCTGGATGCGGCCAGTTTGTATCAGAAAATGGTTGTCAGGAGAAGGGGCGGCTATTGTTTTGAATTAAACGGAATTTTTATAGAAGCACTGAAACGGATCGGATTTACTGCCTATTCCTGCTTTTGCAGAGTGCAGCAGGGGGCTTCTGAAATACGGCCGATCCGCCATAGGGGTACGATAGTTGAGGCAGAAGGTCAGATACTGTTTTGCGATGTGGGATATGGCAGCGTCCTGTGTCCCAGGTCCCTGGAACTGACGGCAGACCGGCCGCAGCGGACACTGAGGGGAACTTACCGTTTTGAAAAGGCAGGCCGCGGATGGTGGAAGCTGTATTACCAGCCTGAAAAAATCCGGCAGGAAAATGGTCTGTATGAACAGAGAGAGGAGCGGGTGGAAGTGATGTGCTGTCAGGCGTCTGCCGAAACAGAGGATTTTATCCCATATAACATAATTACTTCCACTGACCCGCAGTCTCCTTTTAAACGGCACAAAAGAGCACATTTATTGACTGCAGATGGCGAAATCGCTTTTATGGACGATCACATGACGATTGTGGCAAATGGCGCGGCGCATGTGACAGCGGTGAAAAATGCGCGGCATGAGCAGGAGATTTTTCGCCAATATTTCGGCATACCGGAAGAAGAGCTCCTTGCCTTATATAAGAAATAGCATTAAAAAACAAAATCGACAATTTCCCTCTTTTCAAATCCTTTCATACATGTTATTATAAATAGTAATCAAAACTACATATAATGTTTTGGTGGTATTTGTAATGCAGGAGGATTTATCATGAGCTATAAAATCGTCGTGGACAGTTGCTGTGATCTGACAGAAGACTTAAGAAAGAGTGGTGTATTTCAGGTGATTCCGCTGACCCTTCAGGTAGGCGGAAAATTGATTGTAGATGATGAAACGTTCGACCAGGCTGCGTTTTTGAAGGCGGTGCGGGAGTGTCCCGAGTGCCCCAAATCCGCGTGCCCTTCCCCGGAGCAGTTTAAGTCTGCCTATGAGAGCGGGGGAGATATGGTATTTGTGGTGACATTGTCCCAGCATCTGAGCGGCACTTATAACAGCGCGGTTCTGGCGAAGGAGCTGTATATAGAGGAGCATGGGGAGGATAAAAAGATCCATGTGTTCAGTTCTGATTCGGCTGCCAGCGGTGAGGCGCTGATTGCCATGAAGATCAGGGAACTGGCGGAGGCGGGGAAATCCTTTGAGGAGATCGTGGAGCAGGTTTCTGATTTCCGGGATCATATGCTGACTTATTTTGTGCTGGAGACGCTGGATTCTCTGAAAAAGAACGGCCGTCTGACCGGCCTCCAGGCGATTTTTGCCACAGCGCTGAATATCAAACCGGTGATGGCCGGGGATCATGGTGTGATCGTCAAGGTAGACCAGGCGAGAGGGATGCAGAAGGCGCTGGCCAAGCTGGTGCAGTATGTGGCCGACAATGTGAAAAACCCGGAGCAGAAAATTCTGGCTATTTCTCACTGCAACTGTCCTGAGCGGGCAAAATTTGTGAAGGAGCAGTTGTGCAGGCAGATGAATTTTAAAGACGTCTATATCGCGCCGGCAGCAGGAGTTACCAGCCTGTATGCCAGTGACGGGGGCGTGGTGGTGACCATCTGACGGCAGAGTTCCGGCAGAGGCAGATCAAAAATGCAATGTGAAAATCATACGGCGAAAAGCGCCGCAGGCGATCCGTCAGCGATCAGCCTGGGGCGCTTTTAACGTCCTGTAACAAGGCTCAGGTTTCCTATGGCAATGGACGGAGCCTTATGTTATAATAATTCTCAATAACTTTTTTGTGCCTTTGGCTGACAATCAATCTGCATGGAAGGAAAATGGTATGTTTCGCAATGACAAGAGAAAAAGAATCCTGCTGCTGTTGCTTCTGACGGCGCTGCTTATATTTTTTATTGCCAGCGAGGCACTGTTTGGCACTGCTGTGCTGCCGGACGGCCTGGTTATGACAGCTGACGGGATGGAACCGATGGTCTGTTTTGAAACGCCTTTGGCCCAGCCTGGTGAAATGCTGCAGGTGGAGGCTTATGGTTATATGGTCGGAGAGACACTGACTTACCGCTGGCGGACAGATTCCAGAGAACTGGAAACCCAGGAATCCTGGTATATTCCGGAGGAAGCAGATCTGGAACAATTCATCGAAGTAACAGTTTCATCTGAATATCATGGAGAACAGACTGCCCGGGTATATTGCAGCCGCCTGCCGGTCGTCTACATTGATGTAGAGAATAACGAGGCGATTGATTCCAAGAAGGAGTATAAAAAAGCAGAGGTGACTATCCAGGGAGCCGGCGATTCGGCTGACTATTATTATGAAGGAACAGCAGAAATCAGAGGCCGGGGAAATACCAGCTGGGAGGAGGAAAAGAAGCCGTATAAACTGAAGCTGTATGACCGGGAGGGCCTTCTGGGAATGGATTCCAGCAGAAGCTGGATTCTTTTGGCTAATTATGTAGATTCTTCTCTGATGCGCAATAAGCTGATGTTTGATCTGGCTCTGGAGATGGACATGCCTGCACCGGAAAGCTGCTGGGTTTCTTTAATCGTGAATGGCGTATATGCGGGAAATTATCAGCTGTGTGAACAGATTGATCTGGGAACGGTGATTGACCAGCGGGAGGGCATTCTGCTGGAGCTGGATGAATATTATGATGAGGAAGTGCAGTTCCGTTCTTCTATGGACCAGCCGATTATGATTCAGGAACCTGAGGATTCTGTGGAAGCTTCTGCACAGCTGGATATGATTGAGGTGTTTATTAACGCTTTTGAGACGGCGATCCGTTCTTCCGATTATACTGCGGAATATGATGATTGTATCGTCCATTACAGCGAGCTGTTTGATATGGATGCGCTGGCAAAATACTGGGTTCTTTATGAAGTGTTTCATAATTGTGATTTTATGAGAAAAAGTACCTATATTTATATTGATCCATCCGGAATGGCATATATGGGGCCGCCATGGGATAATGACTGGAGCAGCGGCATCCCGCCCAGCGAATACTGGGACAGATGGTCAGTTCTCTGGTTTGACGCAGAGGCACAGGCGGATAACTGGTACCGTTATCTGATCCGAGATCCGGATTTCCGGGAACGGGCGAGGGAGATTTACTGGGAATACCGGGATCAGATGGAAGAAATGGTGATGGAAGGGGGCGTTATAGACCGCAATTACTGGCTCCTGTATGAGTCTGCGCTGTCAAATGACCGGCTGTGGAAATATGGCGATGGCTATGAAGCAGATGTAACGCTGCTGCGGAACTGGCTGAGCAGCCGGCTTAAATGGCTGGATCAGCAGTTTGCCACAGAAGAAAGTCTGGAGGCGTCTCTGTCTGTGGAATATGAGAGCGGCTCATCCTCATCCTGATTTATTGCAGTCAAAAAAGAACAGAGCAGGCGTCCTGTTCCTTTTTGTGCCGGTTATGTTACTGATCCAGTCGGTCTTCGCCACTGATCTGCCCGGTCAGAGATTTGGAAAATTTGTAATGGAAATATTGCAGAATGGAGGAAGGCAGAGTTCGAATGAGTGGACATGCAGGACAATCATTTGTTATTTTGAAAATCGGTTTTATTGAAGTGCCGTACGATAAAGAGAAATTTCCGTTCGATAGAGGAAATTTAGCGTTTGAAAACAAAGTCAGGATTTTGTATACCGTAAATTGCCCGAAATCATAATATACGAAATCGGACAAAACGTGATCGACTACCTGCGGCAGAGCATTCAGGCTGCTCTGAAGTAGATCGGTTGTTATCTTCCAAGAGAGGTCAGCATCTTTGCGACAAAGGGCTTGGTCAGCTCATAAATTGAGCGGTGGGTATAATCCACATGGGCCAGCCGCATCGCTTCCAGCTGTTTTTCCGTATGTGAAGTATAGGGGTAAATCCCAAATAAAAACGGAAAAAAAGCATAGAGAAACTCCTGAATATTGTTTGCCGTCATATCGGGGAAAAACATTTCCAGACAACAGCTGATAGCCCTTAACGCATTTGCGTATTCCTTTTTAAAAGATACCAGGTTTTCAATCCGGCTGTTGCATTCCATATCATACAGGTTCATGCACATCAGCTTCAGCATACAGTCTCTCTTTTCAAGAGTACGGGCTAATGCATCGGCAAATGCATCGACAGATAAAGAACAATTTGCCCTGGTGATTTCCTCCAGATCCGCAATCCACAATCTATGTTCTCGTTCCAGAAGTGCTAGAAAGATTTCTTCTTTTGTTTGAAAATAATTATAGATTGAAGTGCGGGTAAACGAGGTTTTTTTGCCTATATCCCGGATTGTAATATCCTTAAATCCCATCGTTTCATAAAGGGAAGCGCAGGCACCTATGATTTCTTCTTTTCTTGCATTTGTTAATTCTTCTGAGCCTTTTGGCATAGCGATTCCTTCCTTTCTCATCAGCCGTTCCCTTTTTTACTGCGGAGAACGGCAAATTCTGTATTGTATTATAGTCTTTTTCTGACACTGCGTCAAAGAAAAATCGCTGTTATCACATGAAAAACAGGTATAGGAAGGAACCGTTTTGCCGGATTTAGGAGACTCATGCTCCAATCATTCGTTTTGCCCACTCTGCAGCTCCTGTTCCGTTCAAAAGCTGACCCTTTTTCCATGCAGCATTCGGGCAGTGTTCCTTCAGGCTCTTTTCGGCCTTCTCAATTCCGCTTCCACCGGAAGTAGCAAATGGGATCAACGTCTTGCCGGAAAAATCATAGCTTTCAAGAAACGTATCTACGATGCGGGGCTCCACATACCACCAGATGGGGAAACCAATCAGGATGGTATCATATTGTTCCATATCCTTTATCGGCTGTGCAATGGCAGGACGGCAGGATGGATCATTCATTTCTACAGTGCTGCGGCTTTTTTTATCCATCCAATTTAAATCTGCGTCTGTATAGGCTTCTACGGGACAAATTTCATATAAATCAGCTTTTACTGCTTCCGCCATCTCCTTCGCTGTACGGGCGGTAACACCGCTGGCGGAAAAGTATGCCACTAATGTCTTTTTCATCACAAACTCTCCTTCAAAATCTTAACAATCTCATCATGTTCCAGAACTTTATATCCACCGGGCAGGATAATCGTGCCGTCGGCTATGCCTTTCAGCATATCCTCTGTGGCTCCCAGGTCAGAAATGTTCATCACCAGTCCCAGTTCCTTCATCCAGGCTTCCATGGCATTCAGGCCTTCTTTAGCAATCTGCTCATCGGTTTTGCCTTCCGTATCTACGTCCCATACATTGACAGCAAACCGCTTAAACTTCTGTACACCGTAAGGAAGGATGTAACGGTAGTAGGGGAGAGAGACAGCCGCCAGTGTCATGCCATGGGTAGCGTTGGTATATGCTCCGACCGACTGACCGATCATGTGCACCATCCAGTCTGTGGATTTTCCACGGGAAACCAAGGTGTTCAGTGAGCACATCATCCTCGATGCGGTAAATGAGCAGCCAGTCCGGGAGAATGTGACATTCCCGATGGCCCACCCAATCGCCGGACAGATCGTGATCGCAGTTCTTCTCCGGCAGCGGTTCGCCCATCGCCAGCAGGGCCACGACCTGCTCCAGCAATTCGATTTTCAGGCCGCGCTTGATGGCCCGTTTGTAGTCCTTCTTAAAGCCGGTTGTGTACTTGACGGTGTACTTTGTTTTCCTCATTTTTTCAGGTCGGCAAACAACTCG
>CAJFOT010000129.1 GCA_904397815.1 Candidatus Paralachnospira sangeri
ACAGTATGTGAGGCAGATCCGGAGGCGCTGGTAGCGTTCCTGACCGAGAAGGGTCATCCGGTACTGGGTCTGGAGCCCCTGATGTAAAATGAATAAATACTGACAGAATCCCGGGCTGGCAGAAAGCCCGGGATTCTGTCGTTTGCGGAACTGAGAAGATTCTGTTACAATGAAGGAAGGAAAAGGAGAGGGATTGTGGATAGTAAAACATTAAAATGGTTTCGTGAAGTATATGAATGTAAAAGTATTTCCAGGGCGGCAGGCAGGCTGTACATCACGCCCCAGGGATTGAGCAAAAGCATCAAAGGACTGGAGACGGAGCTGGGGGTGATGCTTTTCGATCGGACTGCCAACGGGGTGACGCCGACGGCGGGAGGAAAGTATCTGTACGAGAAATCAGAGGAGCTGATGGAGAATCTGCAGCAGCTGCAGAGAGGGATGGAGCAGATCAAGGCCCAGGAATACGGCTGCATCCGGCTGAGCAGCGCCTATGGCATCCTGCGGCTGCTGTCGCCGGATTTTATCCTGGGGTATCAGGAGAAATATCCGGAGGGCCATCTGGAATATGTGGAATTTCCCGATCTGTATGTGGAAAAGGAGGTGCAGAACGGCGGCGCGGACGCCGGCTTCACCATCGGACCGGTGGACACCCAGATCTTTGAGGTGTTTCCCCTGTTCTCACTGCAGACCAGCCTGCTGGTTTATGATACCCATCCGCTGGCCCGGAAGGAGGAAGTGGATTTAAGGGAGTTGGAAGGTGTGCCGATGGTGATTGAAAGCGATGCCTTTAAGATCCATCATCTGTTTATTGGTGCCTGCCGGGAAGCGGGCTTTGAGCCCAATATCCTTTTCTGCACCAGCGGGTTCAGCCTCTGCCATAAGCTGTGCGCTCAAAAGCGGGGATGTTCTCTGGTGGTCAATGAAATCAGCAGCGATATGCGGGCGGCGGGGCTGAAAAAGGTGAAGCTGCGGCAGAATATTCCCTGGGAGGCAGTGATGATCTGCCGGAAGGAAGAGTCCCATTTCCCCCAGGTGCAGAGACTGCGCCGGTATACCGGGGAGTATCTCAGGAAAATCCGGATCGGGAAAAAGGACGTTGATTTCTGAATGGAATCCGGTGTATAATGTCACCAGTTCATTGACGGAAAATGATTTTTTGAGGAAGGAATGAAATGTGATGAAATATCAGCTGACGGCCATTGTCCTGGCCATTGTCCTGGCCTGCTCCGGCTGCGGCAGCGGAGGGCAGCAGGAGACAGAAAGCCAGACCCAGGTGCAGGCAGACTCCATCGGCGGCGTCTACGTGGATCCCATCGCTGACGGTTCTTTGTATCAGGCGCCGGCAGGGACGGATACGGTTTCCCTGTATGTGGAGCGGGAAGGGGCGGAACCGGGGGAGGGGGTATTCACCCTCTATGAGGCAGACGGCACTGTGGCAGCCGAGATTCCTGCCGGCAGCAGCCAGGTAACCTTCAGTCCCATCACTGAGGAACATAAGGAATATTATGGCATGGATGCCGGCACTGAGATCCATATCAGCCTGGGATTCGGCCTGGAGGCAGGGGGCGCCTATTACGCGGAACTGTCGGAAGATTTCGTCCGCTGGGAAGGAATCAGCAGCAAGGCGCTGGGGGGCAGCGATGCCTGGCCTATCCATGTGGCAGAGGAAAAGGAGACGGCTCCGTAACGGGAGGCATCCGGAAATAGATGCCGGCAGGCATATTTCCCCATTCAGCCGCTTAAAATGAAATAACGGACAATATATGGGGAAAATTATGAAACGGATACTTGCGATTTTGTGGACAGCGGGGATTCTGTTCTGCGCTGCGGTGCCTGCTTATGGAAAAACAGCTGCTTCTGCCCCTTCCGGCCAGGGACTGTTTCTGTATGAAGAGGAGACAGCCGGGGAAACAGCAGGAGAGACGGCGGAAGCAGAAACAGCAGCAGAGGGGACAGAAAGCGGGGGTGCCGGAGGGAACAGCCGGGCGGCGGAAAACCTGCCGGAAAACCAACAGGGCGCCGCGCTCAGCCAGGTGGATCTGGGGATCACGGCGGAGGCGGCGGTTCTGATGGAGGCCTCTACCGGGACAATTTTATATGAAAAAAACTGCGATACCCGGCTCAGCCCGGCCAGCATCACGAAGATTATGACCCTGCTGCTGATTTTTGACGCCCTGGAGGCAGGAAAAATCAGCCTGGATGAAGAAGTGACCACCAGCGCCTACGCCAAATCCATGGGCGGTTCCCAGGTATTTCTGGAGGAAGGGGAGAAGCAGACGGTAGAAACCCTGATTAAATGCATCGTGGTGGCCAGCGGCAATGACGCCAGCGTGGCGATGGCCGAGTATCTGGCCGGCAGCGAGGCGGAATTTGTCAGGTTGATGAATGAGCGGGCGGCGGGACTGAATATGAATAATACTCATTTCGAGGATTGCTGCGGTCTGACGGAGTCTCCCGACCATCTGACATCGGCCAGGGATGTGGCGATTATGAGCAGGGAACTGATTACCAGGTATCCCCAGATCCGCCAGTATGCCACCATCTGGATGGAGAATATCACCCACGTCACTTCAAAAGGAAGCCAGGAGTTCGGCCTGGCCAATACCAACAAGCTGCTGAAGATGAGCAATTCTTTCACCGTGACCGGACTGAAAACCGGTTCCACCTCCCTGGCAAAATATTGTGTGTCCGCCACAGCGGAAAAAGACGGCATTGAGCTGATCGCGGTGGTAATGGCGGCGCCGGACTATAAAGTACGCTTTGTCCAGGCTCAGACCATGCTGAACTATGGCTATGCCAACTGCGCACTGTATCAGGATGACGACGCCGGCAGGGAGATTCTCCCTGATATACAGGTGGTCAATGGGACAGAAGAATGGGTTTCTCTGCGGTACAGCGGTCCCTTTTCCTATCTCAGCATGACAGGGGAAGACCTGGGTGCTGTGGAGCGGGAAATGGTGCTGGAGGAGCAGCTCCAGGCGCCGGTGCGTCATGGCGATATAGCAGGCCGGCTGATTTACCGGCTGAACGGTCAGGAGATCGGATCGGTGGATATTGTGGCTGCCGGCGATGTGGAGGAAGCGGGATTTCTGGATTATCTGAAAGATTTATATCAGATGCTGGTGCTGTAGAGATGTTTTCGGCAGGATTCTTTTTTGATAGTGATTGAAAAATAAAAAGGCTTCCACTATAATAAATGCGGAATCATAGGATAAAAAATATAAGGTGAGCCAAAAATGGGTGATTATGAGTCGTTAGAGGATATTGTGCTCCGCCACTCCGGCAGAGGGATGAATCTGCTGCGCCGGTACATAGAACGGGATTATATCGCCGCGGCTGCCCGGGGTCTGCTGCGGCAGAGGCGGGGCAATGTACTGCTGGCTACAGGCTTTTATGTGAATGGGATCGGAGAGACAGACGGTCCGCCGGGTACGGTAGTGCTGGCAGAGGCGCTGCGCCGGCTGGGGTTCACGCCGGCGGTGCTGACGGATGAATGCTGCCGCGGTTTTTTCGAGGATCAGGGTCTGGCTGTGGAGTATATGGATCTGACAGGCGGTCCGGAGGAGGTCGGCCGTGTGCTTTCCTCCTGGCAGCCGTCAGCTATGATTGCCATTGAGCGGTGCGGCGTTAATATCCGGGATGACTATGAAAATATGAGAGGAATCAGTATCAAAAGTCATACGGCTCCTGTGGATCAGGTATTTGAGGAGGCCAGGCGCCTGGGAATCTTTACCATCGGCATCGGGGATGGAGGCAACGAGATCGGCATGGGCTGCCTGCGGGAAAAGATACGGAAGTATCTGGATATAGTTCCATGCAGAGTAGATACGGATGCCCTGATTATTGCTTCAGTATCCAACTGGGGCGCTTACGGACTGACAGCTCAGCTGGAATCTCTGACCGGCATGCAGCTGATGATGCCGTGGGAAGAAGTTGCCGCTTTCCTGTCAGAGATCACAAAACGGGGGAGCGTAGACGGGGTGCTGGGACGCCCGGCCTGTTCGGTGGACGGTTTTGGGATCGAAACAGAGCGGGAAATACTTTGTGCCCTGGATGAACTGGTCAGCCGGGGGCAAGCCGGAAAAGGGAGTGAAATCACATGTCCAAGTATACAGAATTAAGAGAACAGTGGCCGGTATTTATCTACCGGGGTTATGAGATAGAAGAGGAAGAGGGGGCGGTCAGGATCCGATACCGGTTCCAGATCCCCGGCCTGTCCGAATTTGCGCCGGAGTGGGTCTTTCCGAAAGTGGAAGGCGCGGAAAATCATTTTCAGGAGGATCCGGTATTCCGGAACATGGTCTTTTCTCTGGGGATGGCGGAGCTGGTCAGCTACTGGAAGATCTGCTGTCCTCCAAGAGTGGAGGTAGAGGCCGGATATCTGGATCAGGATCAGATCAGCTGGTGGAAGGATCTGTATTTTAACGGTCTGGGAGAATTTTTCTATACCAACCATATTCAGGAAGCGGATCAGGATACCTTTATGGAGCTGGTCAGCACCGGACATCCGGCAGATGGAGAGACAGACCAGGAACAGGTACAGAGACGGAGGGAACTGTCCGGCTGCCTGATTCCCATCGGCGGCGGGAAGGATTCGGCGGTGACCATAGAACTGGTGAAAAAGACGGGTCTTTCCTCTATGGCTTATATTATTAATCCCAGAGGAGCCACTACCCACTGTGCTCAGGCGGGCGGCTACAGTCCCAGGAAGGTGATTGCTGCTTCCAGGACGCTGGATCAGAATATGCTCCGTTTGAACCGGGAGGGCTATCTGAACGGCCATACTCCTTTTTCTGCTATTGTGGCCTTTTCTGCAGTGATTGCCGCCTATATGCACCGGCTGAAATATGCGGCCCTCTCCAATGAGTCCAGTGCCAATGAGAGCACTGTGCCGGGCAGCACTGTGAATCATCAGTATTCCAAGAGTTTCCGGTTCGAGGAGAGCTTCCATCAGTATGAGGAAAAGTATCTGAAAAGCGGTGTCTATTATTTCAGTCTGCTGCGGCCCCTGAGTGAGTTTCAGATCGCCAGGTATTTTGCCCGGCAGAAGCAGTATCTGTCCATATTCAGGAGCTGCAATGCCGGAAGCAAGGAGGATCGGTGGTGCGGACACTGCCCTAAGTGCCTCTTTGTCTTTCTGATTTTATCTCCTTTTCTGTCCCAGGAAGAACTGAGCGGGATCTTCGGGGCAGACATGCTGAATGATCCCACGCTGACAGGAACCCTGGAGCAGCTGGTGGGCATCCAGGAAGATAAGCCCTTTGAGTGTGTGGGGAGCCGGGGAGAGATTAACACGGCGATTGTGATGACCATAGACCGGCTGGAACAGGAGGGGAAATCTCTGCCTGTCCTGCTGGCATATTATAAGGAAACGGCTCTGTACCGCCAGTATGAGGAGAGCCGCCCTTCCTATTTTACTTATTACGATGAAGAAAACCTGCTGCCCGGCATTTTCGATCAGGTGCTGAGGACAGAGTGTCTGGCCGGAGAGCCAGGGAGGATGACATGTTAGAGGCAATCAGAAAAACAGTGGCCGGTCGGAGGGTGCTGATCCTGGGATTTGGCAGAGAAGGAAGGTCTACCTATCGGATACTGCGGGAGGCCGGCGGCTGGCGGGAGCTGGCGGTGGCAGATCAGGCGCCCAGAGATCCGGCTCTGGAACCGGAGATCCGCTGGCATACCGGACCGGATTATCAGGATGCCATGAATCAGTATGATCTGGTGTTTAAAAGCCCCGGCATCGTCCTTCAGAGGGAGCCGGGGGAATATCACTGCCGGATCACCTCCCAGACTCAGGAGTTTTTTCAGTGTTATCGGGAACAGATCATCGGCATCACAGGAACCAAGGGAAAAAGCACGACCACGACCATGATCTATCATATCCTGGCAGAAAACGGCGTAAAATGCCTGCTGGCGGGAAATATCGGGATTCCGGCCTTTGATGTGGCAGAGCGGGTGGAGCCGGATACAGTGATTGTCTTTGAGCTTTCCTCCCATCAGCTGGAATATATGACAGTATCCCCCAGGACAGCGGTGCTGCTGAATATTCACGAGGAGCATCTGGATCATTACGGAACGATGGAAAAATATGTGGCGGCAAAGAAACATATCTATCTGTACCAGGAAAAGGATGATATGTTTATCTGCGGCGCTCAGGGCCTGCCGCTGCCGGGAGAGAATCACGGCCGCCTGTATACCGCCGGAGAACAGGGGGCGGATATCTGGCTGGAACATGAGAAGGGAACTGTTCATTTCGGCGGACATTCCTATCAGATTCCCACAGGGCAGATTAAGCTGCTGGGAGAGCATAACTGGTTTGATATTGCTGTGGCATATGGAGTCTGCCGCATGAACGGTATTACAGATCAGGGATTCGAACAGGGGCTGATTGGCTATGAACCCCTGCCTCATCGCCTTCAATATGTGGGCTGTTGGGGCGATGTCAAATATTATGATGATTCTATCTCTACAATCTGTAATACAACTATCCAGGCGATACACAGTATTCCGGATGTGGATACGGTACTGGTCGGCGGGATGGACCGGGGTATCGATTATACAGAACTGATGGAGGGACTGATGGAAGTGTCCCGTCTGAAGGTGATTTTTATGGAAGCCTCAGGAGAGCGGATTTATCGGGAAATGACAGAACGGTATGGAGAGGCATGCCGTCCCCAACGGCTGTTTCTGGTGAAAAACCTGGAAGCAGCGGTGGATCTGGCTGCTCAGGTCACTTCTCCGGGACGCAGCTGTGTCCTCTCACCGGCAGCTGCCAGTTACGGGATTTTCAAAAACTTCGAAGAGCGTGGAGAAGCCTTTCAGGAGCTGGTGAAAAGGCATAAAATTTCATAAATTATAATTGCTTTTTCGGGAAAAAGGTATATAATAGATATATCAGAGTGTATTACAGATTTGCAATATGTTACAAATTAGAATGTGAATGAGGTGCTTTGTGATGAGAGAGAGACCGTTTATCGCGGAACTGGTCAGCGACCAGAAATTACCCAAAATGTTTAAGGTGAAACAGGTATTTCCCCGCCCCCGCATCGAGCCGGAAGAGATTCCCGGAATCATCGACAGTCTGCTGTCCGAGGAAAAGTTTGCCAGCAAGGTGAAGCCTGGTATGCGGATTGCCATCACGGCTGGTTCCAGAGGCATCGCCAATGTAGCGCTGACAACCAAGTGCCTGGCTGATTTTTGCAAGAAGAGAGGTGCCCATCCCTTCATTGTTCCCGCTATGGGCAGCCACGGCGGCGCGACAGCCGAGGGCCAGAGAGAGATTCTGGAAGGATACGGCATCACAGAGGAATATGTGGGATGCCCGATTATCTCCTCGATGGAAGTAAAGAAGATCGGTGTCAATGAAGAGGGGATGGACGTATACATTGACAAAAACGCTGCTGAGGCAGACGGCATTATCATCGGCTGCCGGATCAAGCCTCACACAGCATTCCGCGGCCCTTACGAGAGCGGCATCATGAAGATGATGACCATCGGCCTGGGCAAGCAGCATGGTGCTGAGGTATGCCATGAGGCCGGCTTTAAGAATATGGCAAAATATGTTCCGATGTTCGGCAAGGCGATCATCGAGAACGCGCCGATCCTGTTTGCGGTTCCCACCATTGAGAATGCTTTTGATGAGACCTGCAAGATCGTGGCGGTAAATGCAGATGAGATCGTGGAGAAAGAGCCTCCGCTGCTCCAGGAAGCTTTCGCCAATATGCCGAAAATCCTGGTAGATGAGTGTGATGTCCTGATTGTGGACAAGATCGGAAAGAACTTCAGCGGCGACGGCATGGACCCCAACATCACCGGTACTTTCTGTACTCCTTACGCTTCCGGCGGCATCAAATCCCAGAGAGTGTGCGTGCTGGATCTGAGCGATGAGACTCACGGCAATGCCATCGGCCTGGGCTACTCCAGCGCCACTACCAAGCGTGTGTTTGACAAGCTGGATCTGGCGGCGATGTATCCCAATGCTATTACCTGTACAGTGCTGGGCGGCGTGCGGATTCCGATTATTATGGAGAGTGATAAGGAAGCCATTCAGGTATGCGTGCGTACCTGCAATGAGATCGATAAGAGCAATCCCAGAATCGTCCGCATTCCCAACAGTCTCCATCTGGAGCACATCATGCTGTCCGAGTCTTACTATGAGGAAGCGAAGAATAATCCGAATATGGTCATCGAGAGCGAGCCTGAATACCTGCCCTTCGATGAGGACGGGAATCTGTGGTAATTCTATTTAAAAAAGAGTAAAGGGGCTGTCACCCACCCGAACGGAAAAGCCAATCGTATAACAGCTCCGGGAACTGCCGGTCAGCACTGGTCTGTGCAGGAACGGCAGTTCCCGGAGCTGTTATACGATTGGCTTTTTCTGTTGATTGGATGTGCGAAAAACAGGAACGAAAATATGGCGTTGCTGCAAACCCTATGCTTTCGTTCCTTGCAGCAGCCGGTAAACAGGCCCCGCCAGCCGCAGACGGAGGGTGCCGCAAACAATTCGGGGCTGTTTTGAGCTGG
>CAJFOT010000130.1 GCA_904397815.1 Candidatus Paralachnospira sangeri
CCGGGAACAGGAGGTAGAAATCTTTTACCGCTTCATCGGCAAAATTGATTGAATGACACCAATATCTTTAACTATGTGATACCGGAAAATCTTTTCCAGATGTCAGTCTGCTGGAGAGCCTGTGCCGGGAACTGGATATCAGTGTCAGTGAACTTCTGTCCGGGAAGCGGATTCAGCCGGAACAGTACCAGGAGGAGACAGAAAAGCTGCTGACGGCTTCTATCAGCGGCGGACGGCTGTTTGGTGTACAGATTGTCATTTATATTCTGCAAATCATAGATATTACGATATTTTTCATCCCTTTTCTGGCCAGACAGAACAGGTTTCTGCCGGAGGCAGATTTGCCCAATGTCCTGTGCTGGATTGCTGCCGCGGTGCTCCTGGGGTGTCTTGCCTGGCTGGATAAAGCGATGCCGGGGAGAATGTTCCGGACTTCGAATATCTGGCTGGAGGGGATATTTGCCGGGCTGTATTTTCTGATATATATGAGCCTTGTGATTTTCGGCAGTTTCAGCGGAGGCCTCACATGGGATGCGGTGGATGCGGGAGAGAAAGTTTATGTCTTTTTGATCTGCGCGGTGGGGCTGGCTGCAGGGGTTTCTATCAGGACAGTTTTGGCCAGAAAAAGACGGGCAAATCTTGAGGAACAGGATAAGTTTCAGGAAAACGGGCGTTAGCCAAAAAAAGGAGTCCGGCTCTTCTGTATTTCAGAAGAACCGGACTTTTTGCGCAAATAAATGTCTGTCAATCAGAGCTTTCCCTCAGGCATGCCTTGCGGATGCCTTTGTTTTTGCTGGTTTTTTGCTTTTGGCAGAGGAGGCTTTAATCAGCTCCTTGCCGGAGGTTACAACGATGGTCACGCCCAGGATCATCAGCAGCACTGCCACGATCAGCTGCAGGCCTTCCACCATGAATACCCCTGTCCCTGCTGAGAAGGCATTCACCAGAGCGATGAACCGCTGAACCAGGGCGGTAAAGGTAACGATCAGCATGATCACAAAAGGAGGAACCAGAGTCCGCATTTCTCTGCCTGTCACCTTCAGAAATACACACAGGGTAATCAGAACCAGGGCGCTCAGCAGCTGATTGGCGCTGCCGAACAGAGGCCAGATGTTGGAATAGCCCACCTGTGTCAGGATATATCCGAATGCCAGTGTAATCAGAGTGGCGAAATATTTGTTGCACAGCACCTTCCGCCATCCCTCGGCATGTTTCATATCATCCACGCTGAACAGCTCCTGGAAGGACATCCGCCCGATCCGGGCCACAGAGTCCAGGGTGGTGAAGGCCAGGGCGGATACACACATGGTCATAAAGCTCTGGGCTACAAATACCGGGATGCCGAACATTTCCAGGAATCCTGCCACGCCTGAGGAGAAAATCTGGAAGGGTGTTCCCACTGCCGCTGTTCCGTCGGCGCCGGCAGCAGCCCCTGCCACGCACAGGGCGATTACGGCCAGAAGGCTTTCCAGCACCATGGCGCCGTATCCTACCTTCAGCATATCCTTCTCGTTGGAAACCGTTTTGGATGAGGTGCCGGAGGACACCAGGCTGTGGAAGCCGGATACCGCTCCGCAGGCTACCGTTACAAACAGGATCGGGAAGAGGGTTCCCAGGCTGTCATTCCGGAATCCGGTAAATGCCGGCAGGTTCATGGTGGGATGGGCGAAGATCAGGCCCAGCACCGCGCCGATGATCATGCCCACAAACATAAAGGTTGACATATAATCCCGGGGCTGCATGACAAACCACATGGGAAGAACCGCAGCCAGGAAGATATAGATGAAGGCGATGTATACCCACATATCCTTGCCCAGCATAACAGGCAGGTTCATACCGCATACAAATGCCAGAACGGTACATACCAGGCCGAATGCCACCTCTTTCCAGCCGGTGAATCTTACCTTATGCTGTACCACGCCGAATACGGCGGCGAAGAGGATGAAAAACAGGGAGATGCTTCCTGCCGCACCGTTTACTGCGGCGCTCTCAGACAGGGCGGTTACGCCGTCTGTCACCACATAAGCGTTAAAGGTGTCAGCCACCATATCGGCAAAGGCGGCCATCACGATCAGGGTAAAGAGCCAGCAGAAGCCCAGGAACAGCTTCCGGCCGGTTTTCCCGATGTATTTCTCGATGAGAAGGCCCATAGATTTGCCGTCGTTTTTCACGCTGGCATACAGGGCGCCGAAGTCGGTGACGGCCCCGAAAAAGATGCCGCCCAGGATGATCCACAGAAGAACCGGCAGCCATCCGAAGGCAGCCGCCTGGATTGCGCCGGTGACAGGGCCTGCGCCGGCGATGGAGGAAAACTGATGGGCGAAAACGGTCCATCCGTCTGTGGGCACATAGTCCTGCCCGTCATTATGTACAACTGCCGGTGTTTTCGCTGTCGGGTCGATGCCCCATTTTTTCGCCAGCCATCGTCCGTAGAGGGCATAGGCCGCGATCAGGCATACAGCGGCGATCAGTACGATTACAAGTGTGTTCATGGTTATCCACTCTCCTTTATGATGTAAAATGATAAGCTGTGGAATGCTGATTCAGGCATTCCGGAATGAAAGCCAGATACGCATGCAGGAAAAACACGGCAGGAACAAAGTTTCTCAGGAAATGGTTCCCTGTGAAATAAAAAAACCTCCTGACAGATTGCTCTGCCAGAAGGCGAAGAATATATGCTCCGTGTTACCACTTCTGTTACCGGATTATTTCCGGTCTCTCTATCCCGTCGTCCGCCAGTTTCTTTCTCAAATGATGCCATTCTGTACCGGCACAAAAATATTCTGTCGGATTAACAGGTTTCCTGATAACGGAGGAATTCCGGTCCGGGTTACTAGGTATTGCCATTCGCCCTGACTGCTCGCAGGTGATAGCCGCCCTGACCATGCTGTTCCCTTTCCACCATCCGGGAACTCTCTGAAAACATATCTGTCCGGGAAGTCCTGTCCTGTTCGTCGCATTGGCTTTTAAATTCTGTTTTATTATAGCGCAAATCCATAAAATGTCAATAAGAAATTTTTTACTGTTCTTTTTGTGTGAACTCCCGGATTTTTAATATCAACATCAGAAATATCCGGGATTCATAATTTTCCAGCGTATTTCCCATAATTTCTTTTATTTTTTCCAGTTTGTACAGCAGTGTATTACGATGCATATATAATTTCCTGGCTGTTTCGGATATATTCATATTGCAGGAAAGCCATGTTTTTAGTATATAAATATATTGCTGATTCTTTTGGCGGTCAAGTGCTATGAGAGAATGAAGACTTTCAGGGTACAGAGTTTCAGGTTCCATATCTTTGAGAAGCTGATTGGCCAGATATGGCAATGAATAATTTTCAAAACGAAAATACCAGGAAGAAGGATTTAATCTCATGCCGGTCTGCAGACCTGCCAGCGCCTGGATGTAATATTGCCGCAATTTTCTAAAATCGTGAAAAATTGTGCTGATGCCGGCTTTCAGCAGATTGTCACGAAGAACCGGAAGAAGTAATTTTAAATGGACGTCTCTTGTCGTTTTGGCGGATGTCAGATTTATGATAAAAATAATAGCATCGTCGTGAATCAGATAGCAGTTGCATTGAATGGTTCTGCTGATCGTGAGGGCAAGAGTTGTGAGCGAGCTTGTATCTTTATCATTTAAAGGCAGCTTGGCGGCGAGACAGAAATAGGCATCCTGAACATTCCAGTCCCATATCTGAAGCAGCGAGAAAATAGCGGCATCTTTGATAGGCTTTCCCGTCAAAAGACCGGATAGTGTGGTATCGATGAACTGAGAATGGATGTCGTACAATTTGGGATTATGTATTAAAGCCTGTCTGATAATGTTTACAAATACTGTCATCAGTGACATATCCCGTTCATCCAGGCGTTTATGTACCTGAAATAAAATGATCCTGCCTACAGTGGAACCATTGATTATTACATCCTGCATAATAGCCGGAAGAGCCAGATGCTCCCGTGTGATCAGCATAGGTTTTTCTGCGACTGTTGACAGAATATTTTCAATTTTCAGATCTAGCAGCAGATCAGGATGCATATATCCGTTTTCATCTACTTCCGGAAAAGCTTCAGGCAAGGTATATGAGGTGCTGTCATATACCGAGAAAATACAGTTTAAAGTTTTCTGGTTGTAAAACTGCATGGGATTGTGGAAAATATTTAGTGAGATTACGGCAAGCGCTTTCAGCCCCTGCTCTTTTATGACCGCTGCCTGCAGGCACAATTCCCATTCCATATAGCGGTGAAAGATTTCCTGCACTTTTTCTAATAAATCGATTGGTTTCGTATCTGCTTTAATGATCAGATAATTTAATGTCTGTGCCAGTTTATGTTCCGGCTCGCCAATCAAAATAAAAGAACAGCCGGCTGATTTGGAAATAAAGTTATTGATTTTATGCGCGGGACATATATATAATATTTCTGGTTTTGTTTTTTTATCATCCTGGTATAGCGTTACATACTGGAGTTCCCGCATTTCACTGGGTGTATTTATGTGGGACCGCAGGCATAAATTTTCCAGGTCTGATTGTATGATCTGCAGATTAAGATTCATGTTAATTCCCCCCTTCCTTGTTTCGTATAAAATACCGAATCTTATTTGATAACCTATGCTTATTATACATTTTATAACAAAATCATATATGATAAAATGAGAATCAGCAAGGGGATATGATCGATTATATTTTTGAGCTTTTTTTATGAAATTGAGGGGAGGATTCATATGACATCGAAAGAAAATACACTGGAAGTTCTGCATTGGGGAAGACCGGAATATGTGCCGCTGGCCTGTGAGAGTATCCAGCTGGTAGGTATGATTCCTGGAGATTTTGACGGTCCGATGAAAGGAGGCAGGGATTTATTTGGAATCCCGTGGGTACCGGGCAGGGAGGGCGCTATGGTAGCGCCGGGCTTTCAAATGTTTGATGACATCTGCCAATGGGATCAATACATAAAACGTCCGGATTTGAGTATTTATGATTTTAACAAATTTGCGGAAACAGAATACAAAATGGTTGATTCTTCTGATAAAGTGAGAACGCTTTTTTGCCAGAATGGCCTGTTTATGAAATTAGTAAACAGTATGGGATTTATGGATGGGCTGATTGCGCTGGCGGAAAATCCGGAAGCCTGTATGGATATGTTTGAGTATCTCACCGGATACGTACTGGATTATATGAAACGGGCGATTGACGCGTATCATCCTGATATGGTAACGTACTTTGAAGATATGGCTACGGCCAGTTCATTATTTATTTCTCTTGATACATATCGGAAGGTTTTGAAACCCTTCCATAAAAAAATTGTGGAATATGTACATTCCCGGGGATTGCTTTTTCAGATGCATATATGCGGAAAATGCGAAGATATCATGGATGATATGGTGGATATTGGAGTTGACGCATGGCATAGCGCGCAGATCTCCAATGATTTGGCGAATATACTGCAAAAATATAAGGGAAAACTTGTCGTGGAAGGCGGATGGGATTCACAGGGACCGCCCAGTTTCCTTACTGCGGGAGAAGCGGATGTCCGCGCTGAGACGCGGCGCTGCCTGGAAATGTATGGTATCTTTCCGGGATTTATCTTATCACCGGTTATGTTTAATGAACAGGGAAACAGCGTTCTGGTAGGAGATGAACGATTTGTGTTTATTGAAGACGAGTGGAAAAAGTACAGATATATTTGCCGGAATTATGGATGAAAAAAGGGATCAGCCGCCGGGGCCATTGGCCCCAGAGCGGCTGATCCCTTTTTTGAGAACCCGTTTGCAGAAGCGGCCTGTCAGCCATTCTGCGCACAGTTTGCCGCGTCAATTGCCAGAACCAGCATCAGCCCTGCAAGTTCATCTGCGGGGTTAGCGATATGGATGACATAGGTATCACCCCAGTGAAAGGGTTCTTTTGAGATATGCATGGCGACGCTGCAGCCGGAATAAACGTCATAGTCCCATTCCAGAAAGTCCCCTTCTGCCCGCCAGCCGTTGTAGTCCACATCATATTTCGGCTTAAAAAGAGAGAACCGCTTTTCGATCCGCCCCATCTCCACGCCGTTTATCTCGATTTCAAAAACCGGCAGGAGGGACATGATTCGCTCGCGGATCAGGCCTACCTCATTCTGCTCCAGATCATACACATGAAGTCTGTGCCCCAGGGAAAGAAACTCGCCTTTTACAAAATATTTTGGGTTTCCTTCCCCGTCGTACACATCATAGGTATCGCTCCAGGAAAATACCCGCTGTTTGATTAACAGTACCATAATACTTCCTCCTGTGAAAACTTATATGTAATATGCGGTTTAGATGTAAACACCATGTCCGTAAATCTGCTCAGGGCAGGTCCCTGTCCTTTCGGAACAAATACTGGGCCGGCGCTTTCTGCCGCTGGATCTGCAGCACTGCCCAGAGGGCGGCAGCGGAGATAGCCAGAAGGATGACAGATGTCAGCAGATTCCCCGGCACCAGGAAAAA
The DNA here is from genome assembly GCA_904397815.1 of Candidatus Paralachnospira sangeri. Classification (GTDB taxonomy): domain Bacteria; phylum Bacillota; class Clostridia; order Lachnospirales; family Lachnospiraceae; genus Paralachnospira_A; species Paralachnospira_A sangeri. The sequence continues at coordinate 6,470 of CAJFOT010000130.1, forward strand.
GCCGGACAGGTTGATGAAAAAGTGAAGCAGGATTCCCGGGAGGACAGAGCGGTACCGCCAGAACAGGTACCCCAGGACCAGCCCCAGCAGGAATGCGTAGGAGCTCTGCACCAGATTCATGTGGGCGGCGCCGAAGATCGCCGCCTGGAGCAGATTAGCCGCCCAGAAGGGCATGGACTTCCTGGCAACGGAGATGGTCAGCTTCCGGTAAATGATTTCTTCATAGATCGGCGCGATCACCACCCCTGAGAGGGTGGAGAACAGGGTGGGGTCAACCATGCCGATGTCCTGCAGCCGCTCCTGGTAGGCCTGAAAGACTGCCGGGAATATGGCGGACATTCCGGTGAGGATCAGGGAGAGGGCGTATTGAATGGTGATCCCCAGGAAAAAGAAAACCGCGACGGTCTGGAAAACAGGGCGGAAGCCTCTGTCTGTATCGCCATAGATGAGGAAACGGCGGCAGGCCAGCCAGCAGATTGCCGCCGAGATGACGGGACCGGTGAGATAATAGATGGCTTCTGTGAGAGCAACCAGCTGATCTGCCGTTCCATGCAGGATACCTGCCGATGCCAGAAAACGGACGGCCAGCACATTGCCGAAACTATAGAGTGTCAGGGCAATCTGTGATAGAATAAAAGGGACAAAAATATACAGAATATCAAATAACTTTCTCAATGACATATACCTCCGGAAACATTATACCATGCCCGCTGGCGTTCTGTACAGCAGGATTCTCGGAGGATTGCGGATATGTCATTGGACAGGAGGGGGAAAGGATGGGCCAAAGATGATTGCGATCATATCACCTGCGAAAAATATGCAGATTGTCAGACGGGAGGAGCTGTCTCTGGGACAGCCTGCTTTTTATGACGACGCGAAGAAACTGGCAGGAATCCTGAAGGAGTGCCAGCCCTATGAGCTGGAGGAACTGATGCATGTAAATCCCCGGCTGGCGGTTCAGGCATTTCTGGATTATCAGAACTGGGAGAACGGTAGGGAGCTGACGGCGACGCTGCTGGCTTATCACGGCCTCCAGTACCGGAACATTCAGCCGGAGGATTTTACGGCAGAGGATTTTCGGGCGGCGGATGAGCGTCTGCGGATCATCAGCGGCCTGTACGGGGTGCTCCGCCCCACAGACGGCATCATGCCCTACCGGCTGGAAATGCAGTATCCGCTGCCGATTCCGGAGAAGACCCTGTACTGCTACTGGGGCAGCCGGATCTATGAGAACCTTTTTGCCTCCCGCCGGCCTGTGATTAACCTGGCCTCCGGGGAATACGCGAAGACTGTGGAGAGGTATCTCCGCCCGGGAGACCGGATGATCGAATGCCGGTTCTGCCGTTGGAAAAACGGAAAGCTGAAAACCGTGGCAACCTCGGCGAAGATGGCCAGAGGCAGGATGGTTCGATTCATCATAAAGGAACGGCTGACAGAACCGGAGCAGCTGAAGGATTTTCAGTGGGACGGTTATGGGTATGCGCCGGAGCGGTCAGGAGAAAACTGTTATGTTTTTGTGGCGGAGGAATAAAGGCGCCTGTGCGGCTGTATCTGCGGGGGATACATGCCGTCTTGCGGCAGCAGCGGTTTTGTAGTAAAATAATTTGCAGTAAAATATGGCAAAAGACAAATTTATTTGTCGTTTACTATTGTTAAGACAGTCACGGCAGAGCATTGGATTGTAAAAGAAATGGAGACGAAAGGGCATTATGGATCAGAATAAATTTATGAACCTGCTGACAGAGCTGCTGGAAACGGCTGCCGCTAACGGCGGCCAGATTGCCGTCAGTGATGTGGAGCAGTGGTTTGATGAGATGAATCTGGGGAGAGAGCAGATGACGCCGATTTTCCGCTATTTGGAGGATAATCAGGTGCGGATTCTGGAACCGGGTGAGACAGCCGGTCCGGAGGCGGTGCCGGGATATGACGAGATAGGCGGCATGGAGCCGTCGGCAGATGAGGAGCTTTATTACCGGATGTATCTGGAGGATCTGGAAGCTATCGTTCCGTGTACGGCAGAGGAGATGACAGCGCTGTTTCCCAGGGCACTGGCCGGCGAACTGGAGGCGGCGGACAGGCTGGCGGAGGGAAACCTTCACCGGATCGCCCAGTGGGCGAAACGATATGTGGGTCAGGGTGTGCCCCTGCCTGATCTGATCCAGGAGGGAAATATGATCCTGATGGAAGAGATCCATGCTCTGGGTTCCCAGTATCCGAAGCTGGATCCGGCAGATTTTCTTTATATTATCGAGAAGAAATGTGAGGCGGCCATGAAGGAAGTGATCCGGGAGCAGAGAGGGCAGAAAGACATCGGCGAGAAGCTGGCCGAGCGGGCGAACCGGGTGATGGACCTGACAGAGGAGATCGCCGAGGAATCGGGTACCCAGGCGACCCTGGCCCAGCTGGCCCGGCGGCTCCATATCACAGAGGATGAGGTGAGGGATATTATGAAAACTTCTCTGGATGTGATCTCCCTGGCCGAGGCGGCAGGAGATCCCAGTGCTTTTGAGCCGGAAGAATCCTGAGGCGGCGGGATCGGAATCACTTCTGTTTTCCCCGATAAAAAGAATCTTCACCGAATGGACGGGGAATGGAGCGGGGAAAACCGGCATTCTGTAATATTGTTAAATAATAGTCGTTATGATATGATAAGAGTTAGACAGTAAGATCCTTTTTGCAAAGAGAAATATATGAAAAAGTACCGTCAGGAGGATGGAATGAGCGTTAAGAGAATTTATGTGGAGAAGAAAGCGCCCTATGCGGTAAAGGCCGCGGAGCTGAAGGAGGAGATCGCCAGCTATCTGGGAATCAGCACAGTGACCGGTGTGCGGGAACTGATCCGGTATGATGTGGAAAATCTGTCGGATGATATTTTTGAGAAGGCGGTGAAAACAATTTTTTCAGAACCGCCGGTTGATGATGTTTATGAGGGTACCTTCCCGGTATCTTACGGGGATACGGTTTTTTCAGTGGAATATCTGCCGGGACAGTTTGACCAGCGCGCAGACTCTGCGGAGCAGTGTGTGAAGCTGCTGAAGGAGGATGAAAATCCGGTGATCCGTTCCGCGACCACTTATGTGATCACCGGCTCCCTGACGGATGAGCAGGTGAGCGCCATCAAAGCCCATTGTATTAATCCGGTGGATTCCAGAGAAGCCACCAGAGGCGTGCCGGAGACGCTGGTGACCACCTTTGAGGAGCCGGCAGAGGTGAAGATCTTCGACGGCTTCCAGTCGATGCCGGAGGAGGAGCTGCGGCAATTGTATGATTCTCTGAATCTGGCCATGACCTTTAAGGATTTTCTCCATATCCAGAATTATTTCGCCGGCGAGGAGAAGCGTGACCCTTCCATGACAGAGATCAGGGTGCTGGATACCTATTGGTCAGATCACTGCCGCCACACGACTTTTAACACGGAACTGAAGAATGTCACCTTCACCGAGGGTGATTACAACGGCCCGATTGAGAAAACCTATCACCGCTATCTGGCGGACCGCCAGGAGGTTTTGGGGGACAGAAAGGATAAATTTGTCTGCCTGATGGATCTGGCGCTGATGGCGATGAAAAAACTGAAAAAGGAAGGAAAGCTCCAGGATCAGGAGGAATCGGATGAGATCAATGCATGCAGCATTGTGGTGCCGGTGGAGATCGACGGAGAGACAGAAGAATGGCTGATCAATTTCAAGAATGAGACCCATAATCACCCGACAGAGATCGAGCCCTTCGGCGGAGCTGCCACCTGTCTGGGCGGCGCTATCAGAGATCCGCTCTCCGGACGTACTTATGTATATCAGGCCATGCGTGTGACCGGAGCTGCTGACCCTACAGTGCCTGTTTCTGAGACACTGAAAGGGAAACTGCCCCAGAAAAAACTGGTGCGGGGAGCTGCCAGCGGCTACAGTTCCTATGGAAATCAGATCGGTCTGGCGACCGGCTATGTGAAGGAGATTTATCACCCCGGTTATGTGGCGAAGCGGATGGAGATCGGAGCGGTTATGGGCGCGGCGCCCAGACGGGCAGTACAGCGGCTCACCTCTGATCCCGGCGATGTGATTATCCTGCTAGGCGGACGTACCGGACGGGATGGCTGCGGCGGCGCTACCGGCTCCTCCAAGGTACACACTGAGGCTTCTATTGAGACCTGCGGTGCGGAGGTGCAGAAAGGCAATCCGCCGACAGAGCGGAAAATTCAGCGCCTGTTCCGCCGGGAAGAGGTCAGCTATATTATTAAAAAGTGTAATGATTTCGGCGCCGGCGGTGTGTCTGTGGCCATCGGCGAGCTGGCAGACGGCCTGCTGATCCAGCTGGATAAGGTGCCGAAAAAATACGCGGGACTGGACGGCACAGAGATCGCCATCTCCGAGTCCCAGGAGCGTATGGCAGTGGTCGTCTCCCCCGATGATGTGGAGAAGTTCCTGGCTTACGCAGAAGAGGAAAATCTGGAGGCAGTTCCTGTGGCGACCGTGACAGAGAGCCCCCGGCTGGTGATGCGGTGGAGAGGAAAGACCATCGTGGATATCAGCAGGGCCTTCCTGGATACCAACGGCGCCCATCAGGAAGCGGATGTGACGGTGGAGGTGCCTACCAGAGAGGGCAATCCTTTTGTGAAGAAGCCGGTGGAGGATGTCAGAAGCCAGTGGCTGGATACGGTAAGCGATCTGAATGTATGTTCCCAGAAGGGACTGGTGGAGATGTTTGACGGTTCCATCGGTGCCGGGTCTGTATACATGCCTTACGGCGGAAAGTACCAGATGACTGAGGTTCAGACCATGGTGGCCAAACTGCCGGTGCTGAAGGGATCTACCAATACGGTGACTATGATGGCCTATGGATTTGATCCCTATCTGTCCTCCTGGAGCCCTTACCATGGCGCGGTGTACGCAGTGGTATCTTCTGTGGCGAAGATTGTGGCGGCAGGCGGAGATTTCAGAAAAATCCGCTTTACTTTCCAGGAATATTTCAAACGTATGACAGAGGACAGCAGACGGTGGGGTGCGCCCTTCTCCGCGCTGCTGGGGGCTTATGAGGCACAGATCGGCTTCGGCCTGCCCTCCATCGGCGGAAAGGACAGTATGTCCGGCACCTTCAACGATCTGGACGTGCCCCCTACCCTGGTATCCTTTGCGGTGGATGTGGCCAGCAGCAGGCATATCATCACACCGGAGCTGAAACTGCCGGGCAATAAGCTTGTGCTGTTTGTCATTAGAAAGGATCAGGACGATCTGCCGGATTACGATAGCGCGATGGACATTTACGGGAAGATCCATGAGGATATCCTGGACAGAAAGATTATCTCCGCCTATGAGCTGGAGCGCCATGGCCTGTGTGAAGCGCTGACGAAGATGGCCCTGGGCAACCGCCTGGGCGTGAAGCTGACTGATTCCGTAAGGCCGGAGGAACTGTTCGGCGCGGGCTGGGGCTGCATCGTGGCGGAAGTGTATAAAGATGAGGTTTACCAGCTGCGGGCGCCGGGCATGATTATCGGCGAAATTGTCAGCGAGCCGGAGATTACCTATCAGGATATGGTTCTTCCTCTTGAGGAGATCCAGAAGGCGTGGACAGAGCCTCTGGAGAAGGTATTCCCTACCAGGACGGGCGCAAAGGCTGTCAGAGTGGAGAAACCTCTCTACCATGCGGAGTCGGTTCACATCTGCACCCATAAGATCGGTGTGCCCACTGTGTTTATCCCGGTATTTCCGGGAACCAACTGTGAGTACGACAGCCAGAAAGCCTTTGAGCGGGCCGGGGCGTCTGTGATCACGAAGGTATTCCGGAATCTGACCCCGTCCAATATCAGGGATTCTGCAGAAATGTTTGCGGAGAATATTGACCAGTCCCAGATCATCATGTTCCCCGGCGGATTCTCAGCCGGCGATGAGCCGGAGGGATCGGCGAAATTTTTCGCCACTGTTTTCCGCAATGAGCAGGTGAAAGAGGCGGTGGACCGGCTGCTGAACCAGCGGGACGGTCTGATGCTGGGCATCTGCAACGGCTTCCAGGCTCTGATTAAGCTGGGGCTGGTGCCTTACGGAACCATCCAGGATCAGACGGCGGATTCGCCCACACTGACCTATAACACCATCGGCCGTCATGTGTCGAAAATGGTATACACAAAGGTTGTGACCAATAAATCCCCATGGCTGATGAAGGCGCAGCTGGGCGGCATCTACTGCAACCCTGCCTCCCACGGCGAGGGAAGATTTGTGGCCAGCGGCGAGTGGATTGACCGTTTGTTCGCAAACGGCCAGGTAGCGACCCAGTATGTGAACCTGCAGGGAGTTCCCACTATGGATGAGGAGTGGAATCCCAACGGCTCCTACTATGCCATCGAGGGAATCACCAGCCCGGACGGCAGAATCCTGGGCAAGATGGCCCACAGCGAGCGGCGGGGCCCGTCAGTGGCAGTGAATATCTATGGAGAACAGAATATGAAATTGTTCGAATCCGGCGTAGAATATTTTAAATAAGCCTGCAACTAAATCAGACGGCACAGACTGTTCCCGGTTATGGGACAGTCTGTGCCCTTTCTTACATGGGAGTGTTTTGCATGAGCGCATCTCGTATGAGAGAGGTGTTGCTGTACCCAGGCTGTCAGAGGACGGAAAACTGTGCCTGCAATGTAAAATCAGTGTGAAGTTATGTAAGAAATATGTAAAAAATTTTGTCGCCAGGTTAAGCTGCCGTTATATTTTTGGAATCGCTATGATTTTGTCATAAACTGTGATATTATTAAAATTTAGTAGGAATCGGAGGATTTTTACCATGGATTATAAGGAAGCAAGGGCATATTTGAAAGAGGTGGAGGTATCCCTGGGATGGGTGCTGGGACTGGATTCCATGCGGGAACTGCTGAAACGGCTGGGCAATCCCCAGGACCGCCTGAAATTTGTCCACATTGCGGGAACAAACGGAAAGGGCTCTGTGCTGGCTTTCGTCAGCATGATTCTTCAGGAGGCGGGATACCGGGTAGGACGGTATATTTCCCCCAGAGTGTTCGCCTATGAGGAATTCGTCCAGATTAACGGGGAGATGATCACCAGGGAGGAGTTCTGCGCCTATACGGAACAGGTGAAGGAGGCCTGCACCGGCATGGCGGCAGAGGGCTTCGCCCAGCCCACCCTCTTTGAGGTGGAGACGGCCATCGGGCTGCTCCATTTCGCGAAGCATGAATGCGATATCGTGGCCCTGGAGTGCGGCCTGGGCGGGAAGGATGATGCCACAAATGTGATCACTACGGCGGCCTGCTGTGTGATCACCGCCATCGGCCTGGATCACATGGGCTATCTGGGAGATACCGTATATAAGATCGCCCAGGCCAAGGCGGGCATCATTAAGGATGGCATCCCGGCGGTGATGTGCGCCCAGTCTCCGGAGGCGGAGCAGGCAGTGGAGGAGCGGTGCGCCCAGGTGGGTTCTCCGCTGTATAAGACCAGGCCGGATCAGCTGCGGGTTCATGAGGGACTGACAGAAGAGAACGGAAAATCCTATATTGTATTTGACTATAAAGATTATGAAAATCTGAAGATTGGCCTGCTGGGCCGGTATCAGACGGAGAACGCAGCGACCGCAGTAGAGGCCGCAGAAGTATTGTCCGCTCATGGCTATCAGATCAGCCGTCAGAATATTTATGACGGGCTGGCCCATGCTGTATGGCCGGGACGGTTCCAGATGATCAGCACCAGTCCCCGGATCGTGATTGACGGGGCTCACAATCCGCCGGCGGCCAGAAAGCTGCGGGAATCGGTAGACTACTATTTCAGCGGCGACCGTCTGATCTACGTGATGGGCATGCTGGCGGACAAGGATTACCGTCAGGTGGTGGATATCACAGTGGGACCGGCAGAAGAGGTGATTACCCTGACGCCCCACAGCCCCAGGGCCCTGTCTGCCCAGGCATTGGCGGAGGTTGTCAGGGAGGCTGGGAAAAAGACTGTTCCGGCATCGTCCTACCGGGAGGCGGCTGCCCTGGCTCTGGATGCGGCCGGTGCAGACGGCGTGATTATCGCTTTCGGTTCCCTGTCATTCCTGCAGGAGCTGGCTGCCCAGATGGTTCAGCCGGAGGAAAGGCCTGTGCGGGACCTCTCCCAGATCCGGGAGGAGCTGGATCACCTGGACCGGAAGATGGTGGAGCTGTTTGAACGGCGGATCGCCCTCTCCGACCAGGTAGCGGCCTATAAGATGTCTGTGGGAAAGCCGGTGCGGGATCTGGCCCGGGAGCAGGAGAAGCTGGAGCGGGTGCGGCAGCAGGCCCACACCCCTTTTAACCAGCAGGCGATGGAGGAACTGATGCGCCAGATGATGGCCATCAGCCGGAAGCGCCAGTATCAGATGATGGAGGAGTGCCATCTGGGCAGCAGGCTGCCCTTCGAGCAGGTGGACAGCCTGAACCTGGAGACCGCCAGGGTAGTGTACCAGGGTGTGCCCGGGGCCTACAGCCATATCGCGGCGATTCATTATTTCGGCGAGAATTTCAACGGCTTCTATGTGAAAACCTTTGAGGATGCCATGAATGCTCTGTCCGGGGGCAGGGCGGATTATGCTGTTCTGCCTATTGAGAATTCCACAGCCGGCATGGTAGGGGACGTCTATGACCTGCTGGCCAAATATGACAACTATATTGTGGGAGAGACGGACGTGAAGGTGGATCATGCCCTGCTGGGCCTGCCGGGAGCCACGCTGGAGGACATCCGCCAGGTATATTCCCATCCCCAGGGGCTGATGCAGTGCCATAAGTTCCTGAACGAGCATAAGGACTGGCATCAGGTCAGTGTGGAGAACACAGCCGTGGGCGCCCGGCGGGTGGTCAGCGAGAATGACATCCACAATGGCGCCATCGCCAGCGCCCTGTCAGGACAGCTGTATGGCCTGTCGGTGATTAAGGCGCCCCTGAATTTTAACAGCAGCAATACCACCCGTTTTGTCATCATCAGCAGCCGGAAGGTTTATACGGCGGCGGCATCAAAGATCAGCATATGTTTTGAGATCGCCCATGAGATCGGGTCTCTGTATAATATTCTGTCTCATTTTATTTTCAACGGGCTGAACATGTCAAAGATCGAGTCCAGGCCGGTGCCGGGACAGACATGGGAGTACCGGTTCTTCGTGGATTTCGACGGCAATCTCAGCAATGTGGGCGTGAAGAATGCCCTGACCGGCATCTCAGAGGAGGCAGTCAGCATGAAGATCCTGGGAAATTATTGATGAAAGCTGAGAGAAAGGAAGAGAAGATGATGATAAACGACAGAGTATTATACCGGAATCTGGAGCATCAGCAGCTCTTTGACGACATGGCCTGGCTGATGGGCAGGGCAGACAGCGGACAGATGGAGGAAGGAGACCGGGACCGGCTGTACGGCCTGGTAAACGGGCTGGCGGAGCTGGCGGGCTCCCACGGTTTCCGGGGAAATATCTGGCACAGCTATCTGGCCTATGAGCTGGCCAATCATGAAAACGCTTTCAGCACAGCCTGCGAGGTAAAAGGCAGGGTGGAGGGCAGCATCAACACCCTGGCCTGCCATGATTTCCGGATTTTCAAGAGAATGTTTGACTATCCTCTGGAAAAGATTGACCAGGCCTGCCACACGGAGGTGATGTCGGTGATTACCGACTATGCCTGCGTTAATGAGGACAGCAAGGTGTTCAACAAGCGGATCCGGGACCGGATCCAGGAACTGAGCGTCCATCTGTCCCGGGCGGAAGCCCCGGAGGAATACCTGAACATCGTCACCGCTTTTTACAAAGACTGCGGCGTGGGCAAACTGGGCCTGCACAAGGCCTTCCGGGTGAAGGGAAAAGGGCCGGATGCCCAGATTGAGCCCATCACCAATATCGAACATATTTATCTGAAGGATCTGATCGGCTATGAGCGGCAGAAGGCGAAGCTGACAGAGAATACGGAAGCCTTTGTAGAGGGACGGCGGGCCAATAACTGCCTGCTCTACGGCGACAGCGGCACAGGAAAATCCTCCAGCATCAAGGCGCTGATGAATGAATATTATGACCGCGGGCTGCGGATGATAGAAATTTATAAGCACCAGCTGGAAGAACTGCCCTATATCATCGCTCAGATCAAAGACAGAAACTATAAGTTTATCCTGCTGATGGACGATCTGTCCTTTGAGGATTTTGAGATTGAATATAAATATCTGAAGGCAATCATTGAGGGCGGGCTGGAGAAGCGGCCGGATAATGTGCTGATTTACGCCACATCCAACAGGCGGCATCTGATCCGGGAGAAATTCAGCGACAAGAGGGAGCGGCAGGATGACCTCCATGGAAATGATACCGTCCAGGAGAAGCTGTCGCTGGTGGCCCGCTTCGGCATTCAGATATATTACGGAGCTCCGGAGAAAAAGGAGTTCCAGGAGATTGTACAGCGGCTGGCCGACCGGTATCAGATCGACATGCCGAAAGAACAGCTGCTGGCAGAGGCCAATGCGTGGGAGCTGAGTCACGGCGGCCTGTCCGGCCGTACAGCGATTCAGTTTATCACCCATCTTTCAGGAAGGAAGGGATAAGAAAATATGGCTGTAACCACATTCGCCGCCATTGATGTGGGTTCCTATGACCTGCAGCTGGCAATTTATCAGATTTCACCGAAAAACGGAATCCAGTGCCTGAACCATGTCAGAAAGACGGTGGGCGCCGGTACAGACACATACGCGGAGGGGAAGATCAGCTATCCGCTGATTGACGCAATGTGCGGAATTCTGCTGGACTTTACAGAAATCATGAATGAGTACCAGGTGAAAGACTACCGGGCTTACGCCACCAGCGCTCTGCGGGAGGCGGAAAACAGCCAGCTGGTGCTGGATCAGATTAAAGTCCGCACAGGGATTCCGGTTAAGATTCTGAGCAACTCCGAGCAGCGTTTCCTCTGTTATAAGGCGATTGCCATTAAGGAGAATGAATTCCAGAAGATTATTAAAAAGGGAACAGCGATTGTGGATGTAGGCTCCGGCAGTACCCAGCTGTCTCTGTTTGACAAGGACGCCCTGGTGACCACCCAGTATCTGCAGCTGGGCGCAGTCCGCATCCGGGAGATTCTGGGACATCTGGACCATGACGATTATGACACCCGGACACTGATCCAGGAGCTGGTGGACAATGACATCGACACTTTCCGGAAAATGTTTCTGAAGGATCGGGAGATCAAGAATATTATCGCCACAGGCATCTGTGCCCTCTATCTGAACCGGGTCAGCGGCCAGGAGCAGCCGGCGGATAAGATTACCGCCCAGGAATTTATGGATTTTTACGCCAGGATTGAGCGGATGGATTATGAGCAGATCGCTCTGGATATGGATATTCCCATCGAGCATGCCTATCTGATGAAGCCGTCGGCCATGGTTTACCGGAAGATGATCGAGGTGACCGGGGCGGAGCTGCTGTGGATCCCCGGCGTGAACCTGTGCGACGGCATTGTGGCGGAGTACGGGGAGCAGAAACGGCTGGTTCGCTTTACCCATGATTTCACAGAAGATATTCTGGTGGCTGCCAGGAATATTTCCAAGCGGTATATGGGCAATAAGAAACATAACCAGAGCCTGGAGAAGCTGGTGCTGAATATTTTCGACAGCATGAAGAAATATCACGGGCTGGGAAAACGGGAGCGGCTCCTTCTGCAGCTGTCAGCAATTCTTCATGACTGCGGGAAATACATCAGTATGCGGGAACCGGCGGAGAGCTCCTACCATATTGTGATGGCCACAGAAATTATCGGCATTTCTCACAGTGAGCGGGAGATCGTGGCATACATTGTAAAATACAATACCGGACGGTATGAATATGAAAAAATTATGAATGAGGTCCGGAATCAGGAAACCAGTATTATGATTGCAAAGCTGGTGGCTATTATGCGTGTTGGAAACGCGATGGACAGAAGCCACAAGCAGAAATTCGATAATGTGAAAATTGTGCTGAAGGACCAGAAGCTGGTGATTACCACTGATACTGCGGAGGATATATCTCTGGAACAGGGACTGTTTGAGAAAAAAGCAGACTTTTTTGAGGAAGTGTATGGCATCAGGCCGGTATTGAAGCGGAGAAAGGGCGTGTAAAGAATGGCTGAGGAAAAAATTGATTTTACGAACCCGGAATATTACCGGAACCGGGAACTGAGTTGGATCGCGTTTAACTATCGGGTATTGAGTGAGGCAAGGGATAAGACAATCCCGCTGCTGGAGCGGATGAAATTTTTAAGTATCACCGCTTCCAATCTGGATGAGTTCGTCATGGTGCGTGTGGCCTCCCTGAAGGACATGGTCCATGCCAATTATACGAAGCCGGATATCGCCGGCCTGACCCCGGAGCAGCAGCTGGAGCTGATCGGGAAGGAAGTCCATCAGCTGATGGAGGATCAGTATCAGACCTATAACCGTTCCCTCCTGCCCTCTCTGAAAAATCAGGGGATTCATGTGATTACCCGCTATGAGGACCTGACAGAGGAGGAAGGGGCCATTGTGGACAAATATTTCAGGGATTCGGTTTATCCGGTGCTGACGCCGATGGCGGTGGACCCCTCCAGGCCCTTCCCCCTGATCCGGAATAAATCTCTGAACATTGCTGCCCTTCTCCAGAAAAAGAACGGAGAGAAGGAGCTGGAGTTCGCCACAGTCCAGGTCCCCTCGGTGCTGCCCAGAGTCTTTGAGGTGAAACGGGACGGCGAGGGCGTGCGGCTGATCCTGCTGGAGGAGATTATCGAGCGGAATATGGATCAGCTGTTCCTGAATTATAATATCGTATGCGCTCACCCCTACCGGGTAATGCGCAACGCCGACCTGACCATCGACGAGGAGGAGGCAGAGGATCTGCTGGAGACCATTGAGAAGCAGCTGAAACAGCGGCAGTGGGGCGAGGTCATCAAGCTGGAAGTGGAGGCAGATATGGATAAGCGTCTGCTGAAATATCTGAAGAAGGAATTCGCCATCCATGAGAAGGACGTTTATCTGATCAACGGTCCCCTGGATCTGACCTTCTGCATGAAGATCAGCGGACTGGAAGGCTATGACCACCTGCGGTATGACAAATATATTCCCAAGCCGGTACCGGCCTTTGCCAATGACGACAGCATTTTTGACAATATCAAAAAGGGCGATATTCTGATGCACCATCCCTATGAGTCCTTCGACCCGGTGGTGAATTTCATCAAAAAGGCGGCCAAGGACCCGGATGTGCTGGCCATCAAGCAGACCCTGTACCGGGTCAGCGGAAACTCGCCGATCATCGCCTCTCTGGCCCAGGCGGCAGAGAATGGAAAGCAGGTCACCGTACTGGTGGAGCTGAAAGCCCGGTTCGATGAGGAGAATAATATTAACTGGGCGAAGATGCTGGAGAAAGCAGGATGCCATGTGATTTACGGCCTGCTGGGATTAAAGACCCACTGCAAGATTACCCTGATCGTGCGGCGGGAGGAAGAGGGTATCTGCCGGTATGTCCATCTGGGGACAGGAAACTACAACGATTCCACCGCAAAGCAGTATACTGACCTGGGTATGTTTACATGCAGAAAGACAGTGGGAGAGGACGCCACAGCCGTGTTCAACATGCTGTCCGGCTATTCGGAGCCCCTTTCCTGGAACCGTCTCTCCCTGGCGCCGATCTGGCTGAAGAACAAGTTCCTGAAGCTGATCCGCAGAGAGCAGGAGAACGCAAAGGCAGGCAACGAGGCTTATATTAAGGCAAAAATGAACTCCCTCAGCGATCCGGTGATTATCGCGGCCCTCTATGAGGCCAGCGCCGCCGGCGTGAAGATCGACCTGGTAGTCAGAGGCATCTGCTGTCTGAAAACAGGCATCCCCGGCGTCAGCGAAAATATCACCGTCCGCTCCATCGTAGGCAACTTCCTGGAGCACAGCCGGATCTACTGGTTCTGCAACGGCGGCCATGAGGAGGTTTATCTGGCCAGCGCCGACTGGATGCCCAGAAATCTGGACCGACGGGTGGAGATTCTCTTCCCGGTGGACGATGAGGCGCTGAAAGAGCGGGTGATGGATATCCTGAAGCTGGAGCTGGAGGACAATGTGAAAGCTCATGTCCTGCAGCCTGACGGAAGCTATGAAAAAGTAGACAAGCGGGGCAAGACACTGATCAACTCCCAGAAGCTGTTCTGCCAGATGGCAGAGGACGCGGTGCCGGAGAAGGAAGATGTGTTGAAGTCCCGGACGTTTACGCCGATGTATTAAAAAATGCCGGCGTATCGAAAAGTGAATAAATTTTTCTGAAAACAGGCAGCCGGAAGGATGGACCATGCATCCTTCCGGCTGTTTCCGTTCGTGGTATATATTACGAAATAGTGTGCGTTTGCACTTTTTTTCGGAATAAAACAGGATATGTTGCTTGACTGGGGAAAGTCTTTTTGAGTATAATATATTCCGAAAAAAGGTGATTATACACTTATATTCGGAATGGAGGAGCCTTATGGAGATCAAGCGTGATGTGTATCTGAAAAAATTGGTTCGCAAGAAGAAAAATGGTCTGATTAAAGTGGTGACTGGTGTACGGCGGTGTGGGAAATCCTATCTGCTCTTTCATTTGTTCCATAATCATTTGCTGGAAGAGGGCGTTCCGGAAGATCATATAATCGAAGTTGCTCTGGATGACCGAAGAAACAGAGCACTCCGTGATCCGGATGCCATACTCCAGTATATAGAGAAAAGAATACAGGATAAAGGCGATTACTACATCATTCTTGATGAAGTGCAGTATATGGACGAATTTGAGGACGTGCTGAATAGCTTGATGCATATTCCTAACGCAGATGTCTATGTCACCGGTAGTAATTCTAAATTTCTTTCTTCGGATGTTATTACAGAGTTTCGTGGACGCGGCGATGAGATCCGTGTCCATCCGTTGAGTTTTCGGGAATACACTTCTGCTTATTCAGGAATGCTGGATGAGGCTTGGGACGATTATGTAGTATATGGGGGACTGCCGCTGATTCTTTCCATGGAAGCACCGGAGGATAAAGCGGAATATCTGACCACACTGTTTCAAAAAGTTTATCTCTCAGATATCGTGGAGCGGCATAAAGTACGCAATAAGGCGGAACTGGATGAGCTGGTGGATGTTCTTGCCTCTTCTGCTGGCAGTTATACCAGCCTGAACAAATTGACGAAGACATTCAAAAGCATCAAGAATAAACCACTCAGCGACAAGACGATAAAAAACTATATTGATTATCTGATAGATTCATTTCTCATCAGTAAAGCGATGCGCTTTGATATTAAGGGGAAAAAGTACATTGGTTCCCCGGCAAAATATTACTTTGAAGATGTGGGCCTTCGGAACGCCCGGTTGAGATTCCGGCAGGTGGAGGAAAATCACCTTATGGAAAACATCATCTATAACGAACTTCGGATTCGAGGCTACCATGTTGATGTAGGCATTGTTGAACATTACAGCGCCAACAGAGGGGGGAAACGGGAAAAGAAGCAGTTGGAAGTTGATTTTGTTGCCACTATGGGAAGTGAAAAGTATTACATCCAATCTGCATTTGCCATGCCAACCTCCGACAAGATAGCTCAGGAGCAGCGCAGTCTGCTCAGTATCTCTGACTCCTTTCGGAAAATCATTGTAGTAGGCAGTAACCAGAAAGTCCGTCGTGATGAAAACGGGATCGCAACGATAGGATTACAGAATTTTTTACTGGATGAGGACAGTCTGAGGCTGTGAATCCAGATACTTCTTTATCGTATATTAGCAAAGAAGCAGGGATTTCTTTAAAGTGAATGATGCCAGTTTACGCTGACCCGGGTTCCGCGCCGAAATCTGTGGGCCAGTCCTGACCGGACTGGAGATGCCTGATCAGAGGGGCCAGTTTCTTCCGCTCTTCCCGCCTGCATATGAAATAGTAGACGGCGGAGGCTTCCGGGTCTGTGATGGGGATGACGACCCGGTTCTCCGGCCTGCCGCTCCACTTCATCGTCAGGTCCGAGACAAAGGAAGGGAGGGCGGAGGCCTGCACCAGTTCTGCGAAATCAGCCTGTTCATTCTGCACCAGCGCATGGGTCAGCGGCATCATTTTATCGCAGACATCTTTCCAGAACCCGATCTGAGCTAGGAGGAGGATGCTTTCGCCGTCGATATCCCGGAAGGAAAGTTCCTTCATGGATGCCAGAGGGTGGGCGGGAGGCAGGGAAAAATAAATCCGCTCTTTCTCAAAAGGAAAGGAGTACAGATCCGGCGATTCCACAGTCCGGGGCAGGATGATGAACTGGTAAGTGCCATCCGCTAATCCCGCCATCAGGGTATCTGCGTCCTTCATCTCAGAGGAGATAGCCATATCCGGATACAGTCTTGAGGTGATCGATACCAGTTCCCACAGGGGAGCCGGCGCGCAGGAACCGATGAAGATGGTGCGCCGGCTGCGGTCAAAGGCCCGCACCTGGTCTACCAGATCATGGGCCTGGTCGATCACCCGGCGGGCATGCTCCACAGCGAGACGGCCGTTTTCATTCAGGCTGATTTTGTTTTTCTGACGGTCAAAGAGAGAAACCTGCAGGGTTTCTTCCAGCTTCTGCATCGAACGGCTCAGAGCAGGCTGAGAGAGATGGAGCTCTTCGGCGGCTTTGGACATGGTTCCCCATTCGGCGATGGCGATGAGCTGGATAAGCTGATACAGTTCCGGCATGGCGGCAGACCTCCTTCATTTCAATTGAATTTCTTGCTATGCGTTTATATTATAGCACATTTCCCAACCGGCATTGTACTTTTTTGAAAAAATTTTTTAAAATAAAGATCAGGAACTGTTCCAGTGAAAAAAGAAAAAAGGAGGCGGTGCCATGGAGTCCAGAACCCTTTACAACGGCGTGGAAATGCCGCTGACAGGATATGGAACCCTTCTGATTACAGATGCCGCCCGGTGTGAACGGTGCGTCAGCGAAGCGCTGGAAGCAGGCTGCCGGATGATTGATACAGCCGCGGCCTATCAGAATGAAGAAGCGGTGGGCGCTGCGGTCAGCCGTTCCGGCATCCCCAGGAAGGAGCTGTTTATCACCACAAAGCTGTGGGTACAGGACGCAGGATATGACAGCGCGCTGTGGGCCTTTGACTGTTCCATGAAAAAGCTGGGCCTGGATTACCTGGATCTCTATTTGATCCACCAGCCCTTCGGCGATTATTACAGTGCATGGCGGGCTATGGAGCGGCTGTATGAGGAGGGAGCGGTCCGGGCCATCGGCGTCAGCAATTTCACGCCGGAACGGCTGGTCGATCTGTGCCTGAACCACCCTGTGCGGCCGATGGTCAATCAGATTGAGATCCATCCCTTTTACCAGCAGCAGGAAGCCCTCCGGGTCATGGAGGCCTATGATGTGACGCCGGAGGGCTGGGGGCCGTTATGTGAAGGCCAGAAGGATATCTTCCATCATAAAATTCTGGTCAAAATCGGGAAAAAATATGGAAAGACGCCGGCCCAGGTGATTCTCCGCTGGCATCTCCAGCGAAACATTCCGGTGATTCCCAGGACGGTCCATAAGGAGCGGATGGCGGAAAATATGGATATCCGGGATTTTACGCTGACCGGGCAGGAGATGGAGGCCATCGGGACGATGGACATCGGACACAGCGAGATCATCGACCACCACAGCTTCTGCACTGCCAGGCAGCTGAACAGTCTGAAAATCCATCCTTAATTACTATGCGTTTTGATTATAATTGTTTGAGGAATCTGCATTGTACTTTCCCGGAAAAAAGATTTACAATAGGGACTATAAAGAGATCAGCTGATAACATGCTTAGCTGGCTGTATCTGTGAAATGAAAAGAAATATCAGTAAATGAAAAGAAACTGTCAATACAGGAGGAATGAAAAATGGAATACGCAACATTAAATAATGGAGTCAAGATGCCACTGGAAGGTTTTGGGGTATTTCAGGTACCGGATGCCGCTGAGTGCGAGCAGGCAGTGCTGGACGCAATCGCCAGCGGGTACCGCCTGATTGATACAGCGGCGGCTTATATGAATGAAGCAGCTGTAGGCGCGGCGATTAAAAAATGCGGCCTGCCCCGGGAGGAGCTGTTTATCACCACGAAGCTGTGGGTGCAGGACGCAAGCTATGAAGGGGCAAAAAAAGCTATTGAGACATCTCTGAACAATCTGGGCCTGGATTATCTGGATCTGTATCTGATCCATCAGCCGATGGGAGATTATATCGGCGCCTACCGGGCGATGGAAGAAGCCTATAAAGAAGGAAAGATCCGGGCCATCGGCGTATGCAACTTCTATCCGGCCCGCCTGGCAGATTTCTGCGAGACCGTAGAGGTAAAACCGGCAGTAAATCAGGTAGAGCTCCATCCCTTCTTCCAGCAGGAAAATGCCCTGGCTGTCATGAAGGAATACGGCGTGCAGCCGGAAGCGTGGGGACCTTTTGCGGAAGGGAAACACGGCATTTTTACCCATCCGGTGCTGACCGAAATCGGTAAGAAATATGGAAAGAGCGCCGCACAGGTGGCTCTGCGCTGGAATGTCCAGAGAGGGGTGACGGTCATTCCCAAATTCGTACACAAAGAGAGGATGGAACAGAATATGAACATCTGGGATTTTGCCCTCACTGATGGGGATATGGCAGAGATCAGCAAGCTGGATCTGGGCCATAGCGAGATTGTCAACCATGATGATCCGATGTTTGCGAAAATGCTTCATGGGATGAAGATTCACGAATAATGATATGTTTTCGTTCGGGTGGGGTTTGCGCAGCCCGGACGGCTATATCTGAAAATTTTCTCATAAAATACGGTTTAGGAATCCTGTATCGCTATGTTGCTTTTCAGGCATACCTCCGATATAATAAAGGTTATAAGCGGGATAGAATGGGGCGGAATGACGCAGGAGGTATGAATGGAGATTCGTGTATTGCGGTATTTTCTGGCGGTGGTGCGGGAGGAGAGTATTACGAAGGCGGCTGAGATGCTGCATATTACTCAGCCTACCCTGAGCCGTCAGATGGCACAGCTGGAAGAGGAGATGGGCATCAAGCTTTTCGACCGGGGCACCAGGAAGATTGTTCTGACGGCTGAAGGGCATCTGCTGCGGCGGCGGGCGGAGGAGATCCTGGAACTGGTGGATAAGACAGAGCGGGAACTGCAGGAGGAGGCCGTGGGCGGTACGGTGTCTGTGGGCTGCGGAGATCTGGCTGCTGTAGAACTGCTGCCGAAGCTGTTCCAGTCTTTCCGCGACCGGTATCCGGCGGTGAATTTTGATCTGTATACGGGAACTGCCGACCATATCAAGGACCGGATGGACCGGGGACTGACAGATGTGGGATTGCTGCTGGAGCCGGTGAGCATGGAGAAGTATGATTTTATCCGGCTGAATCAGAAGGAGCAGTGGGTGGTGGCGATGCATCCGGATGCGCCCCTGGCCGGGGCTGAGTATGTGACGCCGGAGGATTTAAAGGATCTGCCGCTGATTATACCCAGGCGGCTGAATGTGCAGAGTGAGGTGGCCGGATGGTTCGGTCCCTACTGGGATCATCTTCACATCATAGCAATGTCTAATCTTCCTTCCAGCAGTGCGGTTATGGTGTATCACAAGCTGGCTTACGCGATTATTATTCGGGGTTCTATTGCCTTCTGGGATCAGGAGAAAGTGGTCTGCCGCCCCTTATATCCAGAACTGGCTGCGACCAGCGTCCTGACATGGAAGCGGAAGCAGCCTTTCGGGACGGCTGCGGAGAAATTTATCGAATATGTCAGACAGGAGCTGACAGGAACCGGAAGGATGGGAAAGATAAGAACAGAGCATTAAACATGCCTGATAGGCATTGCATTTTTATCAAAATGAGTATTAGACATGGATGATAAATCAATTTATAATGCAAGTGCAGTGAGAAGTATTTTTCTGATTTGCACTTGCTTTTTTACGGGCCGGGACCGGGTATATCAGCAGACTAATAATTGTTCAGCAGAGAAGGGATCCGCAGATCTGTGGAAGGTTCCCTGAAGCGTCTGAATACTGATTATATCGACCTGTATTTCCAGGCGCGAATCGACCCGAAAACAGAGCCGGAGGAAGTGGCCGAAACCATGCAGGAGCTGATGGAGGGAGGAAAAATCCTCCACTGGGGTGTTTCTGAGATTGACGAGGACTATCTCAGAAGAGCGAATGCGGTGTGTCCTGTAACAGCAGTAGAAAATAAATATAATATTATCAGCAGAGATCATGAAAGGCTGAAACGCTGTCAGCCCCTGCTGGACTATCTGGCTGTCCTGGGAAAAGAAAAGGGAGCGACTCCGGCGCAGCTTTCCTTAGCCTGGGTACTTCACAGAAAACCTTATATTGTGCTTATCCCGGGTATGCGTTCTGCGGAACGCCAGAGGGAAAATGCCGAAGCAGCGGAGATTACTCTGACGGACGGTGAAATGGCAAAAATCGATACACTTTCAATCAACACATAGGTTTTCAGAGGAGGCTGGCAATGACCTTACAGGAAGCGAGTGGAAAATACCATTTAAATATGAACATTCTCCTGATATGTGAGAAAAATGGTCTGCTGAAAGGAAGAAATATGAAGGATGGGACTGTGGATTACCAGGAGGGTGATTTGCGGCAGGCGTTCCAGTTCTACTTCTTATCAAAGGCAGGTATGGCTCCGGACACGGTGAAATATTTTGCGGCTCTCCAGATGTCTGAGGAGGATACCAGCGCGGAGGAAATCCGGCTCCTGCGCAAGTGCAGATTTCAGCTTCTGGAAGAAATCCATGAGAAACAGCAGATGCTGGATCAGCTGGATTATCTGGCCTATGAAATAAAGAACAGACAGCGGAAGCAACAGGAGGAATAAAAGAAAGGATTCAGGAGGAAGAGAATATGAGAATGAGAAAATGGATCTCTGTGCTGCTGGCAGTGATGCTGATCGGCGGGCTGACAGCCTGCAGCAGCGGACAGAACGGAGACGGAGAGACAGAAACAACAGCGGCGAATGTGCAGACGACAGATGAAGTGACGTCTGAGGAGACCGGGGAAGAGACAGCAGCTGTTCCTGAGACGGAAGAAGTCGAGATGGAAGAAGCCGAGACGGCGGAGACTTCTTCTGAGACGGCGGAGGAGACGGTGTCGATGGAACTGCCGGATGGGGAGACTGCCGCGGAAGAGGGAACGGAGGCAGCGGGAGAGACCGGTTCCGGCACTAATATGCTGGTGGCGTACTTCAGCTATGCGGAAAACGCGGAGCTGCCAGAGGGAGCAGACGCTTCTTCATCCGCCAGCATCCAGTCCTGGAACGGAACCGTGACAGGCAATACAGGGGTGATCGCCTCGATGATTGCAGAGACAACAGGGGCAGACCTGTTCTCCATCCAGACAGCGGAAAAATATCCGGATACCTATGATGCCACTCTCGACCAGGGACAGGAGGAGCAGAGCGCGGACGCCCGCCCGGAGCTGGCCTCCCATATCGAAAATCTGGAGGATTATGATGTGATTTTCCTGGGCTTCCCCAACTGGTGGGGCGATATGCCGATGGCGATGTACAGCTTCCTGGATGAGACCGACCTGACAGGAAAGACGGTTGTGCCTTTTGTCACATCCGGCGGCAGCGGTTTCTCCAATACCATCAGTACCATCGAAAGCATAGAGTCCGGCGCAGAGATGCTGGAAGGGCTGTCGGTCAGAGATTCCGATGCCACAGGAGCGCAGGAGCAGGTAGACAGCTGGCTGGCTGAGCTGGGCTATGCCGGATAAAAAGAAGCAGACGGGAACCGGGACAGATCAGCAGGAAGGAGACAAATATGAAAATGGAATATCGGAAGCTGCTCCATGGCAGCGAGCAGATCAGCGTGCTGGGATTCGGCACCAGCTCCATCGGCATGGCCGGGGAGAAAGAAACAGAGGCGACAATGGCAATGGCGCTGGAAGCGGGCGTGAATTATTTTGACATGGCCTCTGCAGACGCGGTGCCGTTTGGCGCTTTTGGCCGGGCGATGGCAGGGCAGCGGGAAAAGGTTTATTTTCAGATTCATTTCGGCGCGGACTATCAGAGCGGGACATATGGATGGACGACAGATCTGGACACGATCAAACGGTCGGTAGACTGGCAGCTGAAGGAACTGAAAACAGACTATATTGATTTCGGATTCCTCCACTGTATCGATGAAAAAGCGGACATGGAGCACGCTCTGAAGGGCGGGACTCTGGATTATATCCGGCAGCTGAAAAAGGATGGCGTGGTGCGGCATATCGGCCTCTCCTCCCACACGCCGGAGGTGGTTCATATGGCGCTGGACGCAGGAATCCTGGATATGCTGATGTTCAGCATTAACCCTTCCTATGATTATCAGCAAAAGGAAGAGTATGCCATCGGAACAGTGGATGAGAGGCTCCGACTCTACCGCCGGTGCGAGGCAGAAGGGGTAGGAATCTCCGTGATGAAAGCCTTTTCCGCAGGCCAGCTTCTGAGCGCAAAGACATCACCCTTCCGGAAGGCATTGACAGAATATCAGTGCATTCAGTATGCGTTGGATAAGCCGGGCGTCCTGACAGTGCTGCCGGGCGTGCGGAACCGGGAGGATCTGAAACGGATTCTGGGCTTCCTGGAGGCGGCGCCGGAGGAAAAGGATTACTCGGTTCTGGGCACCTTTGCTCCTCAGGACACAGAGGGCATCTGCGTGTACTGCAATCACTGCCAGCCATGTCCCTCAGGCCTGGATGTGGGCCTGATTAATAAATATTATGATCTGACCCTGGCAGGAGACGCTCTGGCAAAGGAGCACTATGCCAGCCTGGAACTGAAGGCGGGAGACTGTACAGGCTGCGGCCACTGCGACTCCCGATGTCCCTTCCATGTGGCCCAGTCCGAGCGGATGCAGGAAATCCGGGCATATTTCGGCGAATAGAAATCAGCAGAGGAGGTTCTGATGAAACCAAAGATGATGGTAAAAATGGGAGCAGATCTGGTCATGACTATTCTGCTTCTGGTACAGATGGCTTATATGCTGGTGGGAGAGCGGTCCCACGAATGGACCGGGGCGGCGATGTTTCTGCTGTTTATCCTCCACCATGGGCTGAACTGGCGGTGGTATCCCCGGCTGGCGAAGGGACGGTATACCCCGCTCCGGGTCATCCAGACGATTGTGAATTTCCTGGTGCTGGCGTCCATGGCAGGGCTGATGGTCAGCGGGATTATTCTGTCCAGAGAAGTATTTGCCTTTCTGCCCATCAGCGGTGGAATGGGATTCGCCCGGATCCTCCACATGCTCTCCGCTTACTGGGGTTTTATCCTTATGAGCACTCATCTCGGCCTCCACTGGGGGATGATCATGGGGATGGCGAGGAAGCTGCGGGGCGGCAGAACCCTTCCGAAGCCGTGGAGATGGGCGTTCAGAGCGGCCGCGGCTGCAGTCAGCCTCTACGGCATTTACGCCTTTATGAAACATCGTATCGCAGATTATCTGTTTGTGCGCAGTCAGTTTGTGTTCTTCGACATGGAACAGCCCCTGTGGCAGTTTTTCGGGGAATATCTGGCCATGATGGAGCTGTGGGTGTGTCTCGCCTATTATGCCGCCCGGGCCCTGCGCGGACGGTCCGGCCGGTGACGGAGGCGGCAGGCAGGTCCTGACGGCTGCGGAGAACGGTTGTAAAGTTGCTGTCCCCCAGCTGCCGGCAGATATGACTCATTATAATAAAAATGGAAAAATGAAGATGAGGAAGGAGCAAAAATCATGAAAAAACCAGATGTAGACACGATCTTTGACATGGGAGAGAAAAATCCCTTCGGACAGTATTTTGACGGGCAGAGCTATCTGAAGATGCTCTGTACAGAAGGGGTTGGTATTGGAAATGTAACTTTCGAGCCGGGCTGCCGGAATCACTGGCATATCCACCAGGCGGAAAAAGGCGGCGGACAGATCCTGCTGTGCACCGCAGGCCGGGGCTGGTATCAGGAATGGGGCAAGGAAGCCAGAGAACTCCATGCCGGAGATGTGGTGCAGATCCCCGCAGGCGTAAAGCACTGGCATGGCGCGGCAAAGGACAGCTGGTTCGTCCACCTGTCTGTCGAGGTGCCGGGAGAGGCCACGAAGAATGAGTGGCTGGAGCCGGTGGATGAGGAGGCTTATCAGGCGCTGAAGTAACAGCGTGAAAGTTGTATATGACTGTTATGGAAATCCGGCGACGCGGGAAGGGCTGCGTCGCCGGATTTCTATAATATAACAGGAAACTGTGTTCCATGGGGAAAACTCTTTGTTTTTGAAGGAGGAATGGACAGCTTACTGTACAATCCGGTATACAAATTATGGGGGATGCGGTATAATAAAAAGGACAAATGACCACCAAAATTTTTTATTTGCGGCAGGAGGTGAGGATTGTATGTCAGTTGAAATTTTAGATATTATGCAGGATTTCGGAAAGAATGTAAGACGATTATTAGGAAATTCGCTTGATAGCATTATCGTGTATGGGTCATATGTCAGGGGGGATTATTCCGAATTTTCAGATGTTGATGTCATGCTTCTGGTTTCTCTGACAGAAGATCAGATAAAGGAGATTTCGGATCAGATCAGCGACCTTGCTTTTGATTATATGCTACGATATGGTGTTGATATTTCCCCGGTGATAACGAATACAGATCATTTTAATTACTGGGTTGATCATTTGCCTTATTATCGTAATATCAGAGATGAGGGGGTAAAGCTTAGTGCATGATGCGGATAAAAATATAGAATTATCAAAATATAGACTTTCCCTTGCGGCAGAGACCTACAGAAATGCCAAAATGTGTTTTGATAATAAATTTTACAGGGACTGCATTAATCGTTCTTACTATGCGGTGTTTTATGGGATTCGTGCTGTTCTTGCGTTAGAAAACATAGATTTTAAACGTCATAAAGATGTGGTGGCATATTTTAATAAAACATATGTTGCTTTTATTGTATCTGCAGACGAGGCAGAAACTCAGTTACAGTCAGTAGAATATATGTTGTCATTCATAAGAGAATATTTGGTAAAATATAATGTGAATTTTTAATTCTTTGTTTCAACTGGTTCTTTTTGCTCCAAATAGTAGTATTATACGCTGTATATTCCAAAATAACTGATTGTCGATCTCTGTTCTGCTTCCATTGAAGTCTGGTGAGCAGGCAGACAGTGATAGGATCAGTAACATGACACTGGAAATAGTCATAATCTTTTCATTACGCTTCTTCGCAACTTCGGATTTATTGTTCTGATACTCCCATTCTACCACAATCCGCTTATAAAAGCCGTAATAATTTTTTCAGATGTGATTTCCCGGGGATGTTTTTTGTTTCCCCAAACCTTATAAATTCCTTAGAATTCCCCCTTATACTGATGACAGAAAATGAGATCAGGAGGACTGACATGGAGCAGAATATGATTGCTGTGAAAAATCTGTCCAAGGAATTTAAGGGGCAGAGGGTGCTGAAGGAAGTTACGATGAATATTCCGGAGAATTGCGTTTACGGGCTCCTGGGTCCCAACGGTGCCGGAAAGTCTACGCTGCTGAAGATGCTGACCGGGCTTTTGAGGCCGACCTCGGGGACGGTCTTTTTCCGGGGACACAGGTGGAGGAGAGGGGATCTGGCCCAGATCGGGGCGCTGATTGAGACGCCGCCCATTTATGAAAACCTGACTGCTTGGGAGAATATGAAGGTGCGGGCGCTGCTGCTGGGAGTGGACGAGGAAAGGATCCGGGAGGTGCTGGAGCTGATGGACATCGGGGATACCGGGAAGAAAAAAGCGGGAGCCTTTTCTCTGGGGATGAAGCAGAGACTGGGAATCGCCCTGGCTCTTTTGAATCATCCCAGGCTGCTGGTGCTGGATGAACCGATCAACGGGCTGGATCCCCTGGGGATACAGGAGCTGCGCCGGCTGATCCGCAGCCTTCCGGCCAGAGGGATTACAGTCATCATATCCAGCCATATCCTGAGCGAGATCCGGCAGACCGCGGATTATATCGGCATCATCGCCGGCGGCCGGCTGGAGTTCGAGGGGCGGGTGGATGAGCAGGAGGATCTGGAAGGGCTGTTTATGGAAGTAGTCGCTAAAGGGAGGGCAGACAGATGAGAGAATGTTTCAGAGCGGAACGGATGAAATACCGCCGCACATCCATAAAGGGAATGACCGTGGGAATGCCGCTGGTCACAGTGGTTCTGGCTGCGTGGCTGACCCATGTTTATTTTGCCGTTGACAGTTATAACTGGTGGTATATCGGGCTGTACCCGGGATTTCTGGGAATGCTGTGCGGCATTATCGGGGGAAAGGATAAGAGAAAGAAGAATTATACCATCTGGAGCCTGCCCTGCAGCATGGGCAGCATATGGGACGCAAAGGTTCTGGTGGGGGTGATGATGTCCGGTATCTCCGTCATCTGTGTGGTGGCGCTGACGATACTGGCAGGAACCGGCATGGAAGCGGTTCTTCATATTCAGTTTATCGCCTCTCCCTCTCTGGGCGCCCAGCTTCTGGCGGGAGTGGTGATGTGGCTGACTACCCTGTGGCAGATTCCCTTCTGCCTGTTTCTGACGCAGAAAATGGGAACCTTTCTGATGCTGGTGATTCACATGGGGCTGTATACCATTCTGTCTGTGACGGCTTCGCTGACGGCATGGTTTCCCCTCTTTCCCTGGGCGATTACCGCGCGGCTGATGTGTCCGATTCTGGGTGTGATGCCCAACGGATTATTATTGCAGCCGGGCCAGATGACCTATTCAGCTCAGCTGGGAGATATGGGCAGCCTTTTGATGGGCATCCCGGCGGCTCTGCTCTGGTTCGGCCTGTTCTGGATCGGCAGCAGGAAATGGTTTGAGAGGCAGGTGGCCACAAAATGAAAGATTTTCTTTGCGGGATCCGGGCGGAAGGACTGAAAATGAAACATACCTTTTTGCTCCCGGTTCATATCCTGGTTCCGGCTGCCGGAAGTCTGCTGTTTCTGATATATTTCCGTTTTTCCGGCTGGAGTGGGATCGGCCAGACCGCCGGTTATATGGAGATCATCGGGGTCGCTCTGCCCTTTGCCGTCAGTATTGTCTGCGGGGGCAGTGTCCGGCTGGAGGAGGAGAATCATTTTCAGATTTTCCTGGGCAGTCCCGGCAGTAAGTGGAGGGCGCTGGCCGTGAAGCTGCTGGTGCTTGGGGGGATGGGATTTCTGGCTGTTTTCGGCGCAGTAGTTCTGTTTGGAGCAGGGTATTGTTTTGTGCTGGGAAGAGAGGGAATTTCAGCGGAGGCATATGTGATGCTGGCAGCAGTGCTGTTTCTGGGAAGCCTTCCCCTGTACCTGGAGCATTTGTTTCTGAATCTGGCTTTTTCCAGAACGGTGTCCCAGTGCGCGGGGGTGGCGCAGTTTTTGCTGTCGGCGCTGTTTCTCACCGGGCTGGGAGAGGGCAGATGGCAGTTTTTCCCCTGCACCTGGAGCGCCAGAGGCGTCATGCTGGCCCTTCGGAGTGTTTATCAGGGCGAGGGAGCAGGAACCGGCTTTTGGGAGGCAGGAAAAACGGTTCTGATCTGTCTGTTGCTCGTCGGCCTGATCTGTGCCATAATCGGGATATGGTTTTATCATTATGAAGGAAGGCAGTGCAATGATTGAGATATTAGTGATTGACGATGACAGAGGGATTCTGGATGTGGTCAGGAAGGCTTTGTCCAGGGAGGGATACAGCGTGACTGTCCTGGATGACCCGCTGAAGCTGGATGAAGGGCAGCTGGGGAGATATCAGCTGATTCTCCTGGATGTGATGATGCCGGGCACAGATGGATTCAGCCTCTGCCGGAGGATCAGAGACCAGGTGGACTGCCCGATTTTGTTTCTCACTGCAAAAACAGAGGAAAAGGATCTGATGGAAGGGCTGGGAATCGGCGGGGATGACTATATCACGAAGCCTTTCGGCCTCGGGGAGCTGCGGGCGAGGGTGGCGGCCCATATCCGGCGGGAGAGCCGGGAGAAAAAGCATGCTGTGACCATCGGCGGCGTGCGCTTTTCCATGCAGGAACACAAAGCCTGGTGCCAGGACAGGGAGATGGGCCTGACGAAAGCGGAATATGCCATCTGTGAATTTCTGGCTCTGAACCGGGGACAGGTGTTTTCCAAAGAACGGATACTGGAGCATGTATTCGGATTTGAGGGAGAGAGCAGCAGTTCGGCGATCACAGAGCATGTGAAAAATATCCGGGCAAAATTTCAGCAGTACGGGGTCAATCCCATTGAAACAGTCTGGGGGATCGGTTACAGATGGAGATAAGAAAAAAACAGAAAACACTGGCAGGAATGTTCCTCCGGTTTGCGGTCTGGTTCTGCGTCAATACTCTGCTGATTGCAGTGGGCGTCATGCTGCTGCTGGTCGCCAGCAGCTATCTGGGCGTGACCCTGCCGGCAAATTACGCGGAGCTGCAGCTGACCGAGCACACCCCTGAGATTCAGGCAGCCGGGACATCGCCGGATCAGTGGATACCCGACGGGGCCGATTATGGAATTTATTCTCCATCAGGGGAATGGAAAACTGGAACCTTCGGGGAGGGAGAACAGGAGGCTGCCTGGTCTGCGTACCAGGAAGAAAATATCTATGTCTCTTCGGGAAACTATTACCGGTTTATCAGACAGAACAGCGGGGATATCTGCATCGTCCGATATGACCTGTATATGAAATATGCCTGGGATGCGCTCAACAGCATACTGCCTGCCCCGGAGATCATGTCCTTCATCTGGATCGGCGCGCTGTTTATCCTGAATGTGATATTCCTTTCCCGGCATTTCGCGAGACAGCTGAACCGGCAGCTGGGAGAACTGCGGGAGATCACAGAAAAAATCGGCAGGCATGATCTGGATTTTGAAGCAAAAGGGTCGGAAATCCGGGAAATTGATGCAGTGATGACGTCCCTGTCCCAGATGCGGGAGGCGCTGAAAACCTCTCTAATGGCCCAGTGGGATATGGAGCGGCAGAAGCAGGAACAGCTGGCTGCCCTGACCCATGATATTAAGACGCCTCTGACTGTGATAAAGGGAAACGGGGAACTGCTGTCGGAGGCAGGGCTGTCCCCAGAGAATCAGGAGTGTGCCGCGGATATTCTGTCCAATGTCAGTGAAATCCAGCAGTATCTGGAGCGTATCCGGCAGGTACTCCACGGGATCCGCCCGGATTATGAGGAAAAGGAGCTTTCATGTGCTCAAATGGGTGAAATTCTCCGCAGAGCGGCGATCCGGGTGGCAGCCGCGGAAAAAATTCCGGTCTCCTTCGATATCAGAGAGCTGGAGGGAACACTGCGGTGCAGCCCGGAACAGATCCTACGGGCATGGAATAACATTTTAAGCAACGGGGCAGAGCATACAGACCGGAAGCGAGGCCTTGAAGTGAAGTTAAGGTTAAGGGTGAAGGAAGAGCAGAAATATCTGACAGCCGCCGTTCATGACTATGGCCCGGGATTTTCTCCCAGAGATCTGGAGCGGGCTGATCAGGCTTTCTACAGCGGAGACGACAGCCGTCATGACAGAAACCATCAGGGACTGGGGCTGGCGATTGCAAAGAGATTTCTGGAGGAGCAGGGAGGTATGCTTGCCTTTTATAACCATCCGGAGGAAGGGGCAGAGGTGGTGTGCTGGATCAGGATGGATAAAGAATCATAGATTTCTGTTTAACAGGCGGGAGGTACGAACCGCCGGACGGGGAGGCAGCGCTTTGCGGTACAGCGCCATGTGGGCGGGACATTCTGCAGCTTTATTCCCGGCCCGAACAGGTACTAAGCAGATTCTGAGGCGTTTTTTCAGGACCGGACTTATCTTCGGGAAAAGCCTGATGCTTTTCCCTCAGGAAGTCCTCGGAAATCGGTTTTGTAAATCGATTTCCGCCCGAAAAAACGCCTCAGAATCTGCAAGTACCTGTAAAATCGGACCTTCATATGCGGCAGAATGTCCCGCCCACATGGCGCTGTACCGCAAAGCGCTGCCTCCCCGTCCGGCGGTTCTGGATATTGGCTGCTGAAAAGAACTAAGGCAGAAGCCATGCATCTCATCGGGCGGCAGATTGGTCAGCAATGCTGTGTTTTTCTAAACAGTCAGTACCAGGCATCAACCGCCCCAACAGAACGACGGGTTCCGGGCAGCCCCGCCCCTTAATGTCCATGTGGAGGCCTGTTTATAAATTCTTAGCGGGCAGGCAGGTTCTTTTCCAGGCGAATGCAGGCGCTCAACGCCTGTATGAGAGATTTTCGTTCAGAAAAAGTATCAGACTTTTTCTGAACATAAAATCGGTCCTGGAAAAGAACCTGCCTGGCTGCTTAGAATTTATTCAGGCCGGGAACAAAGGCATTAAGGGGCGGGGCTG
Source organism: Candidatus Paralachnospira sangeri (assembly GCA_904397815.1). Taxonomy (GTDB): domain Bacteria; phylum Bacillota; class Clostridia; order Lachnospirales; family Lachnospiraceae; genus Paralachnospira_A; species Paralachnospira_A sangeri. Next base: position 36,736 of record CAJFOT010000130.1, read on the forward strand.
CCCGGAACCCATCGTTCTGTTGGGGCGGTTGATGCCGTCTGGGATGCGCAAATTCTCCGAATAAAAACAATTGCAGAATCCAGGCCGATGTTCCGGGAGACAGTATTAGACATATGACCGCTTTTCCGCTATAATAGCATCAGAAAGAGGCGGATAGTATGTACACATATGATGAACTGAAAGCATTTACAGACCACTGTTCCCGGTGCGCCCTGTCAGCCACCAGGAACAGGCCGGTGATGGGTCGGGGAAACCTGAAATCCCCTGTGATGTTTGTGGCGGAAGCGCCGGGTCGGAATGAGGACCGGGACGGCATCCCCTTTACCGGTCCTTCGGGGCGGGTGTTTGACCAGCTGCTGGAATCAGCCGGGGTGAAACGGGAGGATATTTACCTGACGAATCTGGTAAAATGCCATCCGCCGGGAAACCGTGACCCGCTGCCGGAGGAGCAGGAGGCCTGCATTCTTTATCTGAAGCATGAGACGATCCTGCTCCGGCCCCGGATCATCGTCTGTCTGGGACGGATCGCTGCCCAGCGGATCATCAGCCCCGGCTACCGGATCACCAGAGAGCATGGCACCTTCCTGTACCGGAAGAATACCTGGCTGACTGCGGTATATCATCCTTCTGCTATTCTCCGTGACCCCGGAAAGATGGAGGAGGCCAGGGAGGATTTCAGACGAATTTTTGAAAAAAGCAGGGAGACAGGGGCAACATGACAGATATACTGGAACGTGATATTTACGCGCTGATCTGCGGCAGCGACGGGATTAAGGCCAGAGAGATCGCCCGGCGGCTCCATGCGGACCGGGGTGTGGTGAACCGGTATCTGTATGGTTCGCCTTACATTCATGATCTGTGCTATCATGATGAGGATTACCGCTGGCATGGCTATATCCGTCAGGCCAGGCCCCACAGGGGGCTGGAGGATTACAGCGGCTATTATGCTTCGGTCAGAGAATTCCTGGAAACCGGTGAGGAGGAGTGGTTTGAACAGCTGCGGGAGGGCTGCCGGAGGATTGGCAGAAATCTGAACGATACCAGAGGGCTGTTCCATTCTTTCCGGGATACCGGCATGGTGATGCGGGCCCTGTTCCCCGATCTCTGGCAGGTGGAATATGATGACTGGGAAATTCTGTTTGAGCTGCGGATTAAGAAGTCCCGCTATATCAGAATTTATGCGGATGTGCTGGTGATTACGGAGGACTATGTCTTTTCCCTGGAATTCAAGATGAATGACCAGATCGAAGAGGAACAGGTGTCCCAGGCGGCGAAATACAGCAGCTATCTGGAAGTTCTGTTCGGCCCTGATTATGAGGTGATACCGGTGCTGGTGCTGACCAGGGCCAGCGATCTGTACCGCTATGTGCCGCTGGAGGGGACGACAGCGGAGATTCAGGTATGCTCCGGCGATATGCTGTTCAACGCGTTTGACGCGTATCTGGAATTTCTCCGGTAAATTTCCGGATCTGCCCTGACGGCGGGGTATGGATGGCAAAAAGGGGCATGTATGCCAGAAAAGAGGAGATGGTGAGGAGGAGCGGCAATGAATCCGATTCTTCGGGATATTTTCAAGGCAATTCATGAGGGCCGGTGGCTGTCGGTTGAATACCGGAACCGCCAGGGAGAGACCACCCGGTACTGGATCGGCATCCGAAATCTGAATGTCCGGAGGCGGTCGCTGTCGGCGGACGGGCTTCATCTGGGACTGTACACCCTGGAACGGCTGGACTGTATCTACATTGATTCGATTCTGTCCTCCCAGGTGATTGAGGGATCCTACTGTCCTGTCAATGAGAGTCTGGTGCGGGACATCCGTGTGAATTCTCATAAATATAAAATGCTGTTTCAGCAGGCGGCCAATCTGCGGGTGCTGAATTATCTGGAGGACTGCAGCCGGATGGATACCACGCCTTATAAGAAGGATTTTGCCCTGGTCCGGTATCTGGACCGGGACAGCTTCCGGGGGGAGGTCTATCCCCTGAGCGACGAGCAGTTCCGGACAATTGTGCGGGAATTCCAGAAAAAGGCCCGTCCTCCCCGCCGGATGGCTTCTGACGGAAAGAAAACAGGGGATCCAGAGGGAGCGGAGAGACGGCCGGAGGCGGCCGGAAATCAGAATGGATCGGAGATGGCTGAGCCCGGCAGGCGAGGGCGGATTTCCCTGCAGCGGCTGGCGATGAATGTGCTGAGCATCCATACAGAGAAGGGGCTGTATGTGCTGGCCTGCCGCCTGCTGAATCTGGATGTGCGGGGGCGGTGCCTGCGGCCGGCGGATGAGATTACAGTCTGTACGGAATTTACCGTAGACGGGGTGAAGGAGAGTATCCGCAGATATCTGGACGGCAGGGATTATGAGCTGCTCCGGGATTTTGAGAAAAATCAGGAACAGATCAGGGACGCGGTGGCCAGGGGCCGGGGCCGGCGGGCTGAGGTGGACGACATGCCCTATATCATTGGCCTGGGTATTGACCTGGCGCTGGATCTTCATAAGGAGTACGGAGGCATTCTGGATATGTATCAGAACGGGCAGGCGTCGGTGCCGGTCAGGGCCTTTTTCGGCGATCTGCTGGATCGTCCCAGGAGCCGGCGGGCAGTGCCGCTCACTCTGCTGGACAGACAGGTGAATCTGGATCAGCTGCTGGCGGTGGATCATGCCATGAAATACCCGGTTTCTTATGTACAGGGGCCGCCCGGCACCGGAAAAACCACCACAATTATCAATACCATCATTACGGCATTTTATAATGAAAAGACGGTATTGTTCACTGCTTACAACAACCATCCCATTGACAGCGTGATGGAGAAGCTGACGGCGATGACCTACGGCAGCGAGCGGATTCCCTTTCCGGTGATCCGTCTGGGCAACAGTGAGAAAGTGCTGGAATCCCTGGCTTCGGTCCGCCGCCTGTATGAGCGGTACAGGACGATGCAGGTGTTTGACAAGACGCTCAGCAGAAACCGGAACCGGCAGACTCAGGCCAGAAAGCAGCTGTCGGAGCTGCTGCGCCGTTATGAGGAGCAGCTGGAGATGAAGGAACGGGAGGAGACGATTACCCGGCTGCTGGAATATGAGCAGAAAAACAGTCATTCTATGGGGATGCTGCCCTTTGAGGCGGATCTGAGGGGACGGCAGCTGGCCCAGGTCAGCAGGCGGATCCGGAAGCTGGGAGAGGTAACCGATGAGGAAGCCCTGGGCCTGCTGGCAGACGATGGGGAAAATCTGCGCCATTACCTGTTTTATACATCGGTCCGTTATATTAAGAAAATTGACAGTCCCGGCCATGAGCGGTTCCGGGAGATTTTATACATGGACGAGCCGGAACAGCAGCTGGCTCAGTTTCACAAATATCTCAGCGACGGGGAAAATCTGAAAGCCTTTCTGGAAATCTTTCCTGTGGTGGCTACTACCTGCATTTCCGCCCACCGTCTGGGCGATCCGGCAGTTCACTTTGACCTGACGGTGATGGATGAGGCCAGCCAGTGCGATACAGCTACAGGACTGGTTCCGGTGCTGCGGGGTGCCAGCCTGATGCTGGTGGGAGATCCCCAGCAGCTGAATCCGGTGATTCTGCTGGATGAGAGCGCCAATCAGCGGCTGCGGAAGAAGTATAGTATCCGGGAGGAATATGATTACCGGAAAAATTCCATTTACAAAGCCTTCCTGGCCTGCGACGCTGTCAGCGATGAGGTGCTGCTGCGAAATCACTACCGGTGCAGCCCGGAGATTATCGGTTTTAATAACCGGAAATACTATCATTCCCGCCTGCAGATTCAGTCGGAACCGGGGCCGGGGCCGGCGCTGGTCTATATCGATGTGAAGGACGGGAGCACCAGGGAGAAAAACACAGCCCCGGCGGAGGCGGCAGAGGTGCTGGATTATGCCCGGGCCCACCCGGATCAGTCCATCGGCATAATTACCCCCTTCGTCAACCAGAAAAATCTGATTCAGCAGCGGCTGCGGGAGGCCGGGCTGTCCCATGTGACCTGCGGGACTGTCCATGCCTTTCAGGGGGATGAGAAGGATGTGGTGCTGTTTTCCACGGCCCTCACCGATGATACCTGGGAGGGAACCTATGAATGGCTGAAGAATAACCGGGAGCTGATTAACGTGGCCACCTCCAGGGCCAGGCAGCAGCTGGTGGTGCTGGCCAGCGGCAGGAATCTGGAGCGGCTTCACCGGCAGGAGTCGGAGGATGATCTCTACGAGCTGGTTCAGTACGTCCGCTCCGGCGGCGCCTGCCAGGTGACGGCCAAGCGGTCTGACTCCCGGGCGCTGGGAGTAAAGCCCTTCAGCACTGCCACGGAGGAAGCCTTCCTGGAGAATCTGAACCATGCCCTGGAGAATCTCTGGCTGTCCCAGAACCGGTTTACAGTGGAGCGGGAGGTGGCGGTATCCCAGGTATTCCAGGAGAATATCACCTGGAGCGATCTGTTTTACTCCGGCAGATTTGACTTCGTTGTCTATGAGGCTGACGGGACAGGAAAATATCCGGTGCTGGTGATCGAACTGGACGGGAAGGAGCATTTCGACAGCGAGACGGTAAAAGCGAGAGACCAGAAGAAACAGGAAATCTGCCGGGCTCACCATATGCAGCTGATCCGGGTGGAAAATTCCTACGCCAGGAGATACCAGCATATGAAAATGATACTGGAAAATTATTTTAAAATACGGCATTGAGCCAACAGGAGGGAGAAAGGGAAATGATCGTGAAATTACTGGATGGGGAGGCGGCCTCTCTGTTATTCAGCGGCTGGCAGGATACGATGATCTGGTCCTGCCTGCAGGGCGTGATGGGAGAGGTGTATGGGGATGATTTCGAGGAACCCCGGTCGGCCATGGCAGTGCTGGGCGATTTCGCCTTTCTGGCAGGGGAGCTCAGTCCGGAGCTGGCGCTGTTCCGCCCCTGGGACGTGCGGAAGGACTTTATGATTCTGGTGCCCCAGGATGAAGTGTGGGCCAGGCTGATCGAGGGCTGTCACGGCGGCAGGGTTAAGAAAATCACCCGCTACGCTATGAAAAAAGAGCCGGACGTGTTTCACCGGGATCACCTGAAACGGGCAGCCGCCTCCCTTCCCGCCGGATATGAGCTGAAAATGATCGACCGGGAACTGTATGAACACTGCGGCAGGCATCATTGGTGCAGAGATCTGACATCCCAGTATCCGGATTATCAGACCTATCACCGGCTGGGTCTGGGGGTGATGGCCCTGAAAGGGGGAGAACCGGTTTCAGGAGCCTCTTCCTACTCTACTTACCGGGAGGGAATCGAGATCGAAATCGACACAAAGGAAGAATACCGGCGGCAGGGGCTGGCTTACAGCTGCGCGGCCAGGCTGATTCTGGAATGCCTGGACCGGGGACTGTATCCCAGCTGGGACGCCCATACGCCCCAGTCAATGGAGCTGGCGAAGAAGCTGGGATACCATTTGGATTATCTTTATACGGCTTATATTCTGGAGGGCAGGTAATTGCCCTGATTTCTTTTACGCACTGATCCAGTTGCCGCCTTCTACATGAAGGGTCTGTCCGGTCACCCAGCGGCTGTCATCACAGGCCAGGAAGAGGATGGCCGGTGTGGCGTCCTCATAGGCCCGGCCGGGGCGGTGCATAGCGTTTTGGGACATGGAGGCCATGAGATAATCCCGTACTTCTTTGGGAGAACTTTCGATACCCTCTTCAAAACGGTCAGTAATGACATTCGGGCAGACACAGTTAACGCGGATATTCATGGCGCCCCACTCTCTGGCAGCAACACGGGACAGGCCGCGGATAGCCTCTTTTTCGGCTGCGTAAGCGGCAAAGCCTTCCATGCCTGCCACACCGCCGATGGAGCCGAAATTGATGATGGAACCGCCTTTTTCCTTCATATAAGGGTAACACAGCTGCATCATATGCCAGGTGCCGTACAGGCCGCTGTGGAGACCTTCCTCCAGGTCAGCCAGGGTATGTTCGATAAACGGATGAGGCGCGCTGATGGTGGCGGCATTATTCACCAGCACGTCGATGGCGCCGAACCGTTCTGTGATTTTTTCCACAAAAGCTTTCAGCTGGTCATACTGGCTCACGTCGGCTGTCATGGCCAGAACCTCAGCTCCCGCTTCCTCGCAGATTTCTTTGGTAGCCATTAGCTTGCTCTCCGTTCTGGCGCAGATCGCCAGACGGGCCCCTTCCTGAGCGAAACGGATGGCAGTCTGCTTGCCCAGACCGCCGCTGGCGCCGGTGATGACGGCAACCTTATTTTCCAGTCTCTTCATAAATGAAAACCTCCTGTCTGATTTTTGCGTCTGATTCAGAAAAATTGCTGAAAACAGACTGCTTAAACCAATGTTTTTAAGAATAATATCAGAACATAGCGATAAAATATTGCAAAATATTGACTTCCTTTATACAATATTGGTATGTATAAAAACTGGAGTGTTCATTTTATGACAGAAACTGAGGTGTGCAAATATGACAGAAGGGGGACTGTTCGCGCGTCTGGACGATCCGGCTGCGCTGGAGCAGATTCAGGAGGATGAACAGCTGATACAGAAGCTGTGTGCCTGCGTACGGGCCGGGGATATGGCAACCATGGAAGCCCTGGTCTGGCAGACCGGGAGCGGCGGCCAGCATGGCGCGTTTGGTGCTACGCCGCTGCGGCACATGCGGAATCTGGTGATCATTCTGACGCATAATCTGAAAACAGCGGCCATTCAGGGCGGCGCCGGACATATCAGATGCAGTCAGATGGAAGAGGATTTTGTGAGGCGGGTTGAGTCCTGTCGGAGTGTAACGCAGGTCCGGATGCTGGCAGATGAGGTGAAGCGGCAATTCTGCCGGCTGGTTTACAGTCAGAAGGATGCCGGTTTCCGGGATCCGCTGCTGCGCAGAGCTGCCGGGTATATCGCCGATCACTGTACGGAAAAAATCAGCCTGACCCAGGTGGCAGCGGCTGTGGGTTTATCCAGGGAATATTTCTGCCGGACATTTTATGCCCGGACAGGGCAGCATCTGACTGCCTATATTCAGGCAGTCAAGATCCGCTGCGCAAAGAAGATGCTGGAGGAAACGGACGCGAGCCTGGCAGAAATCGCCGCCTTTTTATCTTTCAGCTCCCAGAGCTATTTCCAGAATGTCTTCCGCCGGGTGGAAGGGTGCAGTCCGGGTGTTTATCGGAAAAACGCCAGATTGGGAGGGGTCGGGAGAAGGGGAGGATAAGCTGTTTATTCTGCTTGCGCTTCTTTTTTTCTACCGAACATCAGGGCTGCCCACAAGGCACAGATACCACAGATTACAGCGCCCATGATGAAGTTTGCTGTCATGCTGCCGCCGATCAAGGATGCCAGGTCATTGATGATATAGGTGGTGAGGAATGCGGCGACGCCGGTGCAGCCGAAATAAATGGAGGAGCCAATGGATCGCTGGCTGGGGCTCAGATGGAGCGCCACCTGCTGCATACAAAAAGTAGAAGAAAATGTGGCGCCATAGCCGGTCAGCACTGCGCCTGCAAAGGCGCCTGCCAGTGAGTTAGTGACGAAAGCGGTAATCAGCAGTCCGGCTGCAGCCAGCAGGTATACAGCCGCTGACGCCATCCCTTTAAAAGCCTTTGACCACCAGCGGAAGGTGAGGCCGCCCAGGACACCGCCCAGGGTATATACACTGGTGACCAGTCCGGCCTGGGCGGAGGTGCCCAGCTGGTATACATTTACGATATAATTGGAAATATTCAGGCTGAAGACATATTGCCCCAGATAGAATACACTGCCCAGCAGTGAGATCACCCATATGACGCCGGGAATCCGGGCCTTTTCTTTCTGTTCTCCGCTCCGGGAAGCGGCTGCCTGCCGGGCCTCTTCCGGCATTTCAGGTGTCAGCGTCGCCGCGACGATAATGATCGGGATGAAAACCAGGTAAACCAGATAGGCATTCTGCCACCGGCTGACTGCCAGCACGCCGGCGACGGCTGTCAGCAGCATAGAGCCTACATTGCGGATGGAATTGTTGATGCCCATCTGGCTGCCGATTTTCTCCCGGGGCATGTGAAGGGACACGATGGTTCCGGTCATGACGCTGTTGCACCCCATTCCGATGCCCAGAAGGACGACTCCCATGATCAGCAGGGAAAAGGGAGCTGTGCCGCCGCCGAAATACATAATGATTCCGCAGGCAAACATACAGACCATGCCGAAGGTGACGATCAGCCGGTGGGAAACTCTGTTGGCGATAAATCCGACCAGGAAGGAAACCGCCGTACTGACCAGTGACGGTATGGTCATCAGCAACGCTACTGTGGAAGGCGCGACAGTGGGATATGCCTGCATAATGTATGCCAGCACTGTGGTAGTTACCAGCAGAATCATGGTAGGAAACATAGTATAGCCGGTGGAAATGGCTGCTTTCTTTTCGTTTGTCATCTTTGATATTCCCCCTTATCTCTTCGCTTTTTTCTACATGTCCTGATAGATTTTCCGTGAGGCGGCGTAGAATCCTTTCCGGTAAGCCGGCGTCAGTGCCTTCGAGGGGCTCCAGTAATTGTAATATACAGGAACGCCGGGGCGGCACAGCTTCTGAGCAAATCGGCATCCGGCCTGATACTGCTCTTCCTCGGACTGTCCGGCAGGGTCATAGTCATCCTGTACCATGATGGTGATCTGACCGCCATATTGTTCTGCCAGCGCCACGGTGTCATTGATGTCGCTCTGGGCTGTCCAGATATCCCAGCCTGCCTCGATATAGCAGGGCACCATGATGGCATTGCAGCCGCAGGAGTGAATTTCTGCCGCCATGCCTCTCTCATGGATTTTTGCGGTAAGCTGCTTCATATGGGGAACCAGCATCTTTCTGGCAGTTTCCGGGCTGAAGAAGGGCGCTCTCTGGGTGCCCCAGTCATCGTGAATCTGAATGCCGGATACACCTTCGCCGTAGGTGTCGGCGATTTTATCCACCAGATAGCAGTACAGCTCTGTCGTTTTATCCAGAATTTCATGGACTGCCGCCTGCTGCTCCTCATCGATCAGCGCAACGGCAGCATTCTGCACCTCCATAAAAGAGATCAGGCGCTCATACCAGCAGCCGGTGAACATGACCATTACATAGGCTTTGTCCCTGGCCAGAAATTCCCGGTTGTCCCGGGCGGACTGTTCCCATCCCCAGCTGTCAATTTCTTCCTTTGTAGGGAATTTCAGCACTTGCTTCCAGTCGTTGGCGTCTTCCATCAGCGGATGGCCGGGACGAACCATAGAACCGCGGACCTGGGGCACCCATTCCCATTTTACCCCGAACATATCATAACCGCCGTATTCTGTCTCAGGAACAGGCGGCAGCGCGTCAACGACAGAGCCGCGAGCCACATTGTCAGGGATAATACGGGGCGCAAAAATAGATCCCTCTATGCCGGTCAGGGCCCATATGGGTTTCCTGTCTTTGTAAGCCTGTTTATAGGCAGTTTTACAGTCACAGGGATAACGGAACACGTCGATTCCGGGAGCCTGAGGCGGCATATAAAACAGCCGGTCCTGGCGTACCGGGATCAGTTCTTTTTCATCAAATGGATATGCTGTCATCATAGAATACCTCCTTCTTTCTGTTATTAACAGCATAGACTGTCGGAGGCAAAAAAGCAGTGTTTACGATGACCATTCTGGAAACTTTTCAAAAAAATTGACTGTGCAATATGCACAGTCAGATGAAATTAGACAGGAGAATATAGAGGCGCTCCGTTGGATCATCCAGGTTTATATCGGCGATTTCCTGTATTTTTTCGATCCGGTTGGACAGAGTATTCCGGTGGATGAACAGCAGGCGGGCAGTTTCCGTCAGATTCCGTTCATTCTCCAGATAGGTGATCAGGGTTTTGCACAGCTCGCTTCCCTTTTCCTGGTCGTAGTTTTTCAGCTTTTCAATCGCGGGGTGTGTGAAACCCAGGTCGTGATTCAGGCCGCGCAGCTGATAGAGCAGGTAGGGAAAAATCAAATCCCTGGCGTCCCGGACCTCTGCCCGTCCGCCGCATTGCTCCAGGGCAAATACTGCCTGCTTGTACTTTACCGGAATCTCATAGAGTTGATAGAGGGGCAGAGAGATGCCGATGCTGCCTGATTTCCTGAAAAAAGCATTCAGCCCGTCCAGGAAACGGCTTCGGTCTCTTTCTGACAGGAGGATAACCACCTCATTCTTCCACGGGACGGAAATATTCGGCACCGGTATATTCTGCAGCTCATGGGAATACCACTGGCGCGCGACAGCAGTCTGATTGTTCAGGTCACGGGTGGCAGCCAGAAGCCAGGGACGCTGAATATCCCGTTTTTGAACCGCAAAATCCAGTACATCCAGAGTGTTTTCCTTCGGTTCTCCTGCCAGAAGCTGCTGCATGGCAACTGTGGTGGAAAGCAGGCTCTGGCGCCGGTGATTCTTCTCTTCCAGCAGGACAGCCTGCTGGATGGCATCCCGCACATGGCGGACGATCAGACAGTCGCCCCGGGTCAGGGGTTTCTCCAGCTCTTTGACAGACATGACGGCGACATATTCCCGGTCAATACGGATATAGCAGATGATGCTGTTCTTTCCGTCAGACATGGCATACAAAGCCGGTTCGGCGGTATAGTCAGCGACAGGACTGCCTGTTCTGAGGGAGACCGGGCTGCTCATCACATCCGATGACAGCCGCCGGGTTCTTCTGATCTGTTCCCAGACATCGCTGGAAATATCCTGATTCAGAGCTGTGCTCAGCTCGATCAGATTGCCCTGCATATCGATCATGCCCACACTGGCATGGAGAACATCAGCGCAGGCATTGATGATATGGTTCAGAGACTGGTCGGAGGAGATGCTGTTGTGAAGACGGGCTTCCCAGGCATTGAAATAATCCATACATCGGAGCACTTCATTGATGACAGTCTCCAGGCTCTGGCCGCTGACCAGGATGATATCATAAGTATTGCAGAGCATAATGGTATTCTGATACCGGGCGCTGTCGAATACTTCAGATCCATTTCCCACATAGACATAGTTTTTCAGGATTTCCGGCAGCTCACCGGCGAAGAAGCGGACGCCCTCGATGAGGGCGATGCCGTCCTCTATGTGGGCCTGGGTGTCAAATTGACGGGAAATCCAGTCATTCAGGATATACATATTTAAAAACATGGCGGGAGAATGCCTCCTTTCCTGCCCACATTATATGATTCCTTCCGTGTAAGGCAATTATAAACTATAACA
>CAJFOT010000131.1 GCA_904397815.1 Candidatus Paralachnospira sangeri
GTGTTCAGATAGAGTGGAAAATCTGACATTTCCGCTCTATCGCCCCTCATTTCTATTTTATCTCGTTTGTACCCCTTGTACACCGACGCTTACCAGATCACATATCCAGAAATTCCTGTTTTCTTTCTTATCAATTTCAATTCCCAGCAGATCCGATTTGAAAATACGCAAAAACTCCCACAGTTTATCCACTTCCTTTTCAAACTTTTCATATATTAATTTCCATACAACATTACCTGTAGCAGACAATACATGAAGATAATCCTGTTTCATTGCAACAAAGTCGCCTGCCACTGTATCGATCTTATTTTTATATTTCTCCCTGCCATCATAACTGTCACCTTCCAGCGCTTTCCAGACAACAAAATCTCTGTGGTCATCAGACTGATCCACGTATACATATATTTTTCTTCCAAAAAGATACAGCAGACACAGCCCCGCCCAAAGAACACCCTTTGGTACCTCTGCATTTTTTTCTGCCGTATCGTAAAGTTTTTCATAAAATAAAGCACTCATAGCTGCTGTTTCCAATAAATTCATTGTTCTGTTCTGCACTATATCGGAAAAATTATCTTGCTCTTTTGTTCTGTAAAGAAATGCAATCTCTCCACCCGTTACCTCAAAAAGCATTTTCATCACTTCGCTCTTTGAGGTTGCCTGTTTAAAAGATAAGCACTCATGAGAGATCACATATTTTCCTGAAACATCTTTCGATAGGATCACATTATATCGGAAGAGAAGCAAATCCTCCTCCAATTTTACCATATAATCAGCCTCTATAAAGAGCTCTCCTATTTTCTTATTAATGATTGCGCTTAAATTTTTCTGTGCTATAGGATTGTTTAAATACCCCGGATCAATCAACAGATCTCTCAATATTTCAGCAGAAGTTATAATACCGGATTTCCCCGAGCCATTCATGCCATAAATCCCCTTAATATTATATTCCCGGGTATTTACACTTGTTGTAATCGTTTTCTTATAAAAAGACAATGAGACCAACTGATCCAATGTCTTTATTCCCCTGACAGAATAACGAATCAAATAGATATCGTATATTTATTTCGGCTTTGAAAATACATGACTCTGCTCTGCCGTTATATATTATTTCATCATTCCATCTATATCATTCTCAGCACAGCAAAGCGGCAGCCCGGCAAAGGAAGTCCAGCGCTCTGCACTGGATTTCCTCCGCCGGGCTGCCGCCCTTTACAGTCATAATTTCTTCACTTCAAACCGGAAATAAAACCGGCTGCGGCGGGATGCCCCTTTCTCAGAGAATTCCTCCCACCATAACGATCAGCTGCGCCGCTACCAACGACACCACTGTCATCAGTTTAATCAGAATATTCAAAGAAGGCCCTGCTGTATCTTTGAAGGGATCGCCGACAGTATCGCCGACAACAGCGGCTTTGTGGGCCTCGCTGCCCTTTCCTCCGCCGTTGCCTTCTTCTATGTATTTCTTTGCGTTGTCCCACGCGCCTCCGGCGTTGGACATGAAGATAGCCAGCAGCACACCGGCGATCAGGGCGCCGGCCAGCATACCGCCCAGGGCTTCCGGGCCCATCAGTACGCCCATGAGAACCGGCACCACAACTGCCATCAGGCCGGGCACCAGCATCTCTTTCAATGCCGCTGTTGTGGATATTCCCACGCAGGATTTATAATCCGGCTTCGCTGTTCCCTCCAGGATGCCGGGAATCGACCGGAACTGCCGTCTTACCTCTTCGATCATCTGGTAAGCTGCTTTTGAAACGCTCTTCATGGTCAGAGCCGAAAACAGGAAGGGCAGCATGGCGCCGATCAGCAGGCCGATAATGACATAACAGTCAAGAATACTGATAATCTCCAGGTTCACTGCCTCCGCATAGGAGACAAACATCGCCAGCGCAGTCAGGGCAGCAGAGCCGATGGCAAAGCCTTTTCCCATTGCCGCTGTCGTATTGCCTACAGAATCCAGCCTGTCCGTAATTTCACGGACAGAATCATCCAGACCGCTCATCTGAGCAATGCCGCCGGCATTATCCGCAATCGGGCCGTAAGCGTCCACCGCCACTGTAATTCCGGTAGTGGAGAGCATTCCCACTGCCGCCAGCGCAATGCCATACAGCCCACAGGCCCTGTAGGAAACCAGGATGCCCACACAGATGAGAATAATCGGAAGAGCAGTAGACTGCATGCCTACAGCAATGCCGCTGATAATCGCAGTCGCCGGCCCTGTCTCAGCCTGTTCCGCGATCTCTTTTACATGCCGGTAGTCGCCGGACGTATATACTTCAGTAATCAGACCAATCAGCAGACCTACAATCAGACCGGCGATAATCGCCGCCGCTGCCTGAAGCTGGCCGAAAAACATCTGGCTCATCACAAAAGATGCCACGATAACAATCAGAGAGGAGGAATAGCTTCCTGCCTTTAATGCTCTGTGAGGATTGGAGTTCTCTTTCCCTTTTACAAAAAATGTCCCCAGTATTGAAGCAAGGATTCCCACCGCTGCCAGCGCCATGGGAAACACGGCTCCCTCTGTGCCGTAATATACCACGCCCAGGGTGACGGCTGATACGATAGAACCTACATAGCTCTCGAAAAGGTCTGCGCCCATACCGGCCACATCGCCCACATTGTCCCCCACATTATCCGCGATTACCGCAGGATTCCGGGGATCATCCTCAGGGATTCCAGCCTCTACCTTTCCCACCAGATCGGCGCCCACGTCAGCGGCCTTCGTATAAATGCCGCCGCCCACACGGGCAAACAGGGCGATCGAAGAAGCGCCCAGGCTGAAACCGAACAGGGCGTCTGTATTGGCAGTCAGCGCGTAGATGCCGCTGACGCCCAGCAGACCCAGGCCGACCACGCACATGCCCATCACCGCGCCTCCCGAAAAGGCGATGGAAAGGGCCTGATTCATGCCGCTGGTCCTGGCCGCGTTTGCGGTCCGGACATTGGCTCTGGTGGCCACATTCATGCCGAAATAGCCCGCCAGGGTCGAGAATGCCGCTCCCAGGATAAAGCTGGCGGCTGTGAGCCAGCTGCCCAGCACGATTCCAATCAGAACAAATACGACTGCCACGAATACCACCAGAATTTTGTATTCCGCAGTCAAGAAAGCCCTGGCGCCTTCTTCAATCGCCCGGGCAATCTCTTTCATCTTCTCTGTGCCGGCATCCTGACGTTTGACCTTCTGCGTCAAATAGAGCGCAAAAAGTAAAGCCAGAATGCCTGCCGCAACAGATGCATAAACTAGACTTACCATTGAATACCTCCATGTATATTTTATAGAACTCCACAGATTTATTTTACCATAATATGTACAAACTGCAAGCTATATTTCTACAAAAAGGTATCTCAAATCGTTTTTTGCACTAAATAATCATAATCAGCTGCACTATTTTGACTATTATGCACAAAGCCGCAATATATAAACATACGCCCCCGATGGTGGGCGCCATATTTTTTCTGCCTTCTCCGGCGGCTCTGGTGCGGATCAGGCCCGCCGACGGGTCATAAAGAATTCTGGCCAGCACGAAGCCCAGGACTGCGCCGCTGATATGGGCGATATTATCCACGCCTGTGCTGCGCAGGCCGCTGTAGATCAGGTAAAAAATCAGAAATCCTACCCGTCCGGTGGTCATCTCCTCCAGTCTGCCCCGGTTGGCGATCACCACCCACAGCAGTCCGCCTACTACGCCGCAGATCGCGCCGGAGGCCCCTGCCGACACAGTATAGGGGTCCAGCAGCGCATGGCCCGCAAAAGAAAAAACAGAGGCCCCGATCCCGCACAGCAGGTAGAAAATCAGATATCGAATATGACCCATGGCCCGCTCCAGGTTATCCCCGATAAAAAACAGACCGATCATATTGGAGATCAGATGAGAGGGGCCAAAATGAAGAAACACACTGTAAAGCAGGCGCAGATACTCCCTGCCACCCATCAGAATCGCCGGCGCGAAGGACGCCCCGTGTTCAATCATAAACTGTACATCCTGGGTCGAACCGATGATTTCCAGCACGATAAACACCACAATATTGATGATCACCAGCGCTGTATTGACATAAGATTTCGGCCTTTCTCCGTAACTGTAATACGCTCCCATTCCATCTCCTTTCCGTCCATGGCCGTACAGGCCATCATCCAGAGCAAAAACTTTTTCTGTCATCCTGATACAGGCGAAGCGGAACTTTCAGTTTCTCCGAAAATTCCGCTTCTTTATGATTCTTGTCACCTGATCTTCGATTTATTCTGTTTCTGAGAAATCGTCGTTGTCCGAATCTTCCTCGCCATCTCCGTCTGCCTCCGGATCCTCTTCCAGATCATCATCCGCCAGATCTTCATCATCCAGATCATCCGCGTCTGTATCTTCATCACCTAAATCCTCAGGCAGCGTGATTTCCTTCTCATCGTCCGCTGTCTCTGCGCCGTCTGCCGCCATATCAGCGGTATCTTCTCCTTCCTCAGCGAGCACGATATCGTCTGTCTCCTCTACATCAGTGCTCAGTTTCACAGAACGGTACCGCTTCATACCGGTTCCCGCGGGGATCAGTTTACCGATCAGCACGTTCTCCTTCAGACCGATCAGAGGATCAACCTTACCGTTGATCGCCGCCTCTGTCAGCACCTTCGTGGTCTCCTGGAAGGATGCCGCAGACAGGAAGGAGTTGGTAGCCAGGGAAGCCTTCGTAATGCCCAGCATCACCTGGCGGCCCTCAGCAGGCTGCTTGCCCTCTTCAACCAGTTTCTTGTTCATATCGTTAAAGTCCAGCACATCCATGGAAGTTCCGGGCAGCACATCGCTGTCGCCGCTGGCCTCTACCTTGATCTTCTTCAGCATCTGACGGACAATTACTTCTACGTGCTTATCATTAATCTCCACACCCTGGAGACGGTATACCCGCTGTACCTCCTGGATCATATAATCCTGTACAGCCCTCACACCCTTAATCTTCAGAATATCATGAGGATTAACGCTTCCCTCTGTCAGCTCATCGCCGGGCTCCAGCTTTGCTCCGTCCTGAACCTTGATTCTGGAGCCGTAAGGAATCAGGTAAGTCTTGCTGTTGCCAGTCTCGGGATCTGTCACGATAATTTCCCGTTTTTTCTTTGTATCCTTCAGAGTCGCGATGCCGCCGATCTCCGTAATAATCGCCAGACCTTTCGGCTTTCTGGCCTCAAACAGCTCCTCCACACGGGGAAGACCCTGGGTAATATCGTCGCCGGCCACGCCGCCGGTATGGAAAGTTCTCATGGTCAGCTGGGTACCGGGTTCGCCGATGGACTGGGCTGCGATGATGCCGACAGCCTCACCCACCTGAACCGGACGGCCTGTCGCCATGTTGGAACCGTAGCACTTCGCGCACACACCCAGATGAGACTTACAGGTCAGGATGGTACGGATCTTCACAGACTCCACGCCGGTTTTCACCACTGCCGCCGCCCGGTTGGGGGTAATCATGGTGTTAGCCTTCACGATAATCTCGCCTGTAGCAGGATCTTTGATATCCTCGGCACTGAAACGCCCTGTAATACGCTCCTCCAGACTCTCGATCAGTTCCGCGCCGTCCATAAATGCCCGGATCTCCAGATAAGGGATCTCTTCGCCCTCGCAGCAGTCTGTCTCCCGGATAATCAGATCCTGAGATACATCTACCAGACGTCTGGTCAGATAACCGGAGTCCGCGGTACGCAGAGCTGTATCTGACAGACCTTTTCTGGCGCCGTGAGCGGAGATGAAATACTCCAGTACGTCCAGACCCTCACGGAAGTTGGACTTAATCGGCAGCTCGATGGTACGTCCTGTAGTATCTGCCATCAGACCGCGCATGCCGGCCAGCTGCTTGATCTGTTTATCAGAACCACGGGCACCGGAATCTGCCATCATATAGATATTGTTGTACTTGTCCAGACCGCTGAGCAGCTCATGAGTCAGCTCCTCATCGGTATTCTTCCAGGTCTCGATTACTTCTTTATAACGCTCTTCCTCTGTAATCAAACCGCGGCGATAGTTCTTCGCGATCCGGTCTACAGTGGCCTGGGCGCTGGCCAGAAGCTCTTTCTTCTTCTCCGGCACTGTCATATCGGAAATGGAAACCGTCATGGCAGCCCGGGTAGAATACTTGTAGCCCATTGCCTTAATATTATCCAGCACCTCAGCGGTCTCTGTGGCGCCATATACATTGATAACTTTCTCCAGGATCTGTTTCAGACCCTTCTTGCCTACATGGAAATCAATTTCCAGCACCAGCTCATTGCCCGGCACAGACCGGTCTACAAAGCCCAGATCCTGGGGAATAATTTCATTGAAAATAAACCGTCCCAGCGTGGATTCCACAATGCCGGTGAGGGTTCTGCCGTTCTTCATGGTTTTTGTCACTCTGACTTTGATTCTGGAATGAAGTTTCAGCACTTTATTCTCATAAGCCAGGATGGCCTCATTGACGCTCTTAAAGAACTTGCCCTCGCCCTCTGCGCCGGGACGTTCCTGGGTCAGATAATAAATACCCAGCACCATATCCTGGGAAGGCACAGCCACAGGGCCGCCGTCGGAAGGCTTCAGCAGGTTGTTGGGAGAGAGCAGCAGGAAACGGCACTCAGCCTGCGCTTCCATGGACAGAGGCAGATGGACAGCCATCTGGTCGCCATCAAAATCGGCATTGTACGCAGTACAAACCAGGGGATGAAGCTTGATCGCCTTGCCCTCTACCAGGATCGGCTCAAAGGCCTGGATACCCAGACGGTGGAGTGTAGGAGCCCGGTTCAGCATCACCGGATGCTCTTTAATGACATCCTCCAGCACATCCCATACCTCAGACTGGAGTCTCTCTACCATTTTTTTGGCGCTCTTGATATTGTGGGCGGTGCCGTTGGCTACCAGCTCCTTCATAACAAAAGGCTTAAACAGCTCAATGGCCATCTCCTTCGGCAGACCGCACTGATAAATCTTCAGTTCAGGGCCTACTACGATAACAGAACGTCCGGAGTAGTCCACACGTTTGCCCAGCAGGTTCTGACGGAACCGGCCCTGCTTCCCTTTCAGCATGTCGGACAGGGATTTCAGCGGACGGTTGCCCGGTCCGGTTACCGGACGGCCTCTGCGGCCGTTGTCAATCAGGGCGTCCACTGCCTCCTGAAGCATTCTTTTTTCATTTCTTACGATAATTTCCGGCGCATTCAGATCCAGCAGTCTGGCCAGACGGTTGTTCCGGTTGATAATTCTTCTGTACAGATCATTCAGGTCAGATGTGGCAAAGCGGCCGCCATCCAGCTGTACCATAGGACGCAGATCCGGCGGGATCACCGGAATCACATCCATGATCATCCACTCCGGGCGATTGCCGGAATTGCGGAATGCTTCCACCACTTCCAGCCGTTTGATGATCCGGGCACGCTTCTGGCCTGTGGAATCTTTCAGGGCAGTCTTCAGCTCCTGGGAATCCTTCTCCAGGTCGATGGCTTTCAGCAGTTCCTGAATGGCCTCAGCGCCCATGCCCACACGGAAGCGGTTCCCCCATGTGTCATAAGCATCCCGGAATTCCTTCTCAGACAGCACCTGCTTATACTGAAGGTCGGTATCTCCCGCGTCCAGTACGATATAAGACGCGAAATACAGTACTTTCTCCAGTGTTCTGGGAGACAGATCCAGGATCAGTCCCATACGGCTGGGAATTCCTTTAAAATACCAGATATGAGAAACCGGCGCCGCCAGGGCAATATGCCCCATACGCTCCCGGCGCACGCTGGACTTGGTTACTTCCACACCGCACCGGTCGCAGATCACACCCTTGTAGCGGATCTTTTTATACTTGCCGCAGTGGCACTCCCAGTCCTTGCTGGGCCCGAAAATCCGCTCACAGTACAGGCCGTCTTTCTCCGGCTTTAATGTCCTGTAGTTGATGGTCTCAGGCTTCTTCACCTCGCCTCTGGACCACTCTAATATTTTTTCCGTAGATGCTAAGCCAATTTTAATGGCGTCAAACATCAACGGTTCATAGGTTTCGTTTGTTGTCTCAGGCATCTGTGGCACTCCCTTCCATTCATTGTTGGCGCAAAGGCCGCCTCACAGACGGCGCTCCGCACTCTGTTGCAGGGTATCTCAGTCTAAATCGTCATCGGAATAATCATCATAGTCATCAGAATAATCATCGTCGTAGTCGCCGTCTTCCTCAACCGCTACCATCTCATCACCGACGATCTCCTGCTTCTGATATCCCAGCGATCCGAAATTCTGTTCCATACGGCGCTCCTCGCCTTCGATCAGACTATGGTATTCGCTGTCAGAATAATCCACATTTTCTTTCAGTTCTACTTCCACATTGTCGTCCCGGAGCAGTCTTACATCCAGACCCAGGGACTGGAGCTCTTTCAGCAGCACCTTAAAGGATTCGGGAATGCCGGATTCCGGAATATTCTCGCCTTTAATAATTGCCTCGTAGGTCTTGACACGGCCCACCACATCATCCGACTTCACAGTCAGGATTTCCTGAAGGGTATAAGCCGCGCCGTATGCCTCCAGCGCCCATACCTCCATCTCGCCGAAACGCTGTCCGCCGAACTGAGCCTTGCCGCCCAGAGGCTGCTGGGTTACCAGCGCGTAAGGGCCTGTGGAACGGGCATGGATCTTATCGTCTACCAGATGGTGGAGTTTCAGGTAATGCATGTGGCCGATGGTAACCGGATTGTCGAATTCCTCACCGGTCCGGCCATCTCTCAGAATGACCTTTCCATCCCGTTGGATGGGCACACCCTTCCACACCTCTCTGTGATCCAGATGGTCACCCAGGTACTGGAGAACTTCAGGACGGAGAGATGCCGCGTGCTTCTCTTTAAATTCCTCCCATGACAGGTTGACATAGTCATTAGCCAGGTCAAGGGTATCCATAATATCAATCTCGTTTGCCCCGTCGAATACCGGCGTAGAAACATTGAAGCCCAGGGCCATGGAGGCCAGGCTCAGATGAATCTCCAGCACCTGCCCGATATTCATACGGGAAGGCACGCCCAGGGGATTCAGCACGATGTCCAGGGGACGCCCGTTGGGCAGGAAAGGCATATCCTCCACAGGAAGGACACGGGAAACCACACCCTTGTTTCCGTGACGGCCGGCCATCTTGTCGCCGACAGAGATTTTTCTCTTCTGAGCGATGTAAATCCGGACAGTCTGATTTACGCCGGGAGACAGCTCATCGCCGTTTTCCCTGGTAAATACCTTGGCATCCACTACGATGCCGTACGCGCCGTGAGGCACCTTCAGAGAGGTATCCCGGACTTCTCTGGCCTTCTCGCCGAAGATCGCCCGCAGCAGCCGCTCCTCGGCGGTCAGTTCGGTCTCTCCCTTCGGAGTAACCTTGCCTACCAGAATATCGCCGGCCCGGACCTCAGCACCGATTCGGATGATACCCCGCTCATCCAGATCCTTCAGGGCATCCTCGCCCACGCCCGGCACATCCCGGGTGATTTCCTCCGGTCCCAGCTTCGTATCTCTGGATTCCGCCTCATATTCTTCTATATGAATAGATGTATACACATCATCCTGCACCAGACGCTCGCTGATCAGAACCGCATCCTCGTAATTGTATCCTTCCCAGGTCATAAAGCCGATCAGCGGGTTCTTGCCCAGCGCGATCTCGCCATTCTGAGTGGAAGGGCCGTCAGCGATTACCTCGCCGGCCTTTACCCGGTCGCCCTTATAGACAATCGGCTTCTGATTATAGCAGTTGCTCTGGTTGCTTCTCTTAAATTTAATCAGGTGATAAATATCCCTCTCACCATCGTCTGTCTTGATCACAATCTCATCAGAAGCAGAACGTTCTACCACGCCGTCTCTTCTGGCCAGGACGCAGACACCGGAGTCAACAGCTGCCTTTGCCTCAATACCGGTTCCCACCACAGGCGCCTCTGTCATCAGCAGGGGCACTGCCTGACGCTGCATGTTGGAACCCATCAGGGCCCGGTTCGCGTCATCATTTTCCAGGAAAGGAATCATGGATGTCGCCACAGAGAACACCATCTTCGGAGATACGTCCATCAGATCAATGGACTTCTTCTCGAACTCAGAAGTCTCTTCCCGGAAACGTCCGGATACATTATTGCGGACAAAATGTCCTTCTGCATCCAGCGGCTCATTCGCCTGAGCTACGATATAATTATCTTCCTCATCGGCCGTCAGGTAAATCACCTGATCGGTTACCACAGGATTCTTCGGATCTGTCTTATCCACCACCCGGTAAGGGGCTTCCACAAATCCGTATTCATTGATTCTGGCATAGGTAGCCAGAGAGTTGATCAGACCGATGTTAGGACCTTCCGGGGTCTCAATGGGGCACATACGTCCGTAATGGGAATAGTGAACGTCACGCACCTCGAATCCGGCCCGGTCTCTGGACAGACCGCCGGGGCCCAGGGCAGACAGACGCCGCTTGTGGGTCAGCTCCGCCAGCGGGTTGTTCTGGTCCATGAACTGGGACAGCTGGGAGCTTCCGAAGAACTCCTTCACAGCAGCCGTCACCGGCTTGATATTAATCAGAGAGTTGGGGGATATCCCCTCGATGTCCTGGGTAGTCATCCGCTCCCTTACCACTCGTTCCATTCTGGACAGACCGATCCGGTACTGGTTCTGCAGCAGCTCGCCTACCGCTCTGATCCGCCGGTTGCCCAGGTGGTCGATATCGTCACTGTTTCCGATGCCGCCTTCCAGATGCATATTGTAGTTGATGGACGCGAAGATATCCTGCTTCGTGATATGCTTCGGCACCAGATCGGCGATATGCTTGTGCAGGGCATCCTTCAGCTCATCGCCGGAATACTCTGCCATCAGCTTCATCAGCTCCGGATAAAATACATTCTCACGGATGCCGATCTCTTTGGGATCAAAATCCACATAGCAGGACAGATCCACCATCTGGTTGGACAGCACTTTATAATTTCTGGTCTCACCCTGGATCACCACGAAGGGCACGCCGCTGTTCTGGATATCAGTAGCCAGGGCCTTATCCACCTTCGTTCCTGCCTCGGCGATCACCTCGCCGGTCTCCAGGTCTACCACCGGCTCCGCCAGGATATGGCCGGCAATCCGGTTTTTCATGTGCAGCTTCTTATTAAATTTATAGCGTCCCACCTTCGCCAGGTCATACCGTCTGGGATCAAAGAACATGCTCTCCAGCAGGCTCTTCGCGTTGTCCACATACAGCGGCTCGCCGGGACGGATCTTCTTATATAATTCCAGCAGGCCCTCCTCGAAGTTTGTCGCCACATCCTTCGTAAAGCTGGCCATAATCTTCGGTTCATCGCCGAACAGGTCGATGATCTCCTGATTGCTTCCCACACCCAGAGCCCGGATCAGCACCGTCACCGGCACCTTTCTGGTTCTGTCCACACGCACGAAAAACACATCGTTGGAATCCGTCTCGTATTCCAGCCATGCGCCTCTGTTGGGGATTACCGTACAGGAATATAATTTCTTACCCAGCTTATCGTGAGAGATCCCGTAGTAAATGCCGGGGGAACGAACCAGCTGGCTTACGATGACACGCTCTGCGCCGTTAATCACAAAAGAACCGGTGTCTGTCATCAGTGGAAGATCACCCATGAAAATTTCATGCTCGTTGATCTCGTCCTTCTCCGTGTTAATCAGACGGACTCTGACCTTCAATGGAGCAGCATACGTTGCGTCCCGTTCCTTGCACTCTTCAATTGAATATTTCACATCATCCTTGCACAATGTGAAATCCACAAACTCCAGGCTCAAGTGTCCGCTGAAATCCGCGATGGGAGAAATGTCTTCAAAGACTTCTTTCAGTCCTTCACTGAGAAACCACTGATAGGAATTCTTCTGAATCTCGATCAGATTCGGCATCTCAAGAACTTCTTTTTGTCTTGCGTAGCTCATTCTCACGCTCTTTCCGGATTTTACCGGGCGTATTCTGAAATTTTCCATTGACGTTTCACCTCTGTTTTCTTAGTGATTATGATTACCAAGTTACAATCTGCCAATATTTATTCCCGCGGTCAATGAGCCGCGCCGGCATATCTGGTTCCGCAGCCGGCAACTGCCGCGGGGGTCAAAAAGTACTCACATGTACGCATATGTCACCACAATAGTGCATCTTACATAATATCATGCCGAAATCAAGCTGTCAATCAATTTTTTCCATATTTTACAGCAGACAACTGGTATTTTTTCAAGTCTTGCCTGAAATCCTGACGGATAATCAATTCCTTTTGCTTGTCAGAACAAAAAAGTAATGCTATAATAATTCGTGATTATTACAAGAGGAGGAAAAAACCATGTCCACCATATTAACGGTACTGCTGGTTATCGTAATCGTCCTGGTGATTGTTTTCATCGTTCTCCTGTTTCTGGGCAGGAAGCTGCAGAAGCGTCAGGTAGAACAGCAGGCTCTGATGGAATCAATGGCGCAGACGGTTTCTATGCTGATCATAGACAAAAAGAAAATGAAACTGAAAGACGCAGGTCTTCCCAAACAGGTATATGAGCAGACACCCAAATACCTGCGGGGTACAAAAGCGCCTGTGGTAAAGGCTAAAATCGGTCCTAAAATCATGACCATGCTGTGCGACCAGGAAGTTTTCGAGATTCTCCCCCTGAAAACAGAGGTTAAGGCAGTTGTCAGCGGGCTTTACATCACCAGCATAAAAAGCATCCGCGGCTCTGTGGTTCCCAAACCAAAGAAAAAGAAATTTCTGGACCGTTTCAGAAAAAAAGATTAATATCTGTCATATAAACATCAGAACCGCCGGAAGCAGGGACGGGAGGCAGCAGCGCTTTCTCAGCGTTCTGTCTGTCCCCTCTCCTTCCGGCGGTTTCTTTTATCGCCAGGCTACTCCCAGCTTCTATCTTCTGCTGTCGATTACCACATGGATCAGGTTGTGGGCCACATACTCATAATTGACCTTCATCTCATAGGTAGCGGAAAAAGTAATACTGTCCTCTCCGATCTCACAGTCGAGGGTTTCCACCTGAGTGTCGATGGCCATCTCTCCATAGGGCGTAGTATACACAAACTGATGCTGCCGCCCCTGTGCCAGCTCGATCTGGGCGTTGACCACACCCCGCTTGATAATTTTCACATGGGTACCCTCATCATTGATTTTCAGCACATTTCTCGTGGGGATATCAAATCCCTCCAGCATTTCTTCATATATAATATAGTGATTTCCGTTTTTATGATAATATGTACCGGTTGTGACAACCTCCATTTCATCCGAGTCGTTCTCATCGTACTGACGTCCCAGCACCCGGACTATGACTTCTTTTTCCATAATACCCTTTCTGCGTCATTTACTGCCGTTTATAGGCCAGCTGAATCAGTCGGTCTACCAGCTGAAATTTTGAAAGTCCCCGCTTCTCCCACAGCATGGGATACATGCTGATGGAAGTGAATCCCGGCATCGTGTTAATCTCATTGAAAATTACCTGGCCATCCTTTGTCACAAAAAAATCCACCCTGGCCAGGCCATAGCCGTCCACAGCCTTAAAAATCCGTACTGCAGCGTCCCGTACCTTCTCAGCCGCGCCGGCCGGCAGCTCAGGGTCTGTCACCGTCTGAGAATCCGGGTTGCTGTACTTGGCCTCATAATCATAGAATTCCGCGCCGGAAAAGATCTCCCCAACACCGGAAGCCTTCACCTCATCTCCGCCCAGAACAGCGCACTCGATTTCGTGACCGACAATCATTTCCTCTACCAGCATCTTTCTGTCATGTTCCGCCGCCAGCAGAAGAGCCGCCCGCAGCTGTTTTGTATCAGAAGCCTTAGACACGCCCCGGGAAGAGCCGGAACGGGATGGTTTGACAAATACAGGATAAGGAAATGTCTGCTCAACCCGGGCAATCACATTTGCGATCCCTTCCTCATCTGCCAGCTCCTCCTTCTCCACAGCTACATATCTGGCCTGACGGATGCCCAGCGTATCCACAATCAGCTTCGTATACCATTTATCCATGGACACCGCGGATGACAGCACACCGCAGCCCACATAGGGGATTTTTGCCATTTCCAGAAGTCCCTGGATGGTTCCATCCTCTCCCCTGGCTCCGTGAAGTACCGGAAATACCACATCCACCGGCACCAACTCTGTCCGGTCATCCGTCAGCAGCAGCACGCCCTTCTGGGTTGCGTCCGGAGAGAGCACTGCCCGCACAGTCCCCTCTCTCCACCTGCCGGTCCGAATGGCCTCCGCTGACTCAGTCGCCAGCCATTTTCCTTCCTTCGTAATTCCGATCAGCAGAATATCATACTGCTCCCGGTCTATATGATCGATAATGGTCATGACAGACATACAGGATACCTCATGCTCCGTAGACTGTCCGCCGAACAATACCGCGATTCGTTTCTTTTCCATCATTCTAACCTCTCTTTTCCGGGGTATCCCCGGATATTTCATATCATTATGAGCGCCGCAGGCATCCATTCAGAAACGCCTTTGGTATTCCTATTTTACATGCAAATATATAAATGTTCAACCCGTTTTCACCTCCCTTTACACTATTTTTATTCATTGCCTTGCAATATTATTTCCCGTCTACTATAATAAGCAGGAAGGGAGCACAAAAGATGGCTGAAGATATCATTAGAAATGAAAATGCTGTTTACCAGAAATATTCTACTCTCATCATCAGCCCTGAGAACATTGCCCACAACGTGGATGTCATCCGTTCTATCACCGACCGGACCCTCATCGCTGTGGTCAAGGAAAACGGATACGGCATGGGGCTGTGGAACGAATATCAGATTCTGAAGGATCTGGACATACATTTTTACGCGGTGACCAACTGCGAGGAGGCGCTGGCGCTGCGCCGGTTCGGCTGTCAGGAGAAGATCCTGATTATGTCTCCTGTCCTGGAATATCCCTATTGCCTGGAGCTGGCCCGGCAGGACATCACTTTTTCTCTGGAAAGCCCTGCCCAGGCAGAGCTGCTGGAGCAGGTATACAGAGAAACCGGCGTCTTCCCCAGGGTCCACATCAAATTTGAAACCGGCATGGGACGCTACGGCTTCCGCTGGAACCGGCTGCCTGACATGAAGACTCTGACAGAACATCTGCGGGTGGAGGGATGCTTCACTCACCTGGCGGGAGAACCGGCCCATTATGAAAAACAGGTGCAGCTGCAGCGGACCCGTTTTCTGGAGGCTGCCGCTTCCATTGAGGCCATGGGCATCCCCTCCGGCCTGAAGCATATCTCCAATTCCTCAGCCCTTATGACGCTGGGTGATCTGGGGATGGATGGCGTGCGGGTGGGTTCCGCCCTGATCGGAAAAGCCGCCGCCCACAAAAAAAGCGCTCTGAAGCCAGGGCAGCCCGGCCTGAAACCGGCTGTGTGGCTGGAAGCGCCCATCTACGAAATCAAAGAATTCCAGAAGGGAGATACCATCGGCTATCAGAGCCGCCTGCGCCTAAAGCGGGAGGCCCGGCTGGCCCTGGTCCGGATCGGCCACAGCGACGGAATCTATCTGGGATATGCCGACTCACCGGAACTGTTTTTCCATGGCATTCTCCACCTGGCCGCAGTGAAGCTGCTGCCCCGCCGCTATCGAAAAACCGTGACAGTGGGCAAACGGCAGGCCCCCCTGGCCGGAAGGCTGGGCGTCGCCCATATGATGATCGATGTAACAGATATTCCCTGCGAGGCAGGCGATCCCGTTCGGGTAAGCGTCAATCCCCTCCTCATCCACCCGGCTGTGCCGAAGGTGATACGGACAAAATCAGACGCGTCTGACATATATCAAAAAGGAGTTTAAACAATATGTATTCATATGAAATTATCGGTTCGGACAATCATGACGAGTTTGAGGCATTTGTGAAAAGTCATCCCAAAGGACACATGCTTCAGACCTGGGAGTGGAGCAAGCAGAAATCTTTCTGGCTTTTCCAAGGAATCGTCGTCCGGGACGAGAGCGGTGAAATCAAAGGAGCCATGTCTGTCCTGATCCGCCGGATTCCTCTGACCCCCTGGACGCTGATGTACGCTGCCCGGGGCCCTGTGTGCGACATTAATGACAGGGAAATGCTGGCCTGCCTGCTGGACGGGGCGAAGGAACTGGCAAAGAAACACCGCTCCTATGTGCTGAAGCTGGATCCCGATGTCACTTTCGAGGAGACCACCTTTATGGCACATATGAAGGATCTGGGCTTCGTCCTGGCACCCAAGGCGCCCAACTTCGAGAACATCCAGCCCCAGTACGTGATGCGCCTCCCCATCGAGGGCAAGACGGAAGAAGAGGTCATGGCCATGTTCAAGCCCAAGACCCGCTACAACATCCGGGTAGCCATCAAAAAAGGCGTCGAAGTCAGAATCTGCGGAAAAGAGGCGGTCAGCGATTTCTACCGGATTATGGTGGAGACCGGCGCCAGAGATCAGTTCATGATACGTCCTGCCCAGTATTTTGCTGATATGCTGGACAATCTCGGTGAGGATGTCCGCCTGTACATGGCATACTATGAGGGAGAAGCCATCGCCGGCACCATTGCCTCCCATGTAGGGGACAAAGTGTGGTATCTCTACGGCGCCTCCTCCAATTCCCACCGGAACCTGATGCCCAACTATCTCCTCCAGTGGGAGATGATCCGCTGGGCTATCCAGACCCACTGCCGGATCTACGACTTCCGGGGTATCTCCGGCGACCGCAGCGAGAGCAACCACCTGTACGGCCTGTATCGATTCAAGAGTGGATTCAACGCGGTGTTCACCGAGTTCGTGGGAGAATACCGGTATATCTTCCGGCCGGGAGCGTATCATTTCGTGGAAAAGGCGATGCCGATGGCGAAGAAAATGATCAAGAAGTTCAGGAAGTAGGGATTTTGTCCGAAGAGGCTGCGGCGAAGGGCGGACGGAAAAGAGGTCCGGATTGGAGGGCTGCGGCGTATCGGGCTGCAGCCGCTCCCGCCTTCCCTGGGATGGGTACATGTGGTGACTTTGTTCCCGGCCTGAGCAAATGCTAAATAAAAATAAGCCTGATTTTGCAGGCAGAAATGAGCGTTGAGCGCTCATTTCTGCCTGTAAAATCAGGCTTATTTTTATTAAGTATTTGCAGTCAGGCCTCCACATGTCATCACATGTACCCATCCCCAGGAAGGCGGAAGCGGATACAGCCCGATACGCCGCAGCCCTCCAATCCGGACCTCTTTTCCTGTTGATTGACCGGGCGAGGGGACAAAAACACGGGGGATGGTCTGAAAATTTTTCGATTGGCTGTATAGCTTTTTTCAGAATGGGAATTCTTTCCATATAAGATTTGTTTTTTGGAGGAATGTTTTTTATGCGTGGATTTTGGAATAGATTTTGTTTCTGGAGCGGACTGGGCCGGGATCGGCGGAGGGGGATGGACGGATGGGTACATATGGAGAAACGCTCCGGGATAGGGCGGCTGGTTTTTGGGGCTGCGGTGCTGGCGGGGCTGGCTGTACTGGGGGGTTTTCTGTGGACGGGGCATACTGCTTCTGCCCGGCAGGCGTCTATCGCCGGGAAGATTCTGCGGCTTCATGTGCTGGCCAACAGTGACAGCAGGGAGGATCAGGAGTTGAAGCTAAAGGTCCGGGACGGCATCCTGGCGTATATGTCCCTGCACGCTCCCGATTTCAGCGATGTGGAAGAAGCGAAGGCGTGGACGGCTGACCACATGGAGCCGCTCCTGGAGACTGCTGAGGCAGCGCTAAGACAGGAGGGCTGCGGCGATTCTGTCACCATAGAGCTGACCCGGTGCTATTTTCCTGTGAAAACCTACGGAGACCTGACCTTTCCCAAGGGGGAATACGAGGCTTTGCAGGTAAAAATAGGCGCCGCCGAAGGTCAGAATTGGTGGTGCGTCATGTACCCGCCGCTGTGCTTCACCGACGCCACCTGCGGAGAATTCCCCGAAACCTCCAGAGAGATACTGGAAGACCAGCTGACCCAGGAGGAATATCTCAGCCTGCGAAAAGATGGGGGAGAAGAGAAGAAAAGACCGGAGATACGGTTTAAACTGCTGGACATGCTGCTGGGGGATTCCTGAACGCCGGCCCCGATCTTTCAGGGCCGGCATTGCTGCACAGGGTTCTATATGGTACGGGATGTAAACCTGACAAATGACGGCTCTGCCAGGTCAATGACTGTTCTGGATATTAATCCACTGATTCTCTCCGCCGCCGTACTCATCCACAGCGATGACCCGGTTGAGACATTTCAGCTTTTCCGAATGTGAATCCGGTTTCTCCGTAACAATGAAACACTGATCCGCAATGGTTATCTTATAGCATGACGGATTCTCCACCCAAGGCCAGGAAATCTCTTTCTCCTCCCCGTTGATGACAGGATTTTGCCAGTACGCATACAGGGCATCGCTGTATTCCTCTTCCGTAATCTGTTCCACCGTCACCGCCGGGTAATCATCGGCAGGCATCATGTCCTCACTGCGGTACAGGCCGCTGCCACAATCCCCGCAAGCAGTACCACAACCATACACCATTTCCACTTTTTCATACCTGCTTTCCTCCTCTCCCCCACTGTTTCATTTTCTCGGTTTGCCCGGGTTTCTCAAAGGCATCCATAGCAGTCATTTTTTAACGCCTACGGCAGACTGATCGTTCCATCAATATGAATATTTCTTCCATCGCTGTTGCAGCCCGTTATGTATACATAGTACTGACCATCCCGGCTTATTGTATGGGTTACATTTAACATGCCGTCAGTAGAAAGATATGAAAGACCGCTACCTGCCCCATTGACGATCTGTATTTTAAAAACATCGGAAGCTAAATCCGATACCAGGCGGACAGCGACTGTGTCCCCTGCTTTCAGCTGCGCGCCGGTAAAATAATGCGCTTCTGTCGCGCCGATGGTGATGTTCACGTCATTACTGGCATGGGGCTGCAGGACTCCGGCCAGATTTTCCCGGAACCAGATTTCATAATATAATAGAGCCTCCTTTTGATTGTTTCATAATCTCCCTCTGACATCGAAATCATCAGCTGCTGCGGTTTTCTTTCACCGGACATACCGATCAAAAGCCGGGCATAGCCTTCGCGCTGCTCTTCATCCAAAAAGGATGCTGTCTTCCAGTCGCAGGCGTATTCGCTGATTTCGGTAAATTTCCGGCTGAATATCCAGACAACAGGATTAAACCAGTGAATCACCGTTGCCGCTCCCATGCACCATCTGAAAAACAGGTCATGGCTCCTGAGATGCTCCAGCTCGTGCCTGAAAACAATCTCCGCCGTTCAGCTGAGATATTCTCCAGTACCTAAACTGATAGGAGACCGTAACGTCACCGCTGTAAATCGGATATGCGGTAACCTTCAGCTGATCTGCAATAATCACGGCAGAGAGCAGAACGGCAGGCAGAAGATAAAATACCAGGGCGGCCTTCATCATAAAGTAAACGCTGCGGATATATCCGGGCCTGAAAATCCGCACAAACAGAAATACCATACAGGATACAGCGCCAGCCGTAAGGGTTACAGACACAAGAGCAATTAACAGGTTATTCATCATCCCCATTATCCCCATCATCTTCTTTTAACTCCTCCATAAAGCGATACAGCTTATCCTTCACATATACAAAAACAGGTTATTTAGATTACGCCGCATTGAAATCCCCCGCTTCTGTAAGCGGTGGTGATGAATTGCGATAAACACGGCGTTTCTTGACTTTTGTATCTAACTGCATTATAATCTATACATAAATCAGTCGTATGCAAGAAAAGGGATATAAAAATATGAAGTTAGATACAAATAATCATTCAGTGTTCATGCTGCGCTACCACCTGATCATGTGTGTAAAGTATCGCAATA
>CAJFOT010000132.1 GCA_904397815.1 Candidatus Paralachnospira sangeri
ATCGGTCCTGGAAAAGGGTCTGTCTGGCTGCTTAGAATTTATTCAGGCCGGGAACAAAGGCGTTAAGGGAGAGGGCTGTCCGGACACAGCATTCTGCCGCGGCTCTTGATGTCGTCCGGTGGTTCTGAATCCTGGCCGCTGAATGAAAAAAGCCAGCAAAAACGCTGCCACTTAGCCTTATATCCTGTAAGAAGAACAGAAATGAAAGCCATACATTTCATCAGACAGCGGGTCAGCCGGCAGCGCTGTTTTTTTGTTCCTTGTTCGGCCAGTATCCAGATGAGTTTCTATGTTGCAAATAAGAAAATTTGTATAAAATATTTGTTAAAAAAGTTCATTGACAAATGATGCAAATGTTATATAATATTGCGTTGTCAATTATTGATAGATCAATAAAGAGAAGAAATCGGTCCGGCGCATCAGACTGTTCGATAGGATGGCGTTGTGTGTCTGTGCCGATGGGAAAGGCGGTTGATGATGGAATATAAGTTTAATACCCTGCTGACCCGGACTTCTCATGTAGCTCAGAATTATCTGAGGCCCTATCTGGATGAACTGGGACTGTCAGTGGGACAGCCGAAAGTGCTGCGATGTCTGACGGCTCTGGGGACATGTTCCCAGCGGGTGCTGGCGGATTACTGTGAAGTAGATCCTTCCGCAATCTGCCGGACGTTGGATAATATGGAGAGAAAAGGGCTGCTGACCCGACAGCCGTCGAAAAAAGACCGGCGAGCCGGAGAGGTGGCGCTGACCCAGAAGGGACAGGAGATATTCCAGGCATGGGAGAAGCGTTGCATGATGCTGGAAAACCGGATGCTGAATGGGTTTTCAGAAGAAGAAAAAAAACAGCTGGTAGAGTACCTGGCGCGGGCATACCGCAATGTGGGAGGAAAGCTGTTATAAACAGGAGGACACAGATGGATGACTTGAAGTATGTTTTTTCTTATCTAAAATCGTATCGGAAAGATTTGATTCTTGCAATAATTTTAGTTTGTGTGGAATGCATGTTTGAAATTATCATTCCTCTTCTGATGACAGATCTGATTGATGTGGGTGTGCCGGCCAGAGACTGGGGATTTCTGATGCGTCAGGGCGGCCTGATGGTGGGATGCGCGGTTTTGGCGCTGATTACAGGACTGATGTATGCCCGTTTTGCAGCAAAAACAGCCAACGGGCTGGGTGCGCAGCTTCGTCTGGCGCAGTATAAAAAGATGCAGGAATATGATTTCCAGAACCTGGATCATTTTTCTGTGCCCTCGCTGGTGACCCGTATGACGACTGATGTGACTGTGATGCAGAATGCGGTGAATGCCGGACTGCGTCCGCTGGCCAGAAGCCCTATCATGCTGTTTATGGGGATTGGGCTGGCATTTATGATAAACAGCAGTCTGGCATTGATATTTGTGATTACAGCGCCGGTACTGGGTGTAATTCTGGCGCTGATCGTGCATAAGATCGGGCCTTTGTATAATAAGCAGCAGGCGGCGATCGACCATGTAAACGGCCGGGTGCAGGAGGATCTGACCGCGATCCGGGCGATTAAAGCTTTCGTCCGGGAGGACTTTGAGACAGAGCAGTTCGATGAGGTAAATGAC
Source organism: Candidatus Paralachnospira sangeri (assembly GCA_904397815.1). Lineage (GTDB taxonomy): Bacteria > Bacillota > Clostridia > Lachnospirales > Lachnospiraceae > Paralachnospira_A > Paralachnospira_A sangeri. Next base: position 1,596 of record CAJFOT010000132.1, read on the forward strand.
CGGCTGGCATCTGCAAGCCTGGAGACCTTCCGCAATGCGGTGCTGAATCAGCCGGCTTTCCAGGCGACAATGTATATCACGGTTGTCTGCATCATGTGGTTCGGCGGGCGTATGATTCTGGCCGGTTCCATGACAGTGGGAGATCTGACTGCTTTCCTCAGCTATGTGCTGCAGGTGATGAATTCTGTTATGCTGATCTCCAACGTCTTTCTGATGCTGACCCGTTCGCTGGCCAGCGCCAGGCGGATCCGGGAGATGCTGGAGGAGAAGCCGGCCCTGGATAATCCGGCTCAGCCTGTGACCGAGGTAAAGGACGGCCAGATAGATTTTGAAAATGTATCCTTTAAATATACAGAAAAGGCGCAGAAGCCGGCGCTGTCCCATGTCAATCTCCACATTCCCGCCGGCGCCACGGTCGGCGTGATCGGCGGCACCGGATCGGCGAAAACCACCCTGGTGCAGCTGATTCCCCGTCTCTACGATGCTACCGAGGGTACTGTGAAGGTAGGGGGCAGGGATGTCAGGGACTATGACATGGCTGCGCTTCGGGACGCGGTAGGCATTGTGCTGCAGAAAAACCTGCTGTTCTCCGGAACCATCCGGGAAAATCTGCTGTGGGGCAATCAGGAGGCGGATGACGACGCCATCTGGACTGCCTGCCGGACAGCCTGCGCGGATGAATTTCTGAACCGGATGCCGGAGGGCCTGGATACAGACCTGGGCCAGGGCGGCGTCAATGTGTCAGGCGGCCAGAAGCAGCGTCTCTGCATTGCCAGAACGCTGCTGAAACATCCGAAGGTGCTGATCTTTGATGACTCTACCAGCGCAGTGGATACAGCGACAGAGGAAAAAATCCGGACCGGGCTGGCCGCGCTGACCGATGTGACGAAAATAATTATCGCCCAGCGGGTCACCTCCGTGATGAAAGCAGATTTTATTATTATTCTGGAGGACGGGCAGGTTCACGCGGTGGGCACCCACCAGGAACTTCTGCAGTCGGACTCTATTTATCAGGAAATCTATGACTCTCAGATGAAAGGAGATGAGGAAGATGGCAGGACAGCCTAATGGAAAGAGACCCGGAAATCTGAAAAAGACCATCCGCTCCTTTGGGGAATATCTGGGACATTACAAACGGATGCTGCTGGTTGTGGCGGTTTTGGCTACGATCAGCGCGGGAGCTAATCTTCTGGGTACTTATATGATTAAGCCCATTGTCAATCAGATTACGGTGGACGGCAGTATTGCAGGGCTGACGCGGGGTGTGGTGACTGCCGCGGTGATTTATATCATCGGCGCTTTGTCCACTCTGGGCTATACCCAGACAATGGTGCGGGCAGCTCAGAAAATATTGCGGGAGATCCGTCATAACCTCTTTGCTCATCTTCAGACATTGGAACTGTCCTTTTTCGACAGCCAGAGAAAAGGCGATCTGATGAGCATGTTTACAAACGATGTGGATACCATCGCAGAAGCGCTGAATAACAGTTTCGCTACTTTGATTCAGAGTTTTGTTCAGGTAGTCGGAACTCTGATCCTGCTGTTTGTTCTGAACTGGCGTCTGACTTTTCTGGTGGTGATCGGCTATATTGCAATGTTTGTTTACATACGTTACAGCACGAAGCGGAGCAAATATTATTTTGACCGTCAGCAGCAGTATCTGGGCGAGATGGACGGCTACATCGAAGAGATGGTGGCCGGTCAGAAGGTAGTAAAGGTATTTAACCATGAAGAGGAAAACCTGAACGGCTTTATCGCCCGCAATGAAAAGCTGCAGAAGGCAGGCACCAGCGCCCAGAGCTATGCGGCTACCATGATTCCGGCAGTGGTCAGTATTTCCTACATTAATTACGCCATGATTGCAGTGGTAGGCGGCATTATGGTGATCATGGGATGGTCTGATCTGGGCAGCCTGGCCAGCTATCTGGTATTTGCCCGTCAGTCTGCCATGCCCATTAACCAGCTGACCCAGCAGGGTAATTTTATCCTGGCAGCCCTGGCCGGCGCGGAACGTATTTTTCACACAATGGAGCAGAAACCTGAGGTAGACGAGGGAACCATCGACCTGGTCAATGTCCGTCAGGATGAAAACGGCAATCTGACTGTATGCAGGGAAAAGACCGGCATGTGGGCGTGGAAGGATGAAAGCCATCCCGAAAATCAGCTGGTTCCCCTGCGGGGAGATGTCCGTTTTAACAATGTTACCTTCGGCTACCGGCCGGATCAGCATATTTTATCAGAAATATCCCTCTATGCGAAGCCGGGGCAGAAAATCGCCTTCGTAGGTTCCACCGGCGCGGGTAAGACGACCATCACCAACCTGATCAACCGGTTTTATGAGATCAGCGGCGGCACCATTACCTTTGACGGCATCGATGTGCGGAAGATCAAAAAGAAGGATCTCCGCCACAGTCTGGGCATTGTTCTCCAGGATACCCATCTGTTTACCGGCACCATAGCGGATAATATCCGGTTCGGCAATCTGGAGGCCACTCAGGAGGAAATCGAGAGGGCGGCGGTGATTGCCAATGCGGATTCTTTTATCCGCCGTCTGCCCCAGGGCTATGAGACGATGGTGACCGGCGACGGCGCCAATCTGAGCCAGGGGCAGCGGCAGCTGCTGGCCATTGCCAGAGCTGCTGTGGCAGACCCGCCGGTGCTGATACTGGACGAGGCTACATCTTCCATTGACACCAGAACAGAGGCGCTGATTGAAAAGGGTATGGATCAGCTGATGGAGGGCAGAACCGTATTCGTGATTGCCCATCGTCTGTCTACTGTCCGCAATTCCAATGCCATCATGGTGCTGGAGCATGGCGAGATTGTAGAACGGGGAGATCATGATGAACTGCTGGCCCAGAAGGGTGAGTATTACCAATTGTATCACGGAATGTTTGAACTGTCTTAACCTGGCGTACTTGGCATCATCCCGGGAATTATTGTGAAAGTTCCAGGCGTTCATAATCTGGGATGAAGGTATTATCAGTTGCCCAATTAACACTTATAATGCCTAACCTTTCTCAATCGCCAGTGAAGAAGCGCTGCGGGATATGCGCGAAAAAGTGGCCGGGAATGAGGAGTACGAAGTGAATGGGGAAACGTATCAGTATGGCGCGGCGGCTTACCGTCTGGAAGACTCCATTACTCTGAGTCAGACCAGCTGGAGTTCCATCACGGGTATCCAGTCCGGTTTTATACTGGATGGCCAGGGCTATACCATATCAGGCCTGGAGGGAGACAGTTTCATTAACCTTGTAGCAGAGGGAGCAGTCATCCGCAATCTGACAGTAGATGGGGAAATCAGGAATGGTTCCGGATATGCCATTCTCACTATTCAGAACAGCGGGACGATAGAAAACTGTCAGGTAACCGGCAGTATCGCCGGTTCCGGTGCTGCCGGTCTTGTATCTGATAATTATGGCACCATCAAAGGGTGTACCTCAGATGTCAATATTGAAGCGTCCAATGGCGCCGGCGGCATTGCTTTATATCATAATGAAGGAATTATCGAAAACTGTGTGAATACCGGCGATATACATGGACTATTTGATGAGTCAGATAATTATGCCACGCCTGTGGGCGGCATTGCCGCGTTTGCTTATGGGGAGATCAGCGGGTGCAGCAATACCGGAAGGATTACCAGTCCGTCAAATACCGGCGGAATCGCAGGTTATGCCGAATACTGCGTTGTAACAGCGTCTTCCAACACCGGAGAAATCATCGGAAGCGGGGGAAATATAAAATATGCCGGCGGTATTGCAGGCCAGCTTGGATATTTCTATGATGTCTGCCAGCTGGAGGACTGTTACAACCGGGGAGAGATCTCAGGCGGAGCAAATGCCGGCGGGATCTGCGGGTTCATTTCTGCCGGACATGGGAACATTCAGAACTGTTACAGTACAGGCAGAGTACAGGCTTCTTCTTCAAGTTCTGTAGATGCAGCCGGGATCTGCGGAAATGGGGTATACTCATCTCTTACCGGATGCTATGCTTTAAATGAAAGCGTAACTTCCAGCGATGCCGGTATTATCCGAAACTGCCATGTCAGCGGGACGATTGTAAAAAATACCAATGCCCAGTGGAGCGGAGGCGGCATCGCCGGCCGGAACAGCGGAATGATTGAACGCTGCAGTGTCCGGGCCGATATCTCAGGAGGATACCAGTATGTCGGGGGTATCACCGGCCAGAACAGCGGAATCATCCGAAATTCTTACAGTCAGGGCAGCCTGAATATCGGCTTATCTTCCTCTTCCTATTCCAATACGTATGGAGGCGGAGGAATTGCAGGCCAGCAGTCAGATACCAATGCGGAAACATCTTATTGCTATTCCACGATGAATGTCACAGCTGAACATGGCGGGGGAATTGTAGGCTATCTGTATGGCGGCAGTGTACATAACTGTGCCGCAATGAGTGAGACAGTATCCGGAGAGCAGACTTCCCGCAACTGTCTGGAATCTGGAGGCAGGCTTCCTGCCTGTGCTGGCAGACACAGAAGCCGATGGCACGATACCGGATTATCTGCGGTCCGATGCTCAGTCTGATCCGGAACTGAAGGGAGAGGGAACTGCAGAGTCGCCTTATGAGATCGGCACAGCTGCGGAACTGCGATATGCTGCGGAAAAGATTAACAGTGATTCTTTCTGGCAGACAGCTTCCTTCGTTCTTACAGCAGATATCGATCTGAGCGGCGCCACATGGACGGCCATCGGATCTGCCGGCGCTCCTTTTAAGGGAACTTTCAACGGCGGCAATCACCGGATCAGCAACCTGTCCCTGAGTGTAAACGCTCCCAACCAGGGCTTTTTCGGGACAACAGAGGACGCTTATATCCACAACCTGATTCTGCAGGGCCGCGTGACCGGAAGTGATGATGCCGGCGGCATTGTCGGATACGCTTCCGGGGACACTGTGATTGAAGCGTGTCAGAGCAAGGTGAATGTAACTGCTTATCCCGGAACAGCAGCCGGCATCGCCGGAATCAATGAGGGCACCATACGCCATTGTATCCAGACCGGAGATATCCGGAGCCCGGAGGCAGCCGGAGGGATTGCGGGGAACAATGTGGGAACGATCGAGCATTGCTACAGCATCGGAACCATTCAGGGGCAGAATACCGGAGCCGGCGGCATCGCCGTAGAGAACAGCGGCACGATCCGCTTCTGCGCGGCAATGGAAGAGTCCATCACAGCTCGGGATCCTGGTATGATCGGCGGAATCGTCCTGTCCAATACCGGAACGCTGGAAAATAATTATATCTGGAGTGAAATGAAACTGGAGGGTACTCTGGTTCCATCATCGGGTACAGAAGAATCGGAAGAAGCATCTGCAGCGAATCAGACGCCGGTCACGGCGCTGGCGAGAGACGGCTGGACTGCCACGGCAGTGTGGAGCCCGGCACCGGGAGGAACTTTTGGCTACGGCACTGCATACTCGGCAGCCATTACAGTGACGCTGAACAGCGGATATATGCTGGATAATGACGCAGCGTTTTTTGTAAACGGACAAACGGCCGCCTATGAAGGCAGCGGCCCTTACCTCATAACGATTGCCTTCCCGGCAACGGAAGAAGCGCCCAAGCCGCCGGAAGAAGAGACGGAGCAGCCGGAGACACCGCCGGAAGAAGGCGAACAGCCGGAGACACCGTCCGGAGAGGAAGGCGGGACAGAACAGCCGGAAACACCAGCTGAGGGAGGAGACCGCGGTGAAAATCCGGGAGGTTCGTCCGGCGGCACCGGTGGAGATGCCGGCGCGGCGGCACCGGAGACGACAGCTGCGGAAGGCCAGACAGCATCTGCACAGACATCTGCCGCTGCCGATGGAGCAGACACAGGCGATACCGCTCCGATTATGCTGCTGACGCTGACGCTTCTGGCTGCCGGAACGATTGCTCTTGCCATAATTCATAAGAAACAGGACAGAGCATAGATAATATGATATCGATGGGCTGAACAGCCCATATTCAGGAGAGGACAGATTCAAGGCCTGCCAAAAGGCGCTGTCCTCTCCTGTTCAGTTCGGGGTGCGTACAGACACAGTCATAATCCTTACAAGGAGAAAAGTTCTGTCGATAGTTGTTGAAAAATATTTATAAATTATTTATAATGGGAAAGTGAATTTCTTATAAACAGAAACGACAGAATCTGATGACAACATGAAAGGAGAAAAGTCTTCATGGAAAGGTTTTTCAAACTCAAAGAGAATGGGACAACGGTTTCCACTGAGATCGCTGCCGGTCTTACCACATTTTTTACAATGGCATATATCATTGCCATTAATCCCGGTCTGCTGAGTCAGACAGGTATGGAATGGGGCGCAGTATTTCTTGCGACGATTATCGCTTCCATTATCGGTACGTTGGTTATGGGCCTGGTGGCAAATGTACCCTATGCTCAGGCGCCCGGTATGGGACTGAACGCGTTTTTCGTATATACGGTATGCTTCGGGCTGGGATTCACATGGCAGCAGGCGCTGTCCATGGTTTTTATCTGCGGTGTCCTGAATATTATCATTACTGTTACCAAGCTTAGAAAATCGATTATTAAATCGATTCCTGTCACCCTGCAGAATGCGATCAGCGGCGGCATCGGCCTGTTTGTGGCTTATATCGGCCTGCTGAATGTGGGTATTATCTCCTTTGATTCCGGGGTTCCGGCGCTGGCTACTCTGAACCAGCCTGCCTTCTGGCTGTTCCTGATCGGTCTGGTACTGGCTATCGTTCTTCTGGTGCTGAATGTAAAGGGAGCTATCCTGATCAGTATTATTGTAACCTCACTGATCGGCATTCCGATGGGCGTGACCACGATGGCGGAATCCGTCAGCTTCAGCGAGGCGTGCGCGGCGCTGCCCACTACTTTCTGCGCGATTTTTACATCGGCAGGTATTCCTTCCCTGTTCACTGACATGGCGAAGCTGCCCCTGGTGCTGATTACCATCTTTTCCTTCAGTATTTCCGATACCTTTGATACCATCGGCACATTTATCGGAACAGGACGCCGCAGCGGTATTTTCAGCGAAGAGGATGAGAAGGCTATGGAGAGCGGCTCCGGCTTTAAGTCCAAGATGGACAAGGCACTGTTCGCCGATGCGACGGCTACCTCGATCGGCGCAATTTTAGGTACATCCAATACTACCACCTATGTGGAAAGCGCCTCCGGCATCGCCGCAGGCGGACGTACAGGACTGACCAGCGTGGTAGTGGCGATCTGCTTTGCAGTCAGCGCATTTCTGGCTACCTTTGTCAGCGCGATTCCCTATGCGGCTACCGCTCCGGCCCTGGTGGTTGTAGGCATTATGATGACCTCCTCCTTCAAAGAAGTTGACTGGTCAGAATTTTCCGAGGCAGTGCCCGCATTCTTCGCCAGCATCTTTATGGCGCTGTGCTACAGCATCTCCTACGGCATCGCCTTTGGCTTTATTTCCTACTGCCTGGTAAAGATCTGCAAGAAAGAGGCGAAGGATATCCATCCGATTCTCTGGGTGGTAACGATTTTGTTTATTCTGAACTTTATTCTGCTGACATTTATCTGATGGGGAAGTACCTGCGGGAGATATATTTGCCGCAGCTGTATTTGCTGCAGGCCGACCAGGGAACTCAGGTTTCTCATTAATCCGTCACAGCAGTAGACGGACAGGCTGTCAGACAATCAGGATTTCTAACTGCGGTGAAATCTTTCATTGTCTGACAGCCTTTTTGTTATATAAATATGCTCTGTTCAGAGAACGGAAAGCGTATATGTTTTCGTTGGACAAGCGGGAGGAACGAACCGTCGGACAGGGAGGCAGCGCTCTGGGGCACAGCGTCATATGGGCGGGACGTTCTGCCGCTTTGCCCCAGAGCGTTGTCTCCCCGTCCCTGCACTGATCAATGCTGACCGGCAGTTCTCTTATCACATCCTTACTAATCATACTGAGCTCGATATGTCAGTCCGTACCATATATACCTGCCTGGACAAAAGCCTGTCAAAAACCAGTTCGAGTTCTGGCCAGAGCCCGCAAGCAGGCCTTGCGCTGAAAAGGTCTGCTTTGCGGGCTTTGGTGCTGAAAAAACCGGCGTCTGCTTTATCCACAGTTAGATGGATTATCAAAAGCAGGGTTAAAAGCGTAAAAGTTTTTGGAATCCAGATGATCCTGTACGAGCCTCAGGCCTTCACCGAAACGGGAAGATTGAAGTAGATTTACCTCAAAAATGATAGCGGTTAAAACCGCCTTAGATTTTCCATGTGATTTCAATATTCCCGTTTGCCACCTTGATAACTTTGATTAAAGCGTCCACAACCG
>CAJFOT010000133.1 GCA_904397815.1 Candidatus Paralachnospira sangeri
ATGCAGAAAATGAAAAGACAGGCTGTGCACGCTTGCGTGCTAAAGACTGTATTTTCATTTTCTGAGATGTGCGGAACGCACATCAGTCACAGACAGGAGCTGCGCAGCAGCGAATAGCCTGCGAAGCAGGCGGTCTGTGGCCTGCATGGCTGAACTGTTGCTATCTGAAAAAGAATCAGATTCAAAGAAGGAATTTTGCAAAATGGTATTGCAAAATTCCTGTAAGGTGATATAATGCAGATATATCAGTAATATATAAGGTACTTGATACATATTTTTTATGAGGTGAGACAGATGAAGTATATTGTAATCCCTGAACCGGGTAAGGTTGAAATCAGAGAATGTGAGAAGCCCCAGGTAAAAGAAGGCGAAGCCCTCTTAAAGGTTTTATATGGAGGAATCTGCGGTTCCGATCTGGGAACCTATAAAGGTACTTTCATTTACGCTTCTTATCCCCGTGTTCCCGGCCATGAGTTTTCCGCTGAGATCGTAGAGGTAGGCCCCAACGATTACGGCCTGGAAAAAGGCATGATCGTAACAGCCAATCCCTATTTCAACTGCGGCAAATGCTATTCCTGTGAGAGAGGGTTTGTGAACTGCTGTACATCCAATGAGACAATGGGCGCGCAGAGAGACGGCGCATTCTATGAATATATTACCATGCCGGTAGAGAGAATCTACCCCGGCAAGGGCCTGGATCCCATGCTGCTGGCTGCGATTGAGCCTTTCTGCATCAGCTACCATGCTGTAAAGAGAGCAAATGTAAAGGCCGGAGATAAAGTTCTGGTAGTAGGTACCGGCACCATCGGCTGCCTGGCTGTTGCTGCCGCAAAATATTTCGGCGCAGAGGTATATGTAAGCGATATCGCTGAATTAAAACTGGAGAAGGCAAAAGCAATGGGTGCTGACGGAACCATCCTGAACAACGCCCCCGGCGTATTTGATGAAAAAGTAAAAGAGATCACCAATGGCAACGGTTTTGATGTCTGCCTGGAGTGCGTTGGTATGCCCAGCACCTTCCAGAACTGCATCGATGCCGCAGCATACCGGGGAAGAGTCGTCCTGGTAGGCGTGGCAAAACAGAACCTGGATTTCAAATTCTCTGTCATTCAGACAAAAGAACTGGACATTTTCGGTTCCAGAAACGCGCTGAAAGACGATTTCCTGGAATTAATCGACATCGTAAAATCCGGGAAGGTAGATCTGAAGCCGCTGATCACAGACCTGTACTCCTTCAAGGACGCAGATGTTGCCTTCCGTGAATTCCGCGACAACGGCGCAAACAAGCTGAAAACCATGATTAAATTTGACGCGGAATAATTTCAGCAGATAAAGACAAAACAAAAACAGACGATTTCAGGGGGCTGCCGGCTTAACGCGGCAGCCCCCTTTCCATTCTCTGTTCCATCAGACGCCCCGGCCCGCCGGATCTGTGTTCAGTTTCCCGGAAAATCCCCTCATCATCCCCTGATTGCAATCACAATAATCCGCCGTCATCCTCACAGATCCCCCGCACTCCTCTCTATGTATTCCAGCACGATATGATAGAGAATATTCTCTGTCTCTTCAATCCCAAATTCACTAACATCCGGCATGATCTGTTTACAATCTCCGTCATCACATTTTTCCCGGTTACATATTTTAACAGAAATATACAGCAATAAAGCGATTTTCTTCCTCCCCAAAATATGCTAGAATGGACTCCATAGGAAGGAGAAATTTATGTCTGACAAGGATAAACGCAACGAACAGCTGATGAAAGCCATCCGGGCAGTCCATTCTATGATTGAAAATGATGATATTGAGAAGCACCGTCAGTCCCAGGACCATATTGGGAAACTGCTGGGCATGGAAAAGCAGGTCAGCTATGAACGTGCGGCGGTCGGGGAGATTCCCGGCGAATGGGTACGCCCCAATCACAGGCACACAAACCGCCATATCATTCTCTACTGTCATGGCGGCGGTTACTTTACCGGCAGTCTCCAGTATGCCAGAACACTGACAGCCAAACTGGCAGTAAATACCGGCATGGATGTATTCAGCTTTAATTACCGCCTGGCCCCTGAGCATCCCTGGCCGGCAGCCCTGATCGATGGGGAAGCTGTCTGGGATCATCTGATGTATCAGGGATTCGGAAGCCGGGATATCATCCTGGCCGGAGATTCCGCCGGCGGAAATCTGGCGCTGACTCTTACATTAAAACTAAAAGAAGAGGGGCGGCGGCTGCCTCTCGGTCTGGTGCTGATGTCTCCCTGGACCGACCTGACCCTCAGCGGAAAATCCCACCAAAACAAGGCTGATATGGATCCTGTTCTGAACCGGCCTTATCTGGATAAGGCGGTTGCTTATTACGCAGAGGGACAGGATCTCCAGAATCCTTTGATCTCTCCGCTGTTTGGAGATTTCAGCGGATTTCCCCCTGTCTATATTCAGTGCGGCACCAATGAAGTGCTGCTGGACGATTCTGTAAACCTGTGCAAAAAACTGTGCAGAAGCGGCGTCCTGTGCCGGCTGGACCGGTACACAGGCATGTGGCATGTCTTTCAGATGTCCCCTTTTAAAAAGGCCTATGACGCCATGGAACAGATCGGAGACTTTATTTTTGATCTCTGCCGGTAACCGGCACATAGAAAAACCGGCCGTCAGCGCTGCTGCGGGGACCGGCCATTCTCATTGACGAAAGGAATGTAGATTGTGATGAAACATAACGGAATTCTGTTTGCCCTGCTGACCGGGAGTATCTTTGCGGCAGATCAGTACTGCAAAAACCGGGTGGAGCAAATGCCCGGGGAAACGCTGCCCCGACCTTTGGAGTTTCTGCCGGTGATCCTGCGCCGCTCCCATAACAAGGGCATGTTTATGAATCTGCTGGATAAATGGCCGAAAGCATCGGCGGTGATTTCCTGCGCTGCTCTGACAGCGGCATCAGCTCTTTATCTGCCTGCCGTCTGGAAAAACAGCGGACGCTTCCTGGAAAAAACAGGCGCCGCCCTGATCCTGGGCGGCGCTCTCAGCAATGTGTGGGACCGGCTGAAACGAGGCTATGTAGTTGATTACATCAGCTTCCCATTCAAACCGATCCGCCATATTGTGTTTAATATCGGCGATTTCGCCATTTTTGCCGGACTGTCAGCCTTTATAGGCGATCACTTCCACCTCCGCTAACACATTTTTGGGCAGCTGTTTTACCGCCACGCAGGAACGGGCCGGCTTTTCCGTGAAGTATCTGCCGTACACCTCGTTAAAAGCAGCGAAATCATTCATGTCAGCCAGAAAGCAGGTGGTCTTCACCGCCTGCTCCATGGAGGAGCCTGCCGCCTCCAGAATGGCGGTAATGTTCTTCATAATCTGTTCTGTCTGCTCTGTGATATCTGCCCCCACAACTGCTCCTGTCTCAGGGTCCAGGGGAACCTGCCCTGACAGGAAAAGAAATCCTGCGATCTCCTTTGCCTGGGAATAAGGGCCAATGGCTGCCGGTGCCTTCTCTGTGTGAATGGTCTGAATCTTGCTCATATCTGTTTCCTCCTTATCTGTTCTATATCCAAAATTCTGCCTGTCAATGGTCACATCACAGACAGTCCTCTGAAGCCGATCACCGGTCCGCCTTTCTTATTGATATAATCCTCTGTGATGGTGACGCTGCCGATGTTGTTGTCTTTTGGAATCTCATACATGATATCCTGCATAAAGCCCTCGATAATCGCTCTCAGCGCTCTGGCGCCTGTCTTTTTCTCCAGTGCCAGACGGGCAATCTGGGTCAGAGCCTCCGGCTCAAACTGGAGATCCACCTCATCCATCCGCAGCAGTTTCTGATACTGTTTTACGATGGCGTTCTTCGGCTCCGTCAGAATCCGCACCAGATAATCAGCGGTCAGAGTCTCCAGCGTTACGATGATGGGCAGGCGGCCCAGAAACTCGGGGATCATGCCAAACTGGCGCAGATCATCCACTGTCACCTGGCTCAGCAGATTCTCACCCTCTCCCTTCTGCATCCGCAGTTCAGACTGAAAACCGATAGCAGACTTCTGATTCAGCCGCTCCCGAATAATATCCTCCAGATCCGGAAAAGCGCCGCCGCAGATAAATAAAATATTGTTGGTATTCACAGTAGTCATAGGCACCATCATATTTTTGCTGCTGCCTCCCACCGGTACTTCCACCGTACTGCCCTCCAGCAGCTTCAGCAGTTCCTGCTGCACCGACTCGCCGCTGACATCTCTGGTATTGGTATTTTTCTTTTTCGCAATTTTGTCAATCTCATCAATGAAGATAATGCCCCGCTCCGCTTTCTCCACATCATTGTCTGCGGCAGCCAGCAGCTTGGACACTACGCTCTCAATATCATCGCCGATATAACCGGCCTCTGTCAGAGATGTGGCGTCTGCGATGGCCAGCGGTACATCCAGCAGACGGGCCAGGGTTTTTACCAGATAGGTTTTGCCGCTGCCTGTCGGCCCGATCATCAGCAGGTTGGATTTTTCAATTTCAATACCGTCTGACGGATCAGCGGCTACCCGCTTATAATGATTGTAAACAGCCACGGAAATCGCCTTTTTCGCAGATTCCTGCCCTACGACATACTCATCCAGCCGGGCCTTCATCTCATGGGGATGGGGAATGGTTTTCAGGTCAAACCCGGGCGCCCCCTCTTCTTTTTTACGCTTTATTTTCTGTTTTTTGGGAATCTGCATCTGAGAAGGGTCCTGGAATGTCATTCCCGGCGGCATGGAAGTCATCTTCATCAGATCCGAATACTGCAGGCCGCTTTTTTCAAAGGAATCAAAAGCTTTCTGCATACAGTCTGAGCAGATATGCAGACCACCCGGCATATTAATCAGCTTTCCGGCCCGGCTCTCCGGACGCCGGCAGACATAGCATATTTCCTCATAATCTGTATCGTCATCTTTATTCTGTTTATCAGCCTCCTTCGGCTGGATCTCAATCTCACGAAAATCCTGTTCTTCATTGTCATGGTTCTGTTTATCAGACATCAATATGAACAACCTCCTCTTTTTCCAATGTATTATATCGCACTCCCGCCGATGTCACAAGTAAACTTTTTATGAATTGACGGAAAAAATCAGGCCCCCAAAAGGAACCTGATTTTTTATATGCTTGCTTTATGATGATGGCCTGTTACAGCTCTTGTATTTTACTGCTGCTGATTAGGATTCTCGCCCAGTGTGACACTGATCTGCAGTTCTGTATATTCTCCGTTGGTCAGTCTCTGTACAGTCAGCTCCACGGTGTCGCCGACGGCATAATAGCTCAGGGCATCCTGCAGTCCGTCAATTGTGGAAACACTCTGTCCATTCAGCGCTGTAATAATATCCTTTGCCATTAAATCGCTGTTTTCAGCAGCACCGCCTTCCACCAGTGAGTATACATAGACGCCTGTCGGCATGGCCAGGTTATTGGCTGTGGCCGCGTCTACTGTTGCGCCGTTGATGCCCAGATAACCTCTGTCTTCCTCAGCTACTTCGATTTTAGTATCCTGATTCATCATCTGAGAGATCAGATCCTGAACGGATGAAATCGGAATGGCATATCCTACGCCCTCTACATTTGTATCTGAATACTTCGCAGAGTTAATGCCGATAATCTCACCATTCATATTAACCAGAGCGCCGCCGCTGTTGCCCGGATTAATGGCTGCGTCTGTCTGAAGCAGCGTACGGGTAATGTTGTCGCTGGTAGTCACCTGACGGTTCAGAGCACTGATATAGCCGACTGTTACTGACTGGCCAAAGCCAAGGGCATTGCCGATTGCAATCACGCCCTCGCCCACCTTCAGATTATCTGAACTGCCCATTGTGGCCACTTTAATAGCGCTCAGGGTATCACTGCTTAAATCACTCTTCTCTACTGCTACCACTGCTACGTCAGCTTCGCTGTCCGTCCCTTTCAGATTTGCGGTAGCGGTGGAATCGTCACAGAATGTAATGGTCAGGGAGTTAGCGCCTTCAATCACATGATTATTGGTCACAATCAGATACTCTGTATCATTCTCACCGATAATGATGCCTGACCCGCTGCCTGCGGTATATTCCTGAGGCTCACTCTCTTCCTGGCCGTCCTGGGACTGTCCGCCTCCAAAGAAATACTGAAAATAATTATAGTAACTGTCAAAATTCTCGTAAATCTGTGTATTGGTAATTGCCACAACAGAAGGCATAATCTGTTCGACGATACCGCTCACGTCCAGTGTGCTTGTACTGCCGTTAGACTGGTAGGCATTCTGAACCTGTGATGTCGAACTGCTGTCACTCTGCGTCTGAGCCTCAGTCTCATTTTCAGCCACCTGAGAACTGGCGGTCACACCGTTTTGCCGGGCGAAATGTGTGACCCCCACAAATGTGCCTCCGGCAGCCCCTCCGAACAGCACACCTGCCAGCAGAAACGCTGCTGCTCGCTTCACCCATCCTCCTTTTCTGCCATTTTTATGGTTTTTCTTTACCGGGTCTTTTGGAATCGCTCCATTATCAGCTCTCTTGTAGCGATATGTTCCATCCTGATTAAACTGCTGACCGGAGTCCTCTGACTCTACCCGAACCAGATTTTCATCTTTGCTTACCCTTTGTTCTTCACCATTATCATGATCATAGTTATAAAATTCTTCATTCATATTTCAAATCCCCTTTCTGAGAACCTCAATGTCTTGCTTTATCTTATGTAATATAGTTTAACAACGGATTGTGTTTAATCTGTGTACGATGTTTTAAGAAATTTTGAAATATATGAAAGAAAACCAACAGCATTTTATGACAGGCAGTCTGCCACTGCCGCATCATCTGCTGTTGGCTTTTCTTAATTTCCTCTGCCTTTTTCAATTGCCGCTCAGACCGGAATCCGATTCAATCACAGCACTGATCCGTTCCACCGTGGGAGAAGGAACATAATTATCATTTCCATAAAGGAATTCATGAAGCGCCTTTGCTGTATCCACCAAAGTCACCGGCACTACCATAGCTCCGCCGTTTATGGTGGCATTTCCTCTCATATCCTCAGAAGGAAAACCGCCTTCATCTCCCAGATAGTAGGATCCCACCTTGGGAACCATCGCCAGAATATCTGTCAGGCCCAGATTAGTCGCTACATTAGGGAATACATCGTTGACAATCTTATTCAACGTCCCAATGTCCGCCTTTTTGGCTTTCTCCAGTACCTTTTCCACTACCTCTCTCTGCCGGCTGGTTCTTCCATAGTCATCTCCGGCAATATACCGAATCCGGCAGTAGGCCACTGCCTGTACTCCGTCCAGGGTCTGAGGACCTGCCTGATAAGTCAGCTGAGAATCAATTCCGGTAGCTTCTGCTGTCAGGGTCGTATAGCCGTTCAGCATCTGATCCTCCATCATGGATTCCGGCACATCCACTTCCACGCCGCCCAGGTCATTGATGCCAATGGCAACAGCTGCCCAGTTGAACGTTACATAGTTGGTTATATTCAGGTCAAAGTTTTTGTTGAGAGTATTAATCGCATTCAGCGCGCCTCCCTGAAAATAGGCCGTGGTCAGTTTCCCGTAGGAATCGTCATCACTGATATTCAGATAGGTATCCCGGTAGATGGACGCCAGCCTTACTTCTCCGGTCGCATTATTCACACTGGCAATCATCACCACATCACCATGGGTTCCCTTATCCAGTGTTTCGTTATCTCTTGCGTCTACGCCGAATAGAGCATACGTAGAAAAGCCAGTCATGGCCTCTTCTACTTCAGCGTCCAGATCATTGGTTTCCACCTCATTCTCCGTAAATTCCGGCTTCTGAAGCTTCTCAAAGGCTGACACAAAGTAAACGCCGGCCAGCACCAGCACCAACAGTATCGCTTCTACCAGAAAAACCAGAATCCGGGTACGCCGTCTTTTGGCCCGTCTGGCCTTCAGCCGTTTTCTCCGCCGCAGTTCTCTTTCGTATTCCTCGTCTCGTCTCATACGCGAATCCTTTCCCTTTAATAAGCATTTCGGTTGATAAAGCCTTTAAAAAATGTGAGAAACAATATTTTAAAGTCAAAACCGATGGTCCAGTTTTCTATATAATACAGATCATGCTCAATTCTCTTTTTAATCGAAGTATCTCCCCGGTAACCGTTGATCTGGGCCCATCCTGTCATTCCCGGACGCACCTGGTGCTTTACCATATAGCGGGGTATCTCCTCTTTAAACTGCTCAACAAAAAAGGGACGCTCCGGCCTGGGGCCTACCAGGCTCATATCTCCCTTCAGCACATTAATCAGCTGGGGCAGTTCATCAATGCTTGTCTTTCTGATAATTCTGCCCACAGGTGTAATCCTGGGATCACTTTTCACAGTCCATTCTTTCTTCTCCTCCTCAGGAGGCTGAAGCTCCATGGAACGAAATTTATACATTTTAAAAGGTTTATTATGTCTGCCAATCCGCTCCTGGCTGAAAATAACAGGACCCGGAGATGTCAGACGAATGGCGGCCGCCGTAATCAGCATAATAGGGCTGAACAGAATCAGCGCCACGACGCCTCCTACCAGATCTGTCCCCCGCTTCAGCGCCGCGTTAAAAGAATCTGTCAGCGGCACATAGCGGATATGAATGACCGGAAGGCCCAGCAGATCCTCTGTGTAGGGCCTGGTGGGAATGATATTGTTGTAATCCGGAATAAATTTTGTATGAACCCCTGATTTCTCACAGGCAGCCACGATATGCTCCAGTTTGTCATATTCCTTGATGCTCAGGGTAATGGCGATCTCGTCCAGCCGGTTCAGCGGCAGGATAAAATCCAGGCTCTCCAGCGTCCCGATGACGCGGACCCCCTTGTATTCTGTTCCCCGTTCCGTATTGTCATCCAGGATGCCGCGGATCTTATAGCCCCACTCCGGATTGGAGATAACCAGATCGATATAGCGCTGGGCCGTCCGGCTGTATCCGATCAGCAGCACATGCTTCTGGTTGTAACCCTTGGAACGCATGGAGCGCAGGCACAGCCGCAGGATATTCCGGTATCCCACCTCCAGAGCAATATTCAGCAGGCAGAACAGTGCCAGAAGGGCTCTGGAGAAGTTGACCATCTCGGCCTTGCCAATCACAAACAGACCGGCGATAAACAGAAGAATGCCCAGCAGATTGGCCTTCACCACGTTGGCCGCCTCTACCCGCCGTCCCTGAACCCGCTTCGGGGTATACAGGTGCATCATCCAGTAAAGCAGCAGATAACCGGGTACAATGGCATACAAAAAGGACAGATACAAACTTCTGTCATAAGCTGAAGCACCGCTGCCGAAGCCTCCGTAAAATACCAGATAATACGCAATCAGGTAAGAAATCACAATCACGACCCCGTCCAGCACCACATGGAACTGGTTCAGCCGTCTCTGATTATCTTTAATCACATAAATTCACCTGCCAGTAAACGGGTTTATATGCGTCTGTGCCGTTTTACAAATTCAGACGCGTAAACAAAACAATTTTCCACCAGCTCCCACTCAATCAATACATAATTCAGGAGCCGTTCCTGCCGGAAGGGGACTTTTCTGCATTTTTTCAGTGTTCTCAGCCCTTCTGACAGCCCCTGCAGGTAATCCTTCCCGAATCCCTGCCGCAGAAAAAAGAAATATTTTATCACATGCCCCGCCAACAGCGCGGGACTGTTCAGCGCCAGCATCAGCGCCGGCATATTTTTATAATTCAGATACACACTGTTCCTGGCCGCCAGTTTCACCTTGAAGGAATTATACCGGGAACCGCTGGTACCGCTTCCTACATGGTAAACTACCGACTCCGGGCAGTATTCATTGCGGTAGCCGTGGATTCTGGCCCGAAATCCCACATCAAGATCCTCCAGATAGGCGAAATGAAGCTCATCAAAATATCCGATCTCATCAAATACAGACCGCCGGTAAATAGCCGCCCCGGCGCAAGCTGAAAATATCCGGCATGGACGGTCATAGTCCTCTGCCGGCTGTCCCACGCCCCGCTGAGCCGCCCAGCCCACCGCGGTGTACAGATCACCTGCGTCATCAATCAGATCTTTATGATACAGCTGCACCATCTTCGGGCTGACGGAAAAAATCCGCTTTGACCTGCTGATCGCTTTCACCAGCTTTTCCACATATTCCGGTTCCGGTTCCGTATCATTATTCAGCAAAATCACATAAGGCGTACGGGCCGCCCGGATCCCCACATTTACAGCTCTGCTGAATCCGTAATTTTTCTTCAGAGCAATTACCCGGATCTCAGGATAGCAGTCCCGCATCAGAGCGAGGCTGTCATCCTGAGATCCGTTATCTACCACCAGCACCTGAAAATCCTGAAAGGTCTGCTTACGCAGCTTCTCCAGACAGGACTTCATAAAATGAGCGCCGTTGTAATTCGGTATCACGATTGTTACTTTCATCTGTATTTCCCGTTTTACATAAACTTAATGTTATCATTATACCCAATTTGACTGGTTTGCGCAACCAAAAAGGAATAAAAAATCAGCCGGCAGCCGTTTTATCATCTTTTCATGCCAGATTATAGAAGGCAGCATATGCCTTAAAAGCCTCATAAATATCAGCTTTGCTGGTCACTTCCCAGGGCGCGTGCATACTTAAAACCGGTACGCCGCAATCCACTGATTCCATGCCGTATCTGGCCAGTATGTAAGAGATGGTTCCGCCGCCGCCGTGGTCTACCTTCCCATATTCCGCAGTCTGGTACACCACATTTCTGCTGTCGAAGATGCCCATCACCGCCGCCAGGTATTCCGCGTTGGCGTCATTGGCGCCGGATTTGCCCCGGGAACCGGAGTATTTATTAAAGGTAATGCCGCAGCCGACAGAGGCAGCGTTATTCTTATCATACTCGCCGGCAAATACCGGGTCAAAAGCCGAGCTGACATCCGCGGATAAAAATCTGGAATGGCTCAGGCACCTGCGCAGCGCCAGCTCAGAATACTGGCCTGCCCGGTCCATCAGCTCTGCCACAGCATTCTCAAAAAACCGGGACTGCATGCCGGTGGCGCCCACACTGCCGATCTCTTCCTTGTCCACCAGCAGGCACACACAGGTTCTGTCCGGTGTCTCCACAGTGTTCAGCGCCTGCCAGGATGTGTAGGCGCACACCCTGTCATCCTGTCCGTAAGCCATCACCATGCTCCGGTCCAGTCCGTAATCTCTGGCCTGGCCTGCCGGAACTGCCTCCAGCTCTGCCGTCATCAGGTCCTCCTCCGCGATGCCGTATTCCTCTTCCAGCACCTTCAGGATGGCTGTCCGCACAGGATCCTTCGGTCCTTCCCCGTCAGTCTCCGGGGCGGGACGGCTCCCTACCATCAGGTTCAGATCCTCTCCCTCGATCACCAGGCTGGCCTTTTTCTCCATCTGGCTCTGGGCGATATGGGGCAGCAGATCTGTAATACCCAGCACCGGGTCTGTCTCACGTTCTCCAATGACTACCTGAATCACAGTTCCGTCCCGCTTTACCGCCACGCCGTGGAGGGCCAGGGGCAGGGCCACCCACTGATATTTCTTAATGCCGCCGTAATAATGGGTGTCCAGATAAGCCATGCCGCCATCCTCATACAGAGGATTCTGCTTTAAATCCAGACGGGGAGAGTCGATATGGGCGCCTACGATCTTCAGCCCCATTTCCATCGGCTCCTGTCCCACCACTGCCAGAAACAGGGATTTCCCCATATGGGCATAGTAAACCTTATCTCCCGGCTTTAATGTTTTTCCCTCGGCCACCGCCTGCTCCAGATCCTGAAAGCCGGCTGCCCGGGCCTGTTCCAGGACAGTGCTGACACACTCCCGCTCTGTCTTGCCCCGGTTCAGGAAGCCTTTATATCCGTCAATCAGCTGATTCAGACCTGCCAGGTCCGATTCTTCATAAGTATTCCACGCATTCTTTCGTTCCACAGTTTTCCCTCCTGTCTGTGTGGTCAAAATTCTGTCAGAGGCAGATGAATTTCCTCCTCCAGATGGAAGGAATAGATGATGCATTCCTTCACCGGAAGGCCCTCTGCCTGTTCCAATGCTGCCTTATAATAATACAATTGTTTTCCGTAACGGTCAATCAGGTTTTTTCCCTCAGTCACCCGGTCGGTTTTATAGTCCACAATGACAATCCCGCCGTCCTCGATAAACCAGGCGTCGATAATTCCCTGAACCACCACCAGCTGTCCGCTGTCCCACTCTGCCCGCAGCTGCCGGGCGGGAATCCCCATAATAAAGGGTCTCTCCCGGAACAGCAGGCCCTCCTGCCATGCCCTGCCCATCCGCCGGCCGATGGCGGAGCCCAGCAGATGGCTCCATTTGTACGGGGAAATCCGTTTCCGTTCCTCCACAGACAGCAGCCCCTGATCCACCATGCCGGACAAAAATTCCCGGACATGCTCCAGGTCTGCCTCCATGGAAAAATCAATCCGTTCCGCCACCCGGTGGTACAAAGTACCCAGGGCTGTGGCCGTCTGCAGCTTCTCCTCCCGCATAAAGCCGGGAAGGGCCTCCTCCTGGGGGCCGGCTCCGCCTGCCGCACCTGGACCAGGGCCGGTCTCTTCGGTCTCCCAGAGGCCGGTTTCCTCTTCCTCCCCGGAAGTCCCGGATTCTCCAGTGAACCTTTCCCCACCGCCGATTTCCATCTCCGGAACCGGGCCCTCATACAGCAGGACAGCATCCTCCTCCTGGGCCTCCTTCAGCTCGGAGACGGACAGCTTGCTGTAAATCTCCGTCTCTGCCTGTCCCGGATAGCGGAAGGCCAGGCGCTCCCGCAGCTGTTCATGGAGGGCTTCATCCTCCGGCGGCCCGGCGGTCATCTCCTCCAGTTCCTTCCGGCTGATCTGCTCCCCTGCCTGGCGCAGAATCTCCTGGCCGATCACCTGGGACACATCCGCCTCCGACACAGCCATGGCAGTCTCGCCGCCTCGCTTCTGTCCCATCAGCAGCCAGTCCAGGAAAGACGCCGCCTGGGACAGCACCGATACCGGCAGCAGCCGGGACTCCCAGGCCGCCAGACTCTCCCATTTGCCCCTTTTCGATTCCATATGGCTGTCTGCGGCAGTGATCAGCAGCTTTTCTTTTGCCCGGGTCATGGCCACATAGAGAATCCGCAGTTCCTCCCCCTGCTGTTCCAGTGCCATCTGCCGCTGGAGCACTTTTTTCATCAGTGAAGGCTGCTTCAGCCGCAGCTTCAGGTCGATCAGATCTGCCGCCACACCGTATACCGGGTGAAAAAGAATTTTCTCCCGGCTGTCCTGCTGGTTGAATTTTTTTCCCGCTCCTGCCAGAATCACCACCGGATACTCCAGTCCCTTGCTCTTATGGATGGTGGTAATCCTGACGATATTGTCCTGTTCTCCGAAAGTGGAAGCTGCGCCGAAATCCACCTCATACTGCCGGAGGTTCTCGATATAGCGGATAAACTGGAAGAGGCCATGGTAGCTGGTCTGCTCAAAATGGATGCTGTAGGATACCAGCATGTCCAGATTGGCCTTCCGGCCCTCGCCTCCCGGCATGGAAGCCGCAAACTCGCCGTAGCCGGTATCCTCCAGCACATAGAGCACCATCTGGTGGACACTCATAAAGGCTGAAGCCTCCCGATACCGGTTCAGCCGCTCCAGAAAAGCCGCAGTCTTCTGTCCCAGCTCATCCGTCTGACTGCTGTACTGTTTCAGGTTATCATAAAGTCCGGGATTTTTCTTCTTCCGCCGCTTCCCTTCTCCCACAACCCTGGCCATCTCCTCCGGCGTAAACCCGCCTGCCGGGCTGGCCAGCACCGCCGCCAGCGGGATATCCTGGCGGGGATTGTCGATAATTTTCAGAAGGTTCAGCACCACCTGCACCTCCTGGGCTGAAAAATAGCCGGTGGAGGACTCCATATAGGCGGGAATCCCCGCCTCCTCCAGCTGATCCCGCATCATTTGCCCCCAGCCTGCCATGCTCCGCAGCAGGATGACGATGTCTCCATACCGGACTGGCCGGTACTGGCCGGTGACACTGTCCACCACCTGCATCCCCCGATCCGGATCAGTCATCTGGCGGATGCGGCCGACGATCACCTTTGCCTCCAGTTCCCGGATATGATAATCTTCATCTTTCACATCGGTATAAATCTCTTTCTGCCCGTCGATCAGAATCAGCTCCGTCTGCACCGCCTCCGGGGAAGGAGGATCCGGGTAGGAAGCTGCCGGATAGAGCGCCGCCGCCTCATCATAATCAATTTCTCCCAGCTCCGGCCCCATGATCTGATAAAAAAGCCGGTTAACACTCTCCAGCACCTGGCTGCGGCTGCGGAAATTGGCGCTCAGGTCAATACGCAGACCGCAGTTCTTCCTTCTGCCGTCTTCCTGCCCTTCTTCCCCCAGCCGGCTGTATGCCTGATATTTTCCGATAAACAGCTCCGGCCTGGCCATACGGAAGCTGTAAATGCTCTGCTTCACATCCCCCACCATGAACTGGTTGGGCTGTCCCTCCCATTCTCGGGAAATACTGTTTAAGATATATTCCTGGAGCAGACTGCTGTCCTGATACTCATCGATCATAATCTCCTCGAAGTAGCCGCTCAGCTCTCTGGCCGCCTCCTGCCGGACCGTCTCTTCCCCTTCTCTGGACAGCAGAATGTTCAGGGCGCAGTGCTCCAGATCATTGAAATCCAGGATATTTTTCTCTGCCTTCGCCAGGGCATAACGCTCCCCGAACTCCCTGGTCAGGGAGATCAGGACAGACACCGGCTCCCGCAGCAGCTCCAGCCCCTCCTGAATCTCCCGGGGAGGCTGGATAAAATACTGCTTCTTCAGATCCTGGAGGGTCTTTTTCCCCTGATCCCGCAGCTGAGCAGCCAGATTTTTCTTTTCCTCGCTGACTGTTTCATCCTTCTTCGAAGGACGCCGGACAAATTTCATCCGGCTGAACAGCTGATACATCTCCTCATAAGACGAAGCTGCCAGGATCTGACTTACCGTCTCCAGGTCGCTGCGGAACATCTCCTCATACATCCAGGGGCCATCCTCCTCATAACACAGTTCCAGCCCCTGTTCCAGACAGATCTTTGCCTCTGCCCCGAACCGCCTCACATCTCTGATCACACACTGAATCCAGGGAAGATCGTCCAGTTCTTTCCCCTCTCCGGCATCCAGGCTCTGCTCACATCTGTCCAGCCACTCCCGGGGCCAGGGGTCGCTCTGGGAGAAATGATACAGCCGGCTGATGTATTTCTCCATCGCCTGGTCGTCCCTGGCGCCGCCGTAGCACTCCACAAACCGGAGGAATTCCTCCCGGCCCTCCTGATACTGCTCTTCCAGCAGCTGCTCCATCACATCTGCCTGGAGCAGGGTCAGTTCCCCCTGGTCGCCCACCCGGAAATCCGGGTCCAGATCCAGGGTATGGCAGTAATTCCGCACCACATAGGCGCAAAAGCTGTCAATGGTCATAATAAAGCTGTGAGGCAGCAGCGCTGCCTGCCGTTTCAGATTGGCCAGGGCGGCGGAATGGGTTCCCTCATCTGTCCCGGAGGTCAGCGCAGTGATCTGCTCCTCAATAGCCTTCTGAATCCGCTCCTTCATCTCAGAGGCTGCCGCCCGGGTAAAGGTCACAATCAGAATCCGGTCCAGGTCCACCGGATTTTCTTCTCTGGTCACCATCCGGATCACCCGCTCCACCAGCACTGCCGTCTTTCCGCTGCCCGCAGCGGCAGCCACCAGCAGATTGGCACCATGGGTGTCGATGGCAGCCTTCTGCTCTCTGGTCCATTTCCGTTCCATATCTTCCTCCTTACGACACGCCGGTGTCCTCATTTTCCAGAATCAGCTGCCAGATCTCCTCCGGCTTCCATTCCTTCAGCCGCCTGTAATGATAGCCCGGGATCCTGGCGTCAAATCCGCAGACAGCATGGAAGCGGCAGTAATCACAGGCCGTCTTTTTCCCCTTTTTATAAGGGACCGGCGACGTATCCCCCGATACAATGGCCTCTCCCAGGGCCGCGGCTTGCTTCATCACATGATCCTCCAGGGCCCGGAACTGTTCCTGGGACACCGGCTGCACCTTCTTCGGCAGTTCATTCACCGCCGGATACATCAGCCCGTCCATCTGAAGCTGATCCAGCATTTCCCGACGGATCTCCTCCGCCTCCATCTCACCGGGACCCTTATTCTCCACAATCGGATCCTTAATATGATAATACAGCACACCTCCCGGCAGCGTCTCTTTGCCGGGATACTGTTTTTTCACCGTCTCCAGAGCCGCGTCCATATAGAAAATCAGCTGGATGCTCAGTCCATAATAAGCAGAGGTAAGATCCAGCACAGTGCTGCCAGATTTATAATCAATAATATTAATATAAATCTTGTCCTCTTCTTCCTTCAGATCAATCCGGTCAATCTTCCCGTTCAGGTACATCGTCTCATGCCCAGACAGCTTTATCCGCAGCGCCTCCGTATCCGCAGCGCGGAACTCCACCTCAAAGCCGGCCGGCACAAAACCGCTGGCCTTGATCTGCTCTCCCAGCGCCCACACCGTCCGGTCGGTAATCCGGAAAATTCTCTGAATCATATAGGCATTTCTGGCCGTACTCTTCAGCACCGTATTCCCATAAGCCTCTGTCACCTCACTGACGCATTCCCTGGTCAGACTCTGCCTCTCCTCCTCTGTGAGCGATGAGAAGTCCATCTCCCGCTCCCTCATTTTCCGAAAAAACAGCTCAATTGCCCGGTGGAACACTGTCCCCAGATCCACCATGGCAAAGGTAAACTCCTTCCGCTCCCGCAGCTCCAGGCCATAAGCCAGAAACTGAGCGCAGGCACAGGCCGCCTGCTGCTCCAGCCGGGTCACGCTGGCAGAAAGGGGGTCGCCGTACAGCGCCTTTGCCGCTGCCCGGCTGATACCCTGGTCATAGGCGTGATAATAAGCTGCCTCCACCAGCCGTTCTGCCCGCCGCTGAAATGCCGGCTCTCCCAGCAGCAGCCGGCTGACTTCCCGCCACACCGGGCTGCCGGCGGACCGGTCCCGCAGTCCCCTGGAGAAGCAGGAAAAGGCTGTATGAACCGACAAAATCTGATCCTCCCGGCTGCCGTACTCCTTTGTCTGCAGGTCCGGGAACAGGCGAAACAGTTCATGAAATAAAGTCGAAGGTTTCAGCGCCTTTCCCGAAGCGTCTGTCTTGGCATAAGAAAGGGTCAGGCAGCGCTCTGCCCTGGTTAAAGCCAGATAGAGATAAAATTTCTGGATAAACCCGTTCTCCCTGGCAGTAGGGGCCAGCTCAATCTGATAGGTTTTCAGCACCTCCCGGTCATAATCGGAAAACAGCCCGCCTGCGTCAGAAGCCTTCGGCACAGAGCCTTCATTTACCCCCAGCACAAACAGGGCCTTCACCCCGTCCAGCCGGGTACGTTCCAGATCGCCTACCACCAGCCGGTCCAGGCAGGCCGGAATCACCCCGACCCGGATCTCCGCCAGGCCGCTGTCCAGAATCTCCTGAAACTCCTGGAGAGACATGGACTCCTCCCCCAGCAGCCGGACGATCTGGTCGAATACATTCATCACCAGCCCGTATGCCTGCTCATACTCTTTCTTCATCAGAGGCTGATTTTCCTCCTCAAAGCGGCGGCACAGCCCCTCCATCTGTTCGAAAATGTTCTGTGAGAGAAGGAGATGAACCAGGGCTGTGACATAACCGGTGACATTTTCACTCTCTTTCAGCTCCCTGCGCAGCGCCAGCAAAGGCTCCGCAGCCCGGACCCGGATGGCATTCAGCTCCTCCAGCTCTCCCGGCGCCGCCCGCTCATCCTCCCGCTCCCAGGGTTCCTCCCAGCGCCGGTGGCCCCGGACGCCGAAGGCAATCACATAATTCTCCAGCAGATCCGTCTCCTCCCGCCGGATTCCCGCCAGGCCGCATTTCAGAAATCGAAACACCGGCTCATAAATGAAATCCCGGCGCACCGCTTCCAGAGCGCTTCGGATGTATTCTGTCAGCGGATTTGCCATCAGCCCCTTTTTACGGTCCATAAAGCAGGGGATCCCCTCCAGGGCAAACTGACGTTCCAGCAGGGGACCGTAATCCTCCATATTTCCCGTCAGGACCGCAATCTCCCGGTAGCGAAGTCCCCGCTCCTGCGTCATGCGCAGAATTTCGCTCACCGTCATCTCCACCTCCTGAGCCGGATTCTGGCAGGCTGTCACACGGATGCTCTCCTCTGCCCCTCCTTCTGCTCCTTTATATCTGCCGTAATTCCGCTCCAGGAAGAAAAGGGGCGGCGCCTCCCGGAACCGGGGCGGCACCGGCGGCGCCAGAAGACAGTCCTCCAGCACCGGCGTATCCGTCTGCTGTGCCAGCTCCTTCAGTCTGTCCGCTGTCTTCCGGCTGAGATAGAACAGTTCGTGGCCGCCCTCCGGCCGGCTCCGGTATTCTTCCAAACCGATGGTGACAGTGACCATTATATTCTGAACCACCGGCATCAGAATGGACAGCAGCCGGTATTGAATGGGCGTAAAGCCGGTAAAACCGTCGATCGCCACAATGCTGTCCCGCAGCATCGGCGAGCTGCCCGCCATCTCACAGAGCCGGATCAGTACCTCCTCCGCCGTGATGGCATCCTCACCCAGCTTCTCGGCAAAGCCGGCGTAGGCCACCGCCAGGTCATGAAGTTTGTATTTCAGCAGGGGACGTCCATCCAGCTGGCCCGACACATCCAGAATCTGATCCAGGCTGATGCCGTACTGATAAAATTCCGACAGCATGGATTTCAGCTGGCTGATAAAGCCGGTGCGCTTCAGATTCCTGCTGAACAGACTGAATTCCTTCTCATGCTCCTGGGCCACCTTCCGCAGAATCATGCTTTTTCCCATGTCATCCAGCAGCGTATACCCCCGGAAGCCCATCTCCTCAAACACACGGTAAGCCAGACGCTGAAAGCTGACCACATCCAGGGTGTCTGTGCTGTGGCTGGGATGGAGAGCGATAATATTCTTTTGCGTTTCCATGGTAAACTGTTCTGGAACCAGAATAAAGTGCTTTTGATGCGGATGATCCAGCGAATGGCGGATCATCTGCTGATAGAGATAATGGGACTTGCCGCTGCCGGCGCCGCCCAGGATAAGCTGAAGAGACATAAGGCACCTCCTGTAAAATGTCCGTTTCACTGGAAACATTTTATCATAAAAGAGAGGAGAAATCCACTGCCGGGCCGCCGCCAGCGTCTCATTTCGCAGCACCCGGTCATGCAGGTTACAGACCGCCTGCTGCGCAGCTTCTGTCTGCGGCTGAACTGTTGCCTCATATCTCCCGGCCAGCCTGCATATAATGTACAAAAACATTTCATGGAGGATTTATGAGCTCTCAGACAAAAATTTTTGTACTCCGCATGAAGGAGCTGATTTACACCTGCATCTTTATCGGACTGGGCATCCTTCTGGTGGTGCTGTTTTTATTTATGTTTTCAGGCAATAAAAAGAAGGCTTCCGAACCGTCAGCCTCCGCTTCATACATACCTGGCGTCTATACGGCATCCATCGTGCTGAACGGCACACCGGTGGATGTGACTGTCACTGTAGACGCCGACCAGATCAGCGCAATTGATTTCGTGCAGCTGGACGAAACACTGAACGCCATGTATCCCCTGATGGAACCGGCCCTCGACGACCTGACCGACCAGATCATCGCCAGCCAGTCCCTGGAGGATATCACCATCTCCGAACAGATGAAATACACCCAGACCATGCTGATCCAGGCTATTGAGACAGCGTTGGGGAAGGCGGAAGGGGATTAAAGGCTGGTTTTCGTTTGAAGGAGTTTGCGCAGTCCGGACGGAAAATGAAATGGGGGAACCGCTCCGGAAAAGGCCTCCCGCATCCGCCTCCGGAGACAGGGGTACCGGCTCAGACATGTGGAGACCTGATGACAAATACCGGAAAATAGGGGCCTGCTTTTACAGACTGAAATGAGCGCTCAACGCTCATTTCTGAGGGATTAATGAAGAAAAATCATCAGGATTTTTCTTCATGTAAGCCCGGTTCTGTAAAAGCAGGCCCCTATTTTCCAGCATTTGTTCAGGTCGGGAACAAAGTCTGAGCCGGTACCCCTGTCCCCGAAGGCGGATGCGGGAGGCCTTTCCCGGAGCGGTTCCCCCATTCCATTTTCCTGAATCCTGACTGCAGCAAGAAACGAAAACAGGGTATTACTGACTGGCATACTGTTTTTATTCCTTCTCCACCTCGATTAACTCATGTTGTTGTCCTTTGCCAGCCTCCAACTGTGCGATACCTCTATCGATCATTGCAAGATACTCAGCGTTTCTGGCTGCCTTCTCAAGTTGATTGTATTTTTCCAGGCTTATTAATACAACGTTTTTTTCATCTTTTCGAGTAATGATGACTGTTTCGTGCGCATCTGCTGCAATATCGCAATAATTCTTTAGATTATTTCGTATAGTTGAATAATTCACCGCTAACATTTTTATACCCTATATTTTGTATTATACAATTTACTGCTCAATATATTGTACAATTGCTGTACTATATTAGTATGCCGCTGTCAAGGTATTTGCGAAAATGTAATATTCATCTCTACAAGCCGTTTTGTACGCCAGACTGTTATCTTAAAAAATAAGGAAGACTTTTTTCATTCATGAAATTTATTCTTTATTAGGCAGCTATGTTCCGTATGATTTTTCTCAAAATTACTGTATTTATGGATCGCATTACATAAATAGTGTATAGATACAATCTTTCATGATTGGCTGAAAAATAGTCTGATACTTACTTGAGAGGATGAGTAAAGTTTCACCGAATGAAGCTAATAAAGCCGCATGGCCACTCATTTTAACCCGGTAATGATAATACAAATGTTTTTGTTCACACATCCAGCCAACAGGAAAAATCAGTCGTGTAACGGCTCCGGGAACTGCCGGCCGGCACCGGTCTTTGCAGGGGCGGGGATGGAGGCAGACATGTGGAGACCTGATTACAAATCCTTAGGAAATATCCGCCTGTTTTTACAGACAGAAATGAGCGCTCCACGCTCATTTCTGAGGGATTAATGAAGAAAAATCATCAGGATTTTTCTTCATGTAAGACCGGTTCTGTAAAAGCAGGCTGATATTTCCTTAGGATTTGTTCAGGTCGGGAACAAAGTCTG